>NZ_JBFAQA010000005.1:0-16672 GCF_040677005.1 Nonomuraea sp. NPDC049421
GTGTGGATCAACCAGCCACCCACCGCCTCCGAGCCCGACACCTCACCACAAAGCACGCAAGTAGCCTGACGTCTCACCAGGTTTGACAGGTTCCGAAGGGATAACTCCACTCGGCTCTCAAGATCGGGTCCTCAAGCGGACGGACAAGATCACCGATTAGTCGGGCCTCGTAGGCCGCGGAGCGAATCTCGTTCTTCAGCCGTGAGAGGTTGGCCTCTGTCCTAGTGAAGACGTTCGGCAGAACCTCAGAGGTTGCGGACCTGAGTTTACGGCGGCCGCTCTGAACATCGTTGAGGAGCCCATCGATCTCCTCGTCCTCGATGAGGCCGACGGGGACACGCAGGTTCATCAGGTCCCGGATGCTGGGTACAGGAGCGTCGTCCTTGCGCGAGTTGAGCCATTCACACAGAGCCCGGCCTCGCTTCGGCAGGGGATGCAGGACGAACATGGTCGTGACAGCTTCACCGAAGCTGTGGGGGAGGAGCCGCCAGTTCCCAGGGCGTCCGACGAGGTCGCCGCTGCCACAAGGAGTCAAGGCTAGGCCGGTTTCGGTCAGATTTGGCAGTTCAACCGCAGAGTCGACGACGTGAAGATCCTGCGCTCGCAGATGGGACACTACGCCGTCCCCATCCCCGGCGTTCTGACTAGTCCTCGCCGTCTCCGCTCGCGCATACTGCCGGAAAAATGCGTGGGGCCCGTCGACTTCGGGAACGAAGAAATGCGCGGGGGATATCTCGCATCCGGTCCTCGTCTTTGTGTGGTCGATCCACGCGTCAGGGGCATCGGGAAGGACTTCGCGTCTGAGGTGCTCATCAGGGTTCTCCCCAAGAGAGAGTTCCGCGAAGGAGCGCTGCTCGGGGTCGGCTTCGACTTTTCCTTTGTCCTCTTGCAACTCCCCTTCAGCGTCTCTGACGCCAAGCGCTATGCGAACGGCCTTCTCGAAGGCGATCCCTGTGGGCCAGATATGTCCTTTTTCTAAGGCGGCACTACGGAGCGCTGTGAACGCCTTCGCTTTTGTCTTCCAGTCGGATCCCACAAGGGGGCGCAAGGCATCGAGCAGCCCGTCAGGGTCGTTGACATTCCTGAAAGCGCGAGAGTCCGATAACCGGGCCAGGCGCTCCTCCGAAAGTTCGTAACGCAGACGTAGCGGACGATCGATGACGATTTTGCGGTAGAGGAACTCCTCGCTCCCTAACACTTGTATTTTGGCGAATTTCGGATGCTGAGGGTCCCGTGCGATCTCGAGAGCATTTGCGTACTGGTGAACGATCTCGGCCGCTTGGTCCGGAGCGATGTACCTCCGCTTGTCGCCAACGGGCTGGCGCATCTTCTGCGAGGCATCCTGGGCGTTGATGAGGACAACTTTCCCTTTGAGGTCGGCCGTCTTCCGATTGGTCAGGGTCCAGAGATATACGGGGATCCCGGTGTTGAAAAGAAGCTGCTCAGGGAGTGCAATCACTGCCTGTGCCGCTCGAATATTGAGTTACGTGGCTTGAGCTGCGGCTAAGCGGCGTAGTGGTATTCGTTGATCATTCCTGTGACGACGGGTTTTCGATGGATGGATCGTAGGTTGTCGAGGTCGGTCACGTCGCAGACGGGCTGCGTGGCGATGTCTGGGGGACGTTGTTTCCGGGACTGGTGCGGACGGTGCCCGTTGTAGTGGATCAGGTACTCGCGGAGCACGAAGGTCAGGTGGCGTTCGTTGAGGATCAGGATCCGGTCCAGGAGTTCACGGCGCAGGGTGCCGATGACTCGCTCGCAGATGGCGTTCATCCTCGGTGTCCGCGGCAGCGTGGTGATGACCTGCAGTCCTTCAGCTGTGAAGACCGCGTTGAAGGCGGCGGTGAAGAGCGGGTCTCGATCGTGCATCACGAATCTCAACCCGGCGATGCGCTCCCCCAGGTCCATGACCAGGTTGCGGGCCTGTTGCACCGTCCATGCCCCGGTTGGGTGTGCGGTTACTCCGGCCAGGTGCAGTTTCCGGGTGCCGTGCTCGATGAAGATCAGCACATACAGCCGTTTGAGCAGCACCGTTTCGACTACCAGAAAGTCGCAGGCGATGATCGCGTGGGCTTGGGTGGTCAGGAACTGCCGCCAGGTCGGCCCGGCCCGCGAGGCGCCGGATCGATCCCCGCCGCATGCAGGATCTCCCACACCGTGGAGGCCGCTATCGAATGGCCCAGGCGAGCCAACTCACCCTGGATTCTCCGGTGCCCCCAGGTCGGGTTCTGATGCGCCATCCGCACGACCAGTGCCTTGACCGGCCGGGCGAGTGCAAGGGCGTCCCGGATGTCGTCTGTCGGTGAAGGTCCACTTACGCCTCACAAGCGTGCGATGCCAGCGCAAGATCGTCGCCGGGGTGACCGGGAACACCTCCGCCCATCGGCAGCGGCGGATCAGCCGCGACAACGCCGCGAGCCAGAGCCGGTCGACATGACCCCAGCGCGGCCGGCCGCCGAGCTGACGGCGGAGCACCTGGTTCTCCTGACGAAGCACCAGCAGCTCGACGTCCTTGGAGAGATCAGCGCGCACGAGCACCATCAGCAAGCCGAACAAGCACCTCAGTAACCGATAAACGAGCGACAACACCACATCGCGATGGTGGCAGTCGCCGCCCTGACCGCGCAGCGAAATCCCAGCTCACAGCCCGAAACCCTATTTCCGAGCGGGACAGGGTGCAGGGCCGTCCCGGGCGCCGCCTGTCGGTGAAGGTCCACTTCCGCGCTACAAGATTGCGGTGCCAACGCAGGATCGTGGCCGGGGTGACCGGGAACACCTCCGCCCACCGGCGGCGGTGGATCAGTCGCGACAATGCTGCCAGCCAGAGCCGGTCGGCGCCACGCTACCGAGGCCGGCTGCCGAGCTGACGGCGGAGGACCTGGTTCTCGTGACGGAGCACCAGCACCTCAACATCTTTGGACAGGTCGGAGCGGACCAGCACCGTCAGCAGGCCGAACAAGCCCCTCATCAACCGGTAGACAAGCGACATCAACACCTAGCGATGGTCGCAGTCGCTGGCTTGATCACGCAGCAATTCCCAGTTCAGGGCACGAAACCGTATTTCCGAGCGGGACACCGAGAAGATCGACAACACCGTCCTCGGCACGCCGACGAGGAGAGTGCTTCGGAGGAGATCGGGCAGGCGGGGACGGTCATATACGGCGTAGGCCTGAAGTCCCGCGGGTACGGAAGCGGTCGTCAAGGCCACTCAATCCCATAATGTCGTCCCTCTGATTGGATGACCCGCCGGGAGCGGTGAAACAGGAGCGGGTCTGTGCGTTGCAAGACTTCCAACTCCGAGGATGTCAATGAGTCCGCTACCTTTAATATCTCTTGCGGGATGTCGGATGCGCTCACCCCCAGCTCGATCAAGGTCACTACTAGGCGCAGACGAGACTTCGTCGGCAGGCGTATTCGCGTGAGATTCCAAAGCAGGGAGACTCGCCTACTATCTCGCGCAACAACTTCCAAAACACACGCGATCAACGTGTCGACATCAGACTCCGACTTGGCTCGGGGAGTCATGCCCTGAACCAGGGTGGCGGCTGTGTCAATCGTCATTGACGAAATATCGCGTACCAGGAGCTGAAAGATTATGGATGTAAGCCCGCGAGCCGCCGCATCGTTCAACGCAGGAAACTGGTCGAGGACCTCTTGGTAAGCAGAGGCGGGATTCGGGATATCATACAGAAGCATGTCGATCAAGCCGCCGGAATGATCGATTCCAGAAATGTAGCCGAGCGTTTCCTCTCGAGAGAGAAGGCTTGGTATATATGGCGAATCGTCGAGCAGGAATCGCTTTTCGAGGCGTTTCATTTCGTCAAGCACCTGCCTTGGATCTGGCGCTTCTGCAAACTGCAGGCGATTGAACTCTGGAGGGATCTCGGCATCACCGAAGACAACGCGAATGTCGCTATCCTTGTGCCTTCTGACGGAAAGAATCTGGATCATCTTCACCCATTCCTCGTTCGTGGCGGCAGACTGCCACAAGAACCCGAGGCGACGCCACTCCTCGATCGGATCGCCGTCTATTCCGAGTAGGTCCTGGATACTCATTTCCTCAACCAAGACCGCGGTCAGCAGCGCTAGATTTGCACTGTAGTACGCAAGGTGGCGCACTATGGGCAACTGCCTCGGCAGATAGGTGGAGAAACGTAGATCCGTACGCTGTTCGCGATTCCGGAAGCATCTCGTGATCAACCTACTGTAAGTGCCATCTGTTCCAGCCATATCTCGGAGGAATCCAAGCATTGCTCGCTGGGTACTCATTAGCGCGAAAGAGGTGAGGGCATAAAGTGGCCCGGCTTGTGGAGCGCCCTCGCCAAATGGCCCGCTAGATGCCGCTGCCTCGCTACGCAACTGCTTGATCACCTCAAAGACCAGCAGAGCGGCCAGGTATTCACCAAACGTGGCGTGGAGGAATTCATAGGCGGCGAGCGGTTTGTCGTTTTGGATACTTCTAGACTGGTGGACGAAAAAGAACCCCGCCACAACGCGCTCTGCTGCGCTGAGCGACGCGCGGAAGTCCGTGTTCGCCCACTTCTCTTCGGCCAGCTGCCAGGCCATGAGGTCCTGATCGATCTCCTCGCGCGTAGCCCACTGCTGACTACGGTTGATCATACTGAAGGCCACAACCCCCAAGCGCCTGAGCTCATAATGTACGGCTTCTGCAAGCTGTTCACCAGAGAGGTGTGGATAGCGCTTGCGGATCTCCCTTTCGGCGAAGCGGCTTAGCACGCGATGGTAGAGTTCAGCCCGCGCCATTTGTCGAGAGTTACGCTTTAAATCATTAGCATCGGCATCATATAGTGCGAGCATCAACAGTAGAAGCGGCTCGGCAGCCAACTCGATCTGGGGAAGCAGATCTTCGGTGTGTAGGGGATGTAAATCTCGACTCAAGAAATACTCCTCGTTGACCGAATTCCAAGTTGCCAGCCACGTGGTGATCTGTTCCTGACTGAAGGGATCAAGTTGGGCGACAATCGCTCCCTTAGGGAGCCGGCATCGGTGAGCAACTGCCGTCCGGGTCGTCACGATAGCTGCGACTGCCCGACCTTGCTCAAGCTCGCATTGCTGGAATTCGGAGACCTGTTCTAGGAAATCGTTCCTATGGACTCCGATAGACTGCACCAGCTCGTCTAGTCCGTCCAGAAGGAGAACAGGAAGAATACCTGACTCGGCGGCGGAGCGAGCCAGGTCTGCCCAATCGATTTCCTCGTGGGTCAATTCGCACAGTGCGTGCTTGATCTGCGCCTGCAGTTTCACATCGGCAGGAACTTGCCGCAGTGTGATACGAATCGGCAAGAACTGATCGGGTGGAAGCCTCGCAGCGAGGACCCTCATGAGCAGCGACTTGCCAGCGCCAGGCTGTCCAAGCACAACGAGAGGTATCTCAACTGCTCGCGGCGAGGTGAGGAAACCCGCAAGAAAGTCCGATAGGTCCTTACCGGCTGGGATGGTCTGCCACCATGCGTGAGACGTAATATCGGCCTTGGCATCTGGTTCTACTACCCGGAAGCCGGGATTTACGTACCCGGCAGCCAATGTCGGCATTTGTAGGCCCTCTTGCAGATCGGCGGCGGCATTGATGGGCCGCGTCAGTGCTGATCTGTTCGCATTTGATATACTCAGCAAATGACGGGTGGGAGCGAGGCCAGTAATCAGGTCAGCAAGCCTGTTTTCGAGTTTTGCCATTCCTTTATGTATAACGTCGCGCGTCGACTGATGCTGTCCCATGTTGGCCCAAATCTCGAACTCAGGGAAGTCGGCGCCCAAGCGACGATAGAGCTCCTGATAGTGGACACAGGCGTAATCTGGAAGCTCGCCCAGAAGGCGCAGCGATGCCTCATCTCGATCCGTCGCATTCAGGGAATCCCATATCTTCAGGCCCATCAGGAACTTCATTAAACTGGCGGAAATTGCCCTGTAATGTTGCCGGAGGATGCTCAGGTTTTCCTCGTAAGAGAGATGCATCTCAGGAACTAATACGTGCGCATCGAGGATCGCGTTAACCACGAGCTTCTTACTTGTGGCGAGATCATTTATTTCAAGCACCTCTTTCCGGCTTAGCTCGAGCTGTCGAGAAGTGAAGGGCAAGTCGATATGGTCGATAGCCTCAAAGAAGGCAGCGAGCACAATGATGGCATGCGCGGCCTCCAACCGTTGAGTGCGGCTATATCGACCCAACCCGGCCAGTTTGTCGCGCAAGGCATTAACCAAATCCTGACACAGACGGAAAGCTTCGATCTTGCCATCGATCAGCCCCAGCGCATCGGTAAATCCTGCGGTGGCGGCACCTAACAGCGCTCCCCCAAAGATCTTGTCCAATGCCTTGACCGCCGTGTTGTCTTCGCCAAGCACGCGAAGGGCGTCCGCGTATGTGATCGATCTAGCCACGCGCTCATTATCGCGCTCCACTTGGCTGCCCGGGCAGGAACGTCATGATCTTTGTTGCATATTGTGTCCGATTTGTCTTGAATTACTAGATTTGATACACATGCCCATATATGTATAAATAGATAACAAAATAGGATGATTTAGTAGATGGTATACCCTCAAAGGGGGACTTGGCTAAAGAATACTGCGCACTGCGCCTGCCGAAAACTCCATCCGTGCAGGTCAAGCCGCTTGTGAGTATTCGTGGAGGATGCCGCCGAGCCGGTCTCGTCGGCGTACGTCCAGGTTGATGATTCGCGCCGGATCCGTGATCGGATCGGGTGCGGTGCGCAGCGGGGCGGCTTGGTCCAGCTCTTGATGTGCTCGATGCTGGTTGTAGAGGCGTTCGTACGCGCGTAGGGCGTGCCGAAGATGGCGTTCGTTCCAGATCAGGCAGCGGTCGAGAAGCTCATGACGGCACGACTGCACACACCGCTCCGTGATCGAGTTTATGTGCGGCATCCGGATACCGGTAAGCACTGTGAGCTCTTTTCATCCTGACGGCGCTGGTCACGATGGGTGTGCGCAGAGCGGTGGCGGGTGACAGGAGGCTCCTGGTAAGACAGCAGTCGACCAAGATCCGATGCCCCAACCGGGAGCCTCGTTGCTGTCTTACCGTGCTGCGATTCCGCTGTCCAATCACACCTTGATCAGCCTGGCCGAGCTCATCCGCACCCAGCGGGCCGACCGCCGCTCCCGATGGCGGCGGCTGGAGCCAGGCCGCCAAGCCCTGCTGGTCCTGGCACATCTGCGCAACGGTGACACCTACACGCGTCTGGCCGCCGGCTTCTCCGTCGGCGTCACCACCGCCTGGCTTACGTCCGTGAGAGCGTGGATCTGCTGGCTGTGCTGGCCGACGACGTGCAGGCCGCCGCGGCGCGCGGCCCGGCTGGCCTACGCCATTTTGGACGGCGCCCTCATCCCGATCGACCGTCTCGCCGAGGAGCGGCCGTACTGCAGCGGCAAGCACAAGCAGCATGGGGTGAACGTGCAGTTGCTAGCCGATCCGGCAGGCCGGCTGGTCCGGGAGCGCAGGAAGTCAGCCCAGGTGGTGGACGCCTGCTTGGACGCCGGATCAAGACCGGCTTGCTTGAGGATCTCCCAGACCATGGACGGCGCGACCTTGATACCGACGCCACGTGAAGTCCTCACATGATCATGACCTGGGCGGAAGCAATTTTCGGCAGGCGGAGGACCACAATCTGACAGTCGGCGTGTACCCGCCGAGCGCTACGGCTTCTAGCGGCAGACGCTGGGAGCTGCCATCATGAGCGATGATCTGGCGTCGGCCGTGAGGGAGCAGATGGCGAAGCAGACCGTCCGTCGGGCAACCCGCTGGCAGGATGCCGTACGCCTGCTGCTGCTGATCGAAGCGGCGGCCAAGGACCCCGCCGGCGATGACATGGAAATGCCGCCATCCACCGTGGGGATTGTACATACTCAGGTACGCCTGCAGAAGCTGGACTTCTGGGTGCGCAATCCAGACTACCTTGCCTACGAGCTGATGACGGAGTACACCAAGGCTCCCGAAGAGAAGGCGCTGCTCGAACTGGCAGGGCAGATTCTCGACTCAGAAGAGCCAGACTTGCGGCGATACCCAATGCTGCGTCATCACTATGGGGCTTTTGAGCAGCTCGATGACGCCCTCGCCGTCCTAGTGGAGCGCGGTCTGCTGAGCAAGACACAGATTCTGCGTCAGCAACGGGTCGCCGAGCATCTCTATTTTCTGCTGCAGCGCGGCCGTCAGGTTGTGCAGAGCATGGTCGAAGACGTACCGGAGTTGGCCTGGTACGCCGACCGCACCCGCCTGGTGGTGGCGCTTGTGGATGGTTTGGGTGGCACGCAGTTGAAGAACCGTCAATACTTGCTGCGCGACTACGCGGATACGCCGATCGGTGAGTACATCGCGCCAATCACTGATCGGGCACGTGCCCGTCTTGCCGAGTTGCGAGCGAGCGCTGATGACGTCGATGGGGAGAATTCGTGACCGAGCTGCCGAGCATGGCCGGAAGTTTCTCGAATGTCCCCACGGCGCGAGACATCATCGCGGGCGTCGCCCAACAACTGCGGCTCACCACCGAGCAGGTTGAACGCACCCTCGCCGAAGCCAATATTATCGTGACAAGTCCGGTGCCAGCGGACCGGCGGCTGCGCGTACTGCGGTTGCGTGCAACCGGGGTCAAGCACTCTGGTGCCCGTTTCGATCTTAATCGATCGTTCTCCGCCGGGGTCTGGGCCATCACCCATCCGGCTAACAGCGCGGGCAAAACGAGTCTGCTGGAATTCCTCGTCTGGCCGTTGCGCGGAGCACCTCGGGATCTCCCGCTGGATGTGCGGTCGTGGCTGCGCACGCTGCGGCTCGATGTGCTTGTGGCCGGCAAGCCCACCCGGATCACGTTGGACTGTGACCCGGAGCTGGCGCCTTTCGTCTCTGGCACGATCTTGACCGCCGACAGCCTTGAGCATCTGCTCGAAGCCGACGACGACGGATTGCGGGTGGTCACGCACGCTGTCGGCGCTACCGAGGTGGAGGGGGCGATCGGCACCTACCTGCTGGACGCATTGCGGATGGAACGCACCAATGTCTGGCAGCGGACAGCAGGCGCCGATGGAGAGGGTGCTCCGCAGTTGCATGGGTGGAGCGCCTACTTCGGCGCCTGTTATCTCAACCCCGGCGGGGAGGAGCTCCTCCTAGGGGACGTCAACGCAGCCGGGCTGCCTGGGCAGCTGCTGCAGCTGTTCGTTGACATCCCCTACACCAGCGCGCTGACCCGTCTGGCGGTGGCGAGCAAACATGATCAGAAGATCGCGCGCCAGCAGCAGCGCCGGGCCCAGACTGACCTCGAAGCCCGCAGTCAGGAGCGTCGCGAGTGGGAACAGCAGCTGGCGCAGGTACGGCAGGACATCGGGGCCCTGCGCGCAGAGGCAACCGAGGATGAGGTGACCGTGTTGCTGCAGCGGGCCGAGCAGAGCGCGGCGGCTTTACGGACGTCTCGAGCCAGCGTCGAAAGAGCCGGCCAGGCAGCCGAAGAAGCGCGAGAATCCCGGCTACGCCTCCAACAAGCTCACCTGGATGCCCAGGAAACCTGGAAGGCCCGCCAGGTATTGGGCCGGTTGAATCCGACGTGCTGCCCGCGCTGTGAAGAGCCGTTGCCAGGCGAGCGGCACAAGGCGGAGCGTGAATCGGCCGCGTGCGCCGTGTGCACACGACCTCTGGCGCCGGTCGACGCCGAAACAGCCGAGGCAATCCTGCAGCAACTTCAAGACGATCTGGACAGTGCCCAGGAAGCGGAGCGGACGACTCAGACGCGCCTGGCCGATGCCACCACACAGGAGGAGAGCGCGCGTGCCCGGCACGAACGCGCCACCGCTGCTCTGCATCACGCCCTCCAGCAGTCGCAGCGCCAGCGGCGCCTCCTCGAGTTGGAGCTGCAGGCCGCCGGCCTGGAGGGCCGTCTCGCGGCCACTGGCGCGCTGCCCGGCACCGCCGGCGCCGGCCCGGCCAGCGGGGCCGACATCCTGCAGGCGGTGCACGATGCCATGCAGACCGTGGTCAAGGAGGCCGCCACCCGGCTGTTCCCCACTCTGGACGCGCAGATCGTCGAATTGGCCACGCGTATCGGAGTGCAGAATCTCGACAGCGTGAAACTTGATCGCGCAGGCCGCGTCAACGCGGTCAAGGCAGGGGTCAAGACCCGCTTCAATCAGCTCAGCAGGGGCGACCGACTCCGCATGCGGATCGCCACCGTCATCGCTCTACTGCGCGTCAGCGCCAGCCGCGGAGTGGCTTCACATCCCGGACTGCTGCTCATCGACTCGCTGGCCGCAGAGGAGATGACGGCGGAGGCCGCCCGTACCCTGGTGGCAGAACTACAGACGATCGCTAACGAACTTCCCGATCTTCAGATCATCTTCACTACCGCGCATCCCGAGCTCGTCGAGGGACTGCTGCCGGATCAGCAAATCATTACCGACGAACGCGAGCACTTGTTCTAAAATACGCTGATCATGTTGTCTGACATGAGAGGCAGCCGACCGTGACACAGTCCGTCGACCATGCCTTGCAGGAATGGGCAGCCCAGGCCTCCGACGAGGACCTTGACGAGGGGCCCACCCTCGATGATCTAGGCGGCGCCGCCCTGGTCCTGAGCGAGGCCAGCACGCTGGCCACTGGCCCGCACCTGCCCTATCTCGTGCAAGCCACTGCACGCTCCTGGCGCAACCTGACCGAAGAGCAGTCCGCCGCGCTGTGCGAGGCCATCATCGGTGGCGTACGGGATCCTCAGGCCGGATGGATACTGGCCGACGCGCTCGAAGCCCTGTTGGCCAGCGCCCCCCTGCTTGAGCGGATCGGCAGCCGGCTGGCCCGCGAACTACCGCGTCATGTGGAGGCCGCCCTCGACACGGGGACACGGGCGGAGCTGACGCAACCCGCAGTGGCGGCCCTGCTGCGGCTGGCTTTGTCCGAGCATGCCAACCATCACCGGCTGCTGGCCCTACTGACCGACATCACCGGCGATGAGCACGCCACCGCCCTGGAACGCCTGCCGCTGCTCATCGGCGTCGCCCATGACCATTTCGGCGACACCAGCCTCATCGACGTCCTCATCCGCTTGGAGAACAAAGCTAACCTTCCCCTGGCGACCCGCGCTGACGCCGGCTTCGAACTCGCTCTGGCCCTCATCCGCCAGGCGCTGAGTTCGACCAGCCACACCGATGCTGAAACGCTGCTACGCCAAGCCCGCATGCGCCTGATCACCATCGACCGGACGCATGAGAACCGACTTGACGCACGCGCCTACACCGCCGCCATCGATGCCGTGCTCGCCTTCTCTGAACTTCGCGAGCCCGGCAACTCCGCCGTCGAAATCCGTACGCAGCTCGACGACGCCGTCAGCCGATTGGAAACGATCACCAGCCAACTTGACGCCTGGACCGCGCGTCTACACGATCTCGACTGGCTCAGCGCACGAGGCACCACCCAGAGCGCCTGGGCTCATCTGACCACCACGCTGCGCGTGGCCAGCACACGACTGGCTGAACCGAGCTGGTACCGTCCCTCCGCCGCACTCAACGATCTCCTCAACGTCTACCTGGCCAGCCGCTCCATACACACCCATCTAGGCGTGACCGCCGACGCCCCGGGCGCGCTCATCGCCCCCACCCTGGAGACAACATTCCTGCGCCAGGACGGACTGCTGCACCACCTGGAGCAAGCCCTTCAGTACGACCCTGACTTCACCCAGCATCCCGATGCTCACGCGTTGTATGAGGCGATCGCCCAGCGGCGCCTCGCCATGCAGCAGTCGAGGGGAGACACGGTGCCGGGAAAAGCCCTGGAGGGCCGCCCGCACCTCCAAGCGCTATTCCAGACCGGGGCAGCTCTGCGTGACGACCTCGACCCGGCTCTCCTGGACGGAGTCGATCACTACCTGGAACGCGCGCAACGGGGCTTCATACCCACCGGAAACGTCACCTTCGACAACCACCTGGCCGACCTTCTCGCAACCCTGGCCACCAGCCCGGCTTGGCAGCCACCCGTCGCCCAGCAGTTCACCGGCGTGGTGGAGCAGTTCCTGCGCTTCATGTACGACCGTTTCGACGCCCAAGCCGACCTGTACGGCGAGCGCACAAGCTATCTCGGACCACCTGTTGGCACGACCAGCGGCGGCCGGCCTAGGCTTTGGCCGGAAAAAGCCCTGCAGGACGACCTACATCAACATCTGAGCGCGGCCTTGACACCCGGCAGCGTCCAACGAGAGATCATCGACGTCGCCAGTGGCCGCACGGACATCACCTACACACCGCAACCCGGCAATCGATATGTCATTGAAGTCAAACGCCGTGAACACCGCTGCAGCCCGGAACAGGTCGAACAGGCATACCTGCCGCAAGCCACCAACTACACCGCTACCGGTCCCCCCTTCGCGGTGCTCGCGGTCGGCGACCACAGCAACCATGATGGCGGCTACTCCGATGTCCGCGA
The DNA here is from genome assembly GCF_040677005.1 of Nonomuraea sp. NPDC049421. Lineage (NCBI taxonomy): Bacteria > Bacillati > Actinomycetota > Actinomycetes > Streptosporangiales > Streptosporangiaceae > Nonomuraea > Nonomuraea sp. NPDC049421. Next base: position 12,422 of record NZ_JBFAQA010000005.1, read on the forward strand.
TCGCGTCTGGATCGCACAAAACTCGCGCAGCCGAACGGAGCTTCCCCGCTTGATCGTCATCGGCGTTCTTCCTATCGGTCGCAAGACCCCCTCCGACCTTTGAGCGGCCTTCTAATCCGACGGTCGCAGGTTCGAATCCTGCAGGGCGCGCTTTTCACCAGCGGAAACTCCAGCCGCGCCCGCGCCCTGGCGCGGCATTGCGCCTGCCGAAAATTCCATCCATGCAGTTCAAGCCGCATGTGAGTACTCGTGGAGGACGCCGCCGAGCCGGTTTCGTCGGCGTACGTTCAGGCCGGCAATTCGCTCTGGATCGGTGATCGGATCGGGGACGGTGCGCAGCGGCGCTGCTTGGTTCAAGGCTTGATGGGCTCGGTGCTGGTTGTAGAAGTCTTCATACTCGCGTAGGGCGTGCCGCAGGTGGTGTTCGTTCCAGATGAGGCAGCGGTCGAGGAGCTCGTGTCGGCATGACTGCACCCACCGCTCCATGATCGAGTTCATGCGCGGCATCCGGATGCCAGTGATCACGGTCTTGATGCCGGCCTCGGCGAGAATCTCGTCCATCAGCGCCGGGAACTTCCCGTCCCGATCTCGGATCAGCAAGCGCGCCCGGCAGCCCGCATCGTCCAGATCCATCACCAGATTCCTGATCGCCTGGATGACCCAGCTCGCGCGCGGATGAGTGGCGGTGCCCAGCACACGGACGCGCCTGGTGGCGTGCTCGATGACCGCCAGGATGTACTGGCGTTGCCCGCTGAGAGTGACGGTCTCGATGAAATCACAGGCCAGCAGGGCGTCAGCTTGGGAGCGCAGGAAGTCGGCCCATGTGGTGGACGCCCGCTCGCGGCGCCGGATCAAGACCTGCCTGCTTGAGGATCTCCCACACTGTGGACGGTGCCACCTTGATGCCGAGTGTGGCGAGCTCTCCATGGACCCGTCGGTAACCCCAGCCGGGGTTCTCCCGAACCAGACGCAGGGCGAGAGCGCGGATGGAGCGGACCGTGGGCGGCCGCCCAGGCCGTTTCGGCTGGCAGATACGGGCATGGTGCCGTCGCATCAGGTCGCGGTGCCAGCGCAGGACGGTGTCCGGCCGGACGAGGAGCCGCAGCCGGCGCAGAACCTCGCGCGGTAGCGACGTCAGGAGCGCGGCAAGGAAAGCTCGGTCCTCGGGCGCGAATCTCACTCTGGTGTCGGCGCCGAGTTGGCGTTCAAGGACGGCGATCTGGTGACGCAGGATGAGAATCTCCGCGTCCTTGTCCCGGTTGCTCATGGGGAGCAACCGCAGCGCGGCGAAGGCGTTCGTGATAGTCAGGTAGGCCAAGCGAAGGAGCACAGCGGATCATCCTGCCGTACGTGCTTCAGTCTCTCGGGTCACCGGAGCTCGCGTACGCCACGCGAAGCCCTCGCAGAGTCATGACCTGGGCGGATGTAATTGTCGGCAGGCGCAGAGCCCCTTGGCCGACAGGGACAGGACCATCTCGTCCACGCCGGACAGCCGGCGCTGCCGCTTGCGCACCAGCTGGGGCTCGAAGGTGCCCGCCACGTCGCGCGGCACCCGCACCTCGACCGGGCCGACGTCGGTCACCACGGTCTTGGTGCGGCTGCCGTTGCGGCTGTTGCCGCTGTTCTTCCCGGCCGGATCGTGCCGGTCATAGCCTAGGTGATCGGTGATCTCGCCTTCCAGAGCCGACTCCAGCACCCGCTTGGTCAGCTGCTGCAGCAGCCCGCCCTCACCGGTCAGCTGCAGCCCCTCGCTACGCGCTCGATTGACGAGCATCGAGATCAGCTGCTCGTCCGTCATCGATCGGTCCGGCTCGGCCTGCAGTTCGTTCATGGACAGCGACTCCACGGCGGTCTCGGACATCAAGCGTCTCTTCCCTGATCATCAGATCCGCCGTTAGTTTTACAGTCCCTGACCGGCCGAAGGATCCTCGACGCCAGCTGCGGCTCGGGTCCCCTGTTCTCCGCACTGCGCGCTCGAGGCTGATGTGGCTCTGTTCGGGATCCAGAGATCACGTCATTGAGGGCATAGGGCACGTATTTCGCGTCTTGGGAGGCGCTGCCGGTGGTCGGCGGTTAGATTCGGGCAGCGGGATGCGGACGCATCGCTCGGGGGCGCATGTCTGTGAGGGGCAGGTGCGGGAGCGTGGATGTGGCGGCGTTGGTGGCGGCGATCTCGCCGCTTGTGACGGCGGCGGTGGGGACGTACGGGGCGGCGGTGCTGGCCCAGGCGCAGGAGCACGCGGCCGATGCGACCGTGGGGTGGGGACGGAAGATCCTCCAGCGCGTATTCGGGACCGACCCCGCGGACGAGGAGGTTCCTGAGGTGATTGCGGACCTGGCCGAGGCGCCCGACGATGCCGATCTGCAGGCGGCGTTGCGGGTGCGGATCAGGAAGGCTCTCGCCGCCGATCCGGCCCTGGCCGATGACGTACGTCGGCTGATGGAGGAGGCGGAGGCGGCCACGGCCGCCACGGGTTCCGGCGTCATGGTGACCGCGACCGGACGCGGGGTGGCGGCCGGTCGGGACATCACTGGATCAGTAGTCACGGGCGATAACTCGTCCACTACCAGCCGCTAGCCCATGACTAGGGAGCATGAGCAGCAGGGCCAAGACGGGTGCGAGGCACCTGATCGTGCGGTGGTGGCGGGCCGGGACATCGCCGGAAATGTGATCACCGGCGACGGATCGTCGATCGACGCGCGGACGACTCATCTGCCGCCGGGGAGTCTGCTGGCACCGGGTCAGGTCGAGGTGGCTACTCCGATCAGGTTCCTGCAACCACCGCGGGCGGCGGAGTTCGTCGGGCGTGCCGAAACGCTCGCCGACCTGGAGCGGATGCTGGTCAGCGATGGCAAGCGCGTGGTGATCCGCCAGCTGGTGCGCGGTATGGGCGGCATTGGCAAGTCGGAACTCGTCCGGCACTACGCCGCCGCCTGTCAGGACCGTTACCGGGTGGCGTACTGGATCACCGCGGACACGGCAGAGAACATCGAGAAGGGGTTCGCCGCATTGGCGGCGGAGATCCACCCGCCCATCGCCCTGGTCGGCAACATATCCGAGGCCGCCCAATGGGCGCTCGGCTGGCTACGCGCCCACCCGGGCTGGCTCATCGTGCTGGACAACGTCGAGTATCCCGACCATGTATGGTCCTGGCTGGATCACCTGAGCGCTGGCCATGTTCTGATCACCACCCGCCGGGATGTGCCGTGGCCGGCGACCTGCTCCATCGCGTTGAACGTCCTGGACGCGAGCTCCTCGGAGCACCTGATAGCCAAGGTGAGCGGGTACGAGGAGCCGGAGCATTACGCGGACGTGGCCGCGATCGCTGCTGAGCTTGGTTACCTGCCACTGGCGTTGGAACAGGCCGCCGCCTACATCTTCCAATCGCGCAAGAGCCCCGGCCGCTACCTGGAACTACTGCGCCGTCATCCAGCCCGGATGTATGCCAAGTCGGCGGCGGGCGGGACGGCTGAACAAACCATGGCGCGGCTGTGGGACACCCACCTGGAGGCAATCCACAAACGTGACATCGCCGAGGGCCTTCAGGCGGAACACCTGCTGCGGGTGCTCTCCTGCTACGCCCCGGACAACGTCCCCCGCTCCCTCCTGCTCGGTGATACCGACGATCCGAATCTGGACGACGCGCTGGAGCTTCTCGCCTCCTACAGCATGATCACCCGCGCGGGCGAGGACGAGCAGGAGACGGTGAGCATGCACCGGCTCTTCCAATCGGTGATCTACAACGGCTTGGACTACCACGACTCACGCACCCATGCCGCGCGCGAGAGCGCGCTGACCCGCCTGGATCAGGCCATGCCCGACAACCCGGACACCAACATGTCGGGCTGGCCCCTCTGGCGCGATCTTCTCCCGCACGTCGATGCGATAAAGCGTCGCTACCGCGAGGGAACAGAACCGCTAGAGCTAGCCGTGATTCTCAACCATGCCGCCGTCTTTGCCTTCGCACAAGGCCAGCATCGGCGCGCCCAGGATCTCTTCAGCCGGGCGCTGATCATCACCGAGGCGACGTTCGGATCTGACGATCCGGTTGTGGCCGTCGGACTGGGGAATCTGGCGTCGACTTTCAGCGCTTTGGGCCGCCCTGGTGAGGCGGTTCGACTGGAGGAACGAGCGCTGGCCATTGCTGAGGCGGCGCTCTGCCCAGATCATCTGGATATTGCCATTCGGCTGGGGAATCTGGCGTCGATTTTCAGCGCTTTGGGCCGCCCTGGTGAGGCGGTTCCGCTACT
>NZ_JBFAQA010000005.1:16771-379754 GCF_040677005.1 Nonomuraea sp. NPDC049421
AGGAACGGGCGCTGGCCATTTTCGAGGCGGCGCTCGGCCCCGACCATCAGAACGTGGCTATCGGACTGGGGAATCTTGCGTCGAGTTATCGTGAGTTGGGCCGCCCTGGTGAGGCGGTTCCGCTACAGGAACGGGCGCTGGCCATTTTCGAGGCGGCGCTCGGCCCCGACCATCAGAACGTGGCTATCGGACTGGGGAATCTTGCGTCGAGTTATCGTGAGCTGGGACGCGATGATGAGGCGGTTCAGTTGGGGGTACGGGCGCTGACCATCACCGAAGCGGCGCTTGGCCGCGACCACCCACACGTGGCTACCTTGCTAGGGAACTTGGCGCTGAGTTTCAGTGCATTGGGCTATCATGATGAGGCGGTTCAACTGGGGGTACAGGCGGTGGCCATCGCCGAAGCGGCGCTCGGCCCCGATCACCCGAACGTGGCTTCCTTTCTAGGGGGCCTGGCGGCGAGTTCTCGTGGTTTGGGCCACCCCGGTGAGGCGGCCTCGCTGGAGGAGCGGGCGCTGACCATCACCGAAGCGGCGCTCGGCCCCGACCACCCGGACGTGGCCATTCGACTGGCGAACCTGGCGGAGAGTTTTCGTGTTTTGGGCCGCTCTGGTGAAGCGGTCTCGCTCCAGAAACGGGCGCTGGCCATCACCAACGCGGCGTTTGGCCCCAACCACCCTAATGTCAAGGTCTTACGAGAGCACCTGGACGTGATTCGCGAACATACCAAGCAATCTTGTGAACAGGTGCCCGCCCGATTTAGCGGTCGAGACCGTAACGCCCCTTGTCCGTGTGGTTCGGGTAGGAAGGTCAAACGCTGCCATGGCGTCCACCCGGCCTCCTGACGTGTCAACGGCTCACAGAATGCCCTGTACCTTCCCCTGCCAGCCGTTTCGGGAGCCTCGCCATCATGAACGCGAGAACAACACGCCACGATGCGGAGACCTCCTGGACAGTCCCACGGCTTCACCGTCCTTCCTGACAGGACGGGACGTCCTGCACACGCCTTCAGAACCTGGCGCTCGGCACGCGGGCTCGTGGGCAGGCGGACACACAAGCCATGCACGCCCTGCATGAACGGGCCTTCCTTGATCAGAGCGTGTTGCGCTTGTGCAGACGGCTGTACAACTGGGCGGCGCCCTGGCGGGTCATCCCTCCCACGGCCTGGCCGACTAGATCCCATGGGGTATCGGCTTCGCGGGCACGGCGCATCGCCTCGCTCAGCAGCTTGTCGAGTGTGTGTCTGCCGAAAATTACATCCGTGCAGGTCAAGAGGCAGCGGGTCCAGGTTCTCGATGCCTGTGGGCGGATCGTCGTGGGTGGCCGGCACAGGACTGGATGACGTCGCCCAGGGTGCGGTTCAGGTAGAGCGGTCGGCGGCGTTGGAGCACGCGCCGAGCGCACAGGCGTCAACCCAGACTTCATGTGGGTGCGGGCTGGCGTGGGATCCACAATGCGAAGGTGTGGCACGATAGTTGATCACGGTGTCCGCTGTGCTCGGTGCGTGCTCGTACGCCCCGTCACGCGTCGTCAAAGCCCGGCAATGCTCGACACGCAATGCGCGCGAAGGCGGCACGAACTACTGTCAAATGGCACTCCGCGACACTAAAGGATCTTGCTTCTAATCCGACGGTCGCAGGTTCGAATCCTGCAGGGCGCGCAGATCATGACGAGGGAAAACCCCGCCTCACCTGCACGGATACAGGAAGGCGGGGCGCTCGCATGTCCGGCTGTCTACGGCGCTCATCGATCGTTTGCGGGCGTCTCCGCCCAATGTCCGCCCACGGTTGCGAGGCTCACGGATCGTCGTCCAGAGCCGCAGTGATGCGACGCTTGGCGGCCAGGTCCTGGCCGACGATGCACTTGGTGTAGATCCTCAAGAGGACTTCCACGCTGTGGCCTGCCCACTCGGCAACCTGCGTGGCCGGCACGCCCGCGTTGAGCCAGGTCGAGACACAGGCGTGGCGCAGGTCGTAGACGCGCTTCGCGAGCGGCGATGACGCCTCTGCTTCGGTTAGGGCCTCTGCTCGCGCCTTGGCCCAGACACGCCGGTAAGTGATGCTGGGCAGTTCGTCACCGCGAACGCCGGTGAAGAGCCGTCCGCCGGGGCCAGTGTCGAACTCGGCGAGGTGGGCGCGGATGAGCTTGGTGAGCGCGGGAGGGCATGGCACAGAGCGTGTCTGACCTTCGGCGCGGTGCTTGAGCGCCCTTTCTTCGCGCAGGGCGCCGTCATCGGTCCACTCGCGGCCGGCGAAGGGTGCTGCACTGGCGAGGTGGAGTTCTCCCAATCGTCGGCTGGTGGCTCCATCTCGCCGGTCTCGGGATTTGCGACCAGCTCGGGGATGGTGACGTTGTCCCTCCGGAGGTTCACCGCCTCTTCGGGACGTAGGCCGGCGTAATACATGGCGCCGAAGAAAGCCACGAGACGCTTTCCGCTCGGCTTCTGTGCGCCGACCTCGGTGAGCAGGCGGCGTGCCTGCGCTGGATTGACCACGCTGCGCTTGTCCACCTCGTAGGTCACCTTCGGCGGCTTCCATTTCAGCGACTTGATCGGATTCGTGGTCAAGAGCTTGAGTTCGATGGCGTAGTCGAGGGCGTTCTGAAGGATGGTCTTGTTCCTGCGAATCGTGCTCGTGGCTGCGGGTTTACCACTGAGTTTTGCCGTGGCGGTGTCGAGCATGCTCCGCACTGTTGCGGCTTCGGCAAGCGCGGAAACCGGCAGGGTGTTCTTGGCGAGCCATGCCAGCGCATCGGCCATTTCTTCGGGGGACTCGGCACGCTGCTTGCTGTTGAACCCCCAGCGGCGCATGGCCGTTCGTAGGGTGAGGTCGTCTGGCTTGCCCTTGCCGTTCCTGAGCAGGGCGGGCGTGGCGGCGGTGAGGGCTCGGGCGATGTCCTGCCGGTACTTCGCTGAGGCGGACTTCCACTTGAAGTCGGCGAACTTGCAGGCGAACTCGTACCAAGTCATTTCGACTTGATCCGCGCGATTCCACTTCACAGGCTCGCCCGTCAGGAGGCTGAACGCTTCACCATCCCGTGCGGCGGTAACCAGCTTGCTGCGGTAGCCGTCGGCTTGTGCGCTCTTCTGGAAGGTCTTCTTCCATTCCTTGCCCGCCGTCGTCGTGGGCGCCTGCGCCACGAAGGTGGGTCGATGCAACGTATCTTCATCCGGGATCTTGGCTCCGCACCTCTGCCGGTACCTGGATTCAGGTTGCTGACGTTAAGCGCTGGACGGCAGCGCAGCAGGTTTTCAATCTGACTATCGCCGACGTGCACACCTATCATGTCCTGATAGGCGACGTTGCGGTCCTGGTTCACAATGCCGAGCGCATTCCTTCGTTCGTCACTGATATGCTCAGAGCTATTAAAGACGGCAGCCTTGGGCAGCGTAAAAATTCTGATGGCAGTCTAGACTTCTATCGGTATAGGGCGCCGGATCCGCACACTGGGTTAGGGGGGATCCGCGTAAAAATAGGTGGTGGGACGGGGCGAAAATCTACGGAGTTGAAGGAAATAATAGCTTTAGAATTCTCGAAAAGGATGGCAAATATGTCTGGGTCCAAAACCACAACTATAAGAATCTTAGATCGTTCTGCGACTAGTCTACATTGCGAATGGGTCATCCGATGAACGAGCAGTTGATCGCCGAACTCATGTCAAGTTTCGGCATGAAATTCCTTGGACCCAGAAGGCGAACGGGAATTCCTACCTGGGTGGCGTCGGTGATGACGACGGTCGGCCCGGGCGAGGGGCGCTATGATCGCACGGTCAGCCGCAGCAACCCCCATTCGGTCGAAATATTCAACCGTGACTGGTATGCGCTCTCGTCTGAGGCGGGGCTGTTTTCGGGCGAGCATGAATTCCTCGTATCGCTGGATCCAGGTATCGATCCGGATTTTGACCGAGCTCGGGAGGCGTCCGATGACTCATCAGACCCGGCCTGGTGGGAGTGCGAGTGGGGAGCGGTGGAGCTCCAGGCTGGATGGGATTTGGCTGGGCAAGGAGCAGCGTCCGGTGTCGTCGGCTCCGGGTACGGCTATCCCGGATTTGTGATGTCTTCTATGAGCGGCTCAGTATTCGTCGTCGGAACGGTTTGGCAAGAGGAAATCGGCGTTGCGGTGTTGCCGAAACCTCATTGTTCCTCAACGCTGCAGGAGGCGGCACGGCGATATCTGGCAGGGCGTCGAACGGCCTCAGAGAGGGAAGACTTGAAGGCCTGGCTTGCTCGTGGTGAGAAGTGTCCTCCTGCGTAGACCTTGAATAAGTGCTGTGCCTGCCGAAATTCTATCCATGCTGGTCAAGCGGCGTGTGAGTATTCGTGGAGGATGCCGCCGAGTCGGTCGCGTCGGCGTACATTCAGGTCGGTGATTCGCTCTGGATCCGTGATCGGATTGGGGACGGTACGCAGCGGCGCTGCTTGGTTCAGGGCTTGGTGGGCTCGGTGCTGGTTGTAGAAGCGTTCGTACTCACGTAGGGCGTGCCGTAGGTGGTTTTCGTTCCAGATGAGGCATCGGTCGAGGAGTTCGCGGCGGCACGACTGCACCCACCGCTCCATGATCGAGTTCATGCGCGGTATCCGGATGCCGGTGATCACGGTCTTGATGCTGGCTTCGGCGGGGATCTCGTCCATGAGCGCGGGGAACTTCCCATCCCTGTCTCGGATCAGATATCGCGGTCGGTAACCCGTATCGATCAGATCTGTCACCAGGTTCCTGATCGCCTGGGCGACCCAATCTGGGGTGGGGTGCGCGGTGGTGCCGAGCACCCGGATGCGCCGGGTGGTGTGCTCGATGACGGCCAGGATGTATCGGCGCTGGCCGTTCCGGGTGATGGTCTCGATGAAGTCGCAGGCCAGTAGGGCGTCTGCTTGCGAGCGCAGGAAGTCGGCCCAGATGGTGGATGCCCGCTCGGGCGCTGGCTCGAGTCCCTCCTGCTTGAGGAACTCTCAGACCGTGGATGGTGCCACCTTGATGCCGAGGGTGATGAGCTCTCCGTGAACACGCCGGTAGCCCCAGTTGGGGTTCTCCTGGACCAGGCGCGGAATGAGGGCGTGGATGGAGCGGGCCGTGGGTGACTGCATGGGCCGCCTTGGCCGGCAGATTAGGGCATGGCGCCGTCGTATCAGATCGCGGTGCCAGCGTGGGACGGTGTCGGGCCGGACCAGGAGCCGTAGCCGGCCTAGGACCTCGCGGGGCAGAGAGGTTAGGAGCGCGGCAACGAAGGCTCGGTCCTCGGGTGCGGATTTCACTCTGGTGTCAGCGCTGAGTTGGCGTTCAAGGACGGTGATCTGGTGACGCAGGACGAGGATCTCTACGTCCTTGTCCCGATCGCTCATAGGAAGCAACCGCAGCGCGGCGAAGGCGTTCGTGACGGTCAGGTACGCCAGGCGAAGGAGCACAGCGGATCATCCTGCCGTACGCGCTCCCGTCTCTCGGGGGATCGGAGCTCGCGTACGTCACGCGAAGCCCTCGCAGGGCCACGACCTGGGTGGAGGCAATTATCGGCAGGCGCAGACCTGATCCATGAATACGCGCAGATCGCATAAGGTGACCGAGTTTCTGACCACAGGCTACCGATTTGGGCTGGGCATGGATGTCTACTCGTTCTTGACGGAGACCTTTCACTTTCGGTCACGCCTTCTATCTCTCTAGAGATCAAAGAGTGCCTGATCGCCTTCTATCCGACCTGCACGATTGCTTTGTATCGTCACTTGATTGATCCAGATCTCCTGCTCGTTGGCGAGGGCGTTGCATGAGACTTAGGGATTCACGGTGGACAGAGGAGCAGTTCGAGGAGTGGTTCCAGACCCGATTCGGTCAGTGGGTCAACGACCGGTTCAGGGAGGGTTTCAACGCAGAGCTGGACCGGCGGATGCCGGTATGGGCGGACAAGGTGGATGGCCGTTGCCGGGACCAGTTCGACACCCGGTTCGATTCCCGGTTTGCCAGCCGTATCAACGCGTGGCAGGACCATGAGCTGAAGAAGGGCTTCGACGCCTGGCTTGAGGAGGTATTCGACACCCTGTTCACGGTGTGGGCGAATACGTGGGCAGATAAAGCCGACTTCCATGAGCGTTTCGATCTGCGCTTCGAGCGTCTCTTCGAGGAGAAATTCGAGGAGAAGCTTGACGAGGTCGTCACGGCGCGAGTCGCCAACCGGATGCACGACTTGATCGATCTGCGCATCAAACAATGGGCGGTGGACCGCCGGCAAGCCGTGGACGCCGCCGAGTCTCCCAGCGACAAAGAGGATGACGGAGTAGACGAGGCAGTCGGCATGAGGGAAGACGCAGCTGAGCAGGAACTGTCGGCGAGCGAGGCAGACGAGCAAGATGCTCTCACAGCGACGGCCGCCGAACTCGCTGAGTGTTTGGCCAAGAAGCCGGTAGGACCTCAGCAGATCCGCAGGCTGCTCAGAGGCCAGGAAATCCCTGGGTCGCGTCCGGCCAGGTACCTGCTGGGTGATGCAGCCGTGACCCTGCTGCTGCGCAAGGGGCGGCCGTCTACGCGTCCCTAGCGGTGCGCCGCATTCCGGATCAGCCCCGCTTCGTAGCGGCTGGGCCCCTGGCAGCATCTTCTCCGGGTCTTGCCTGCCGGGTGGGGTGGAGTGACGTCCGATGCCCGCGTGCGGGTGTCCCTCGTTGTGGTGATGGAGCGTGACGGCGTATGCGCCGGTATTTGGCATGGAATCGTTCGGGCCGTCGCACCTACAGCTACGACGCGCTCGGCCGTCCCGCCAAGACCACCAACGCCCTGGGCAACACCATGGCCGGAAGCTACGACCTGGCGGGACGCCTCACCGAGGTGCAAAGCCTGAACAACACCGGCGCGACGGTACGCGCCGTCGGCCTAGGCTACGACGCGGCCGGCAACCCGATCCGCCACACCTCCGGCGAAGGCCACGTCACCCGTTACACCTACGACGCCACCAACCTGCTCACGCAGATGGTCGAGCCGGTCTCCGCCGACGAGTCGATCACCACCAGCTTCGGCTACGACGCCGCCGGCGCCCGCACACGCGTCACCGACGGCCGGGGCAACGCCACCTGGACCGGCTACAACACGCTCGGATTAATCGAAACACTCACCGAACCGGCCACCGCAGCGCACCCCGACGTGGCCGACCGCACCTGGACGCACGTCTACGACGCCAACGGCAACGAGACCGCGCTCATCCAGCCCGGTGGCGTCCAGCACGACAAGGAGTACGACAACCTCAACCGGCTGACCAAGGTCAGCGGATCAGGTGCGGGCATCGTCGCCACCGACAAGACCTACGGCTACGACCTGGCCGACCGCCCCACCAAGGTCAGTGACCAGACGCTGGAGTACAACGACCGCGGTCTGCTCACCAAGCTCACCCCGCCCACCGGAACCGCGACGACCTTCGCCTACGACGCGGTCGGCAACCCAACCCAGCGTGTGGACATCACCGGCACCACCACCTACACCTGGGACGCCGACGACCGGCTCAAAACCGTCACCGACCCGGTCAGCGGCCGCACCAACACCTACGCCTACGACCGAGCCGACCGGCTGACGACCATCACCTCAGCCAATCCGGTCAACACCCAGGCCTTCACCTACGACGCCCTGGACAGAGTAGACACACACACGCTGAAGGACAGCAGCGGCGGCCAGCTCTCTAAGATCACCTACGGCTGGGACAAGGACGACAACCTCACCAGCAAGGTCACCGAGGGCCTCGCCGGAGCCGGCAGCAACACCTACGGCTACGACCACGCAGGCCGCCTCACCTCCTGGACCGGCCCCGACGGCACCACCACCGCCTACGAGTGGGACGCCTCCGGCAACCGCACCAAAGCCGGCAACAAGACCTACACCTACGACGAACGCAACCGGCTCACCGAGGGCGACGGCAGCACCTACACCTACACCCCGCGCGGCACCCTGGCCACCCAGACCAAGAACGGCGTCACCCGCAACCTCACCTTCGACGCCTTCGACCGGCTCATCAACGACGGCGACGCCACCTACACCTACGACGCCTTCGACCGCATGGCCACCCGCCAGCGAAGCGGCGCCGCCCAGCAACACTTCGCCTACGCCGGCCTCGACAACGACATCATCGCCATCACCGACCAGACCGGTGCCGTACAAGCCAGCTACGGCCGCGACCCGTTCGGCGGCCTGATCAGCATCAAGGAAGGCACCACGCCCGCGACCGGCGCCCTCACTGACCTCCACCACGACCTGGTCGGCACGTTCACCGGAACTGCGCTGTCCAGCACCACCACCTACAACCCCTTCGGCGAAGTCACCGCCGAGACCGGTACCAAACCCGCCCTCGGCTACCAGAGCGAATACACCGACCCCGACACCGGCAACGTCAACATGCACGCCCGCTGGTACCAACCAGGGATCGGTACGTTCATCTCCAGGGACAGTTGGACCTTGCCTCCTATCCCCTCAATCCACAACAATCGCTACGCATATGGCAATGGCAGTCCGCTTCGCTATACCGACCCGAATGGCCATGCATCAATTCCTCTGGATTGCGTTACGCGCGCCTGGTGGTTTATACCTCTCTGTGTAGTTTTCACCCCAGATCCACTCGAGGGTGAGGGCAGTGGCGGCGCATGTAAGGATAAATGGGGTAGGACCGCTTCTTGTAACCCACCCCCGGCGCCTGGTAAGTGCGCCGAATTTGCGAACGCGTGCCGAAAGGACGGTGCAAACAAAACATCCCCTCCGAAGAAAAAAGGGGAGAAGAAAAGAGGCAATCCTACAGTTCCTCCCGTGGTTCCCGTGCCGCCGCCAGTTCCACCGCTCGCACCTGTCCCTCCCACTAAGGGTCCGCGAGGAACAGGCAAGAAGGATAATGGACCAACCTATCGCTGGGTCAACGTCAAACGTCCAGACTGCAAAACCTGTTTTGAGGAAGGAGAGCTTTCCATTGAAGAGAAGTGTCCTCTCGCTCCTGGAGCACCATGCGAGAATCCCAACCGCATCCAAATAGGCGTTGACTCACTTGCAGATCTTGCCGGTGTGGAGAGCGGCCTCGACTCCGTCACCGACTCCATCATCACTTGCGATGATGCCTGGAACCTTACTGGGCTCTGCATCGACGGTGTCGGCGTCGTCGACGCTCACCAGTCAACCGACACCGACTACGGCGATCCGCCACCTCCAACCATCTTCTCCTGCGACGGCCCCCCCAATAGCTTCACTTCCGGCACCGAAGTACTCATGGCCGGCGGCTCCACCAAGCCCATAGAGGCAATAAATATCGGTGACATGGTTGTCGCCTCCGATCCGGACACTGGCCGGACAGCGGCTCGCCCCGTAACGGCGCTGATTGACGGCATCGGAACCAAACGACTGGTCGAGATCACCGTGGAGACCGACGGAGGCGTCTCCGGCCCCACTGGGACGATCACTGCGACGGACAACCACCCCTTCTGGGTGCCTGCCCTGCATCTGTGGGTCGACGCTGGCAGTTTGCAGCCCGGCATGTGGCTACAAACAGCGGCCGGTACATACGTCCAGGTCGCCGCAGTACAGGCATGGACCACTGTCGAGCGAGTCCACAACCTAACAGTCGACGACTTGCACACCTACCATGTCGTAGCTGGTAGTGCGTCAGTTCTAGTCCATAATGTTGATGACCCAGGCTGTGACGATCTGCCCCCCTATGTTCCGGGGCGCGGAACAAGTGGTCGAGGGAAAGCTGCGGATGGCAGTAGGACGTACGATCTTAGAAGTGGCGATAAGAAGAGAGATGCCGATCTAATCAGTTGGGTTAATAATAGGCTGCGCGAAACGGGCCACATCAAGGGGGCGTATACCTCATGGCGGGCCAGCGATGTAGAGCAGAAGATGGTTGCCATCATGGCTCGGGACGGCATCAAAAAGGCAGACCTAGAAATAAATAACCCAAACGGCCCGTGTTCGATTCCACTAGGCTGTGACAGGGTGCTGGACGACCTTCTCGGCGAGAACGAACTTACGGTAAGATGGCCAGGAGGGCCACCTGGAGGAAAGACTTACGGAGGTCGTTGATGAAGAAACCTCGGGCCGTAGCTCGGTATCTGTCCGAACACAGCAAGGAACCGATGTTGCTGAGTACATCCCAAGATGCCGACACGCTTATCGACGCGTTGGCGTCCGCTCCCATCGATCGCAATCTGGCGCAGATTCATTCGCTGGAGCGGCAAAGCTTGTCTTCAGGAACTCCTGATCATGAGCTACTCGTTGGCATTGATTCGCTTCTCGCTGTTGGAATTCTTGCATTTATGGACGACGAGCATGGCAATCTAGTAACGGCAGGGCCATCAGAAACGCGAAGTGAGCCGATCTATTGCATTATGGGTCACGCGACTGAATTTCCCGCTCATTCGGAAATCGCAATCGACCAGGTGCGATTGGCACTCAAAGAGTTTATTTCTTCTGGAGGTCAGTGCCCTACCTCCGTTATATGGAAGACAGCTGAATTTACGTGACCACGGAGTCGGTTGAGCGAGTGAACGGCATGCGTGTCGGGCGGCGTCTGGTTGGGTGGACTTAAGCGGAGCAAGCTCAGGGAGTATGTGTCGAGCACAGCGATCGACACCTATATGTGCGGCAGCTTTGATCCCAGCGTTAGTGCAGGTAGGGAAGGTAGGCATCGAGGATCGCGCGCTCGTCGATGATGAGTTCGTCGGCGCTGGCGGTTGTGGCGTAGCAACGCACGGTCTTGCGAGACTGCGCCTGCCGAAAATTGCATCCATGCTGGTCAAGCGGCATGTGAGTGCTCGTGGAGGACGCCGCCGAGCCGGTCTCGTCGGCGGATCTTCAGGTCGAGGATTCGCTCTGGGGCCGTGATCGGATCGGGGATGGTGCGCAGCGGGGCTGCTTGGTCCAGGGCTGGATGGGCGCGATGCTCGTTGTAGAAGTGTTCGTACTCGGCCAGAGCGTGGCGGAGGTGGTGTTCGTTCCAGAGCAGGCAGCGGTCCAGGAGTTCGCGGCGGCAGTTCTGCACCCACCGTTCCATGATGGAGTTTACCCGCGGCATCCAGATGCCGGTGAGCACGGTGGAGATACCGGCTGCGATGAGGATCTCGTCCATGAGAGCGGGAAATTTGCTGTCGCGGTCTCGGATAAGGAATCGTGCCCGGCAGCCCGCGTCCTCCAAGTCCATGACGAGATTCCTTAACGTCTAGGCGACCCAGGCCGCGGTTAAGTGGGCGGTGGTGCCGAGCACGAGGATACGCCTGGTGGCATGCTCGATGACGGCCAGGATGTAGTGGCGCTGTCCGTTGAGGGTGACGGTCTCGATGAAGTCACAGGCTAGGAGTGCGTCGGCTTGGGAGCGCAGGAAGTCGGCCGAGGTGGTGGAAGCTCGCTCGGGTGCTGGGCCGATGCCTTCCTGCTTGAGGATCCCCCAGACGGTGGACGGCGCGACCTTGAGGCCGAGTGTGGTGAGCTCGCCGTGAACGCGCCAATATCCCCAGGACGGGTTCTCTCGGACCAGGCGCAGGAAGCGTGTGCGGATGGAGCGGACGGTTGGCGGCCTGCGCCTGCCGAAAATTCCGTCCGTGCAGGTCAAGCGGTATTCGAGGAGGATGCCGCTGAGTTGGTCTCGTCGGGGTCGGAGTTGCGTCCACGGGAGTGGCGTACAGGTTGGAGCACGTGCCGAGCACTCCGACCGTCGTCTATCGATGGCGTCGTTGACACTGGAGCGCGGGATCCATCCAGGGCCGCGGCGCAATGTCGAATAGAGTGGCCCGGCCGTGCTCGGTACGTGCTCGTACGCCCCGTCACACGCCGTCAGGACCCGGCACCGCCTGACACGCAAAACGCGCCGAGGCGGCACGAATCGTCCTTCAACGGCACGGTGCGGCACCTAAAGATCTTGCTTCTAATCCGACGGTCGCAGGTTCGAATCCTGCAGGGCGCGCTTCTCCACCAGCGGAGACCCACATTATGGTCACGCTTGATGATGGTGTGGGGCAGATGTGAGGCAAAGCTGGGTCAGCCGCCGAGCGGCCGCCCCAGCGCGGACGCGGCACTGAGCACTAGCCGGGCCGTCTCCTGGGCCGCGTGGTGGGCCACCTCTGGCAGCACCGAGACGTAGGTGTCGGCGGTCAGCATGATGCTGGCATGCCCGAGCATGGCCTGCACCACCTTCAGGTCGGTGTGCGCGGCCAGTGCCAGGGTGGCGGCGCCGTGCCGTAGGTCGTGCAGCCGGATAGGGGGCTGTCCGGAGGCGGCCACCAGCCGGCGGAACCGGCCGGTGAGGTAGTCCGGCCGCAACGGCGCCCCATCCGCGGTGGTGAACACGTACCCCGAATCCTGCCAACGGGTGCCCGGCGCCGCGCTCAGCTTCTCTTGGCGCTCATAGTGCCGGGTCAGCACCCGTACGGTCTCCGCGTCCAGGGCCGCCACCCGGCAGCTGGCGGCGCTCTTCGGTGGCCCGGTCACGACCTGGCCGTCGGCGTGCACTCGCTGCTGCGTCACCGTCAGCTCGGCGGTCTGGAGGTCGATGTCCGTCCAGCGCAACCCGGCCAGCTCGCCGCGGCGTAGGCCGCGCAGTGCGGCCAGCCACCAAGCGGCGTACAGGCGGTCCTGTGCGACGCCGGTGAGGAAGGTCGCGAGCTGTTGTCCGGTCCAGACCGCCACCGCCGGGCGCTCTCCCGCTTGCTGCCATCGGGCCGTCCGCCCGGCGGTCCAGACGACTGGATGCGGTCGGCGGGGATGGGGGAGTTCGGCGCCGTTGGCCGGGTTGATGGGGATCAGCCGGGCGCGCACCGCGGCGTTCAGTGCGGTCCACAAGGTGGCGTGAATTCGCACCACGGTGGCGGGCGACAGTCGGCGGCCGGTCGGCGAGGGGCGGGACGCCAGCGTCGCGAGCAGTCCGTTGACATCGCGAGAGGTGAGCTGGTGGAGCAGGATCCGTCCCAGCTGCGGGATGAGGTAGAGGCGGATGTGTGTGGCGTAGCCTTGCCGGGTCGACGGACGTAGGGCGTTCTTGGTGGCCAGCCAGCGTGCCAGCCACTGTTCAAGGGTGCATCCGGCCCCTGCGCCGTCATGGTCGGCAGCGGCCAGGGCGCGGCCTGCCGCTTGGGCTTCCTCGGGGTCGGCGTAGCCGCCCTGGCGGATGCGCTGCCGCTGCCCGTCCAGGCCGCGCACCTGCACCGCGAAGTACCAGCTGCCATGGTCGTCGTCTATTGGCAGACGCGGACACGTCACCCCTCGCTGGTGTCCCGTTTCTGCATCCACACAGCCGCATCGCCTGCTGACCTGCACACGAGTCTTCGGCATCTGTCCCACCTCCTCCTCTCACGGTGGGCGACGACAGACGCGCCGGCCAGGGCTCGCACTCGATCAGGGGATGACCTCAGGGCAATGTCCAGGGTGCGGGGAACTCAGGTTGAGCCGGGCCAGCGCTCCGTACCGGTTGGCTGCCCGCTGGGAGGCTTCAGGGCGTTCTGGTGCTGGCGGACGTTGGGCCTCTGTCCGGCCTTTTGGCGTTGTTTCGCTTCCGGCAGCGTGAACGCGTACGCCCTCAACTCATCAGGGGGCGTCGCATCGTACGAGGTGAGCCCACCACACGCTGACCCTCACCCGTGGTCGTCCCGAGCTGTCAGCTTGAACCTGACCTCCGCTCCAGGGGCAAGACTGGCGATCACGCTTGTGCCCTCCCGACGTCAGAGGCTATGGCGTGGCCGGCCTTGAAGGCCGCGACGTCCCACGTGACTGGCGGCAGAAGGGGAGACGGATCACCCGGCCGACGACAACGCCTTTCGGGTGGCTTCAAGCGCGAACCGGGCGGGGTCGAATTCCTGCGCGCTGTTCAGGCCGGCCCAATGGACGTATTCATTGTGCTCGTCGTGCCTGGGATCGGCCAGCGCCCGCCGGAAGTGTTCGTAGCCTGTGATGCCGCCGACGTCCTGTGGCGGGCAGGCGCCCGCCCCGTCCACCAGTATCGGGTAACGGGCTCCTTCCTCCGCGGTGAGGATGTCCTCCAGCACGATGTCATGTCGCCAGCTGTCGCCCAGATCGTACTCGTACTCCATGGCCGCCCCGGCTTGTGTGAGTACGTCCTGCAGCTGGGTCTTCTTTTCGTCCCGGACGTCCAACTCCCATTCGGGTGATGCCTGGCCGTACAGGACGCCGTCCACCGTGAACAGGTGGAGGTGGCTGTTCTCCCAGCCCATCGCCGTGACCAGGATGTGGTGCAGCCTGGCGAGGGTGGTCGCGGGGGAGACGAGCAGGCGCCGCCAGATCACCGGATCGGCGCTGTCCTGGAGCGTCACCAGGATTTGGTGGATCGGCTCTCCTGGTGCGGCTTCACCCAGGGTGCGCTGTACGGCGTGGACGGCTGCCGGAGTCAGAGCTGCCGTCTCCTCCGTGAGCTCCACCACGCCCAGCCGCGCCAGGACGGTCAGCAGCCGATCGATGTCCTGATCGGTCATTCGCCGTTGCGCTTGCGGGTCGCGCATCTCGTAGTACGGCGAGGCGATCTGCCAGGCCAGCTCCCGCAGATTCGCGACGGACACCGGTCCACCGTACAACCTACGCTGCAACGCCGGCCAGATGAGCGCGAACTCCTCGCCGACCAGGGATGAGTATCAGTAATTCTTAGGAAAGAGCGCCTGGCTCATCTTCCCCAGTGCTGTGAACGACGCCTCCCACAACCGCTTCGGGTCATTCAGCAGCGGTGCCGCCTTCTTCGCTGGCAGCAGCCGTCCCTTGACTACCCTGACCAGCCCGGTCGCTTTGGCCCATTCCACGATCAGGTTCAGTTCGGGCAGTTCGGTGCTGCTCTTCGTCCGGAACACCCGGTCGCCGATCTTCGGGTCGATTTCGTCGCCGGTCTTCAGCAGCGCCACCAGCGTCCGCGCGTCCGACAGCGTCAGCTTCCCCGTTTGGGTCAGCTTCCGGCCTTCGCCCACCCACTCGGTAAACGCTCGCAACTCCTCCTGCATAGCGTTCAGGGTATGACGCGGGAGTTCGCCTCAGCCGCCCGCACTGCGCGAACGAGCCCTCCTGGCTCGCGAACATCCGTAGGATCGGGTGTCGTGGCGAAGAAGCGCAAGGCGAAGGCAAGCCCCAGGCGAGGGGTCAGCGGTCATCCTGCTCGGCGCGCGCTGCAAATGGCCGCCCGCCGGCCCGCACCCGATCCTCGTTCCGGGCTGCTTGATTTGCTGCTGGACACAGCTGGGGATGAATGGTGGCCGGACTCTCAGAATGCGATCATCGAGCGCCTCGCCGACCTGCCCGCCCACTCGCCGCTGCGGCTGGAGAACGCCGTCGTCGACCTGGTGGGCGAGGAGTTGTGGGCACGTACTCAGACCGAGACCATGGGTTTCCACTGGGACCAGTACTTGGCCGCTCTGGCCGATCTCGTCCGCGACAAGATCCAGATCGGCGCGCGTACCGGCAGTAAGGTGGATGACCTGTGGCGGTTGCTGCACGGGCTGGCGGCGATGACCCCACCGCCCAGCGGGCAGATGCTACGCCGCGACCCCGACCTCGCCGTTCGAGAAGCCATCACGGACGCCACGGCGGCCTTGGCCAAAACCGGCATCGCTTCCGGATGGCCGAGTGACGTCCTCCGGGCCGGTCCGGCCGGGGAACCACTGCTGCTGGCTGACGCGTACGGCTCGCGGTACGCGCTCCTGGCCCCCTTCGCCTGGGGCGAGCAAGACCCGCACTGGTACTGCTGGGACATCGACCGTTGCACCGGAGACCGGGTCGTGCATGCCGGCGTCTTCGCCTCACCGCAGGAAGCGTTGACTGAGTGGCGAGCCGCAGTCGGGGCGCACGCGGCACCCGCCTTCGCTCAACCGGCTCCGTGCGACCAGGCCACAGCCCGCGACCTGTTGAATCCGCTGTGTCGTTCTGACCTCGTGGGTGCCCTGCTGATGGGCAGTGAGTCGCGACAGCTCATCGCCGAGCATTTCCGCCTGCGCCAGCGCGCCCGCGCGCTCTGCGGGTCGTTCACCGTCGCTCTCGGGCCCAAGCCTCAGCTGGACCTGAACCCGATCATCGACGACTTCACCGCCTGGCTACGCGATCGAGATGACCGTCGGCCCGAACGGGAAGATGTCGCCACGCTCGCCGACCATTGGTCCCACCTGCCCGGGCCCGGCTATTACGCCTGCTCCCCGCACCGGATCGAGCACGCCGTGATCCTCATCGCGGACGGTTACATCGAGAAGTACGCCGAGGCCGCACTCGATCTGCTGCCGCAGTGGGTCGAATGGTGCATCGAGCGCACCGGCCTGACCGGCGAACTGGCAGAGCGATCCCGCCGGGCAGCCACGAACAACCGGTGGAACGGATCTGACACCATGGACCTGCGCCGCATCGAATAGGGCGGGTGAGGTGCCTCGAAGATCCCGGACAGCCAGCTACATAAGCTGACAGCAGTCTGAAAGAGGTAGGTACGTGACGAGGCGTCGCCGGCAGTTCTCGCCGGAGTTCAAGGAAGAAGCCGTCCGCATGGTGCTGGAGGGCGATCGGACGGTCGCGTCGGTGGCGCGGGAGTTCGACATCAATGCCAGCACTTTGGGCAGCTGGGTGAACCGGCATCGGGTCGCCAGCGCGCAGGAGGAGCAGCAGCGGCCGGTCTCGGCTCCGGAACGGGCCAGGATCAGGGAGCTGAAGCGGGAGAACGCCGAGCTGCGCGAGAAGTTGATCCTCCTGAGATAAGCGGCCGCCTTCTTCGCGTCCGAGACTCGATGACGCTCGCCAAGTACGAGCTCATCGACGCGGAGAAGGCCCGTCACTCCATTGCGCGGATGTGCGCCTGGCTGGGCGTGTCCCGCTCGGGCTACTACGAGTGGCGCGGGCGGCCGGCCTCGGCCACCGCGCAACGCCGCACGCTGCTGGGCGCGCTGGTCACCGAGATCTTCGCCGGCTCGCACGAGACCTACGCTACCGGCGCGTGCACGCCGCCCTGGCCCGCCGCGGCGAGCGCTGCTCGGCCGAACTGGTCCGTGCCCTGATGCGCGAGCAGGGCCCCATCCCGGCCCAGGTGCGAGCGTTCCGGCCGGCCACCACCGTCGCCGGCGACTCCCGTGGCATCCCCGACCTGGTCGGCCGGGACTTCACCGCCGCCCGTCCGGGCGTCAAGCTGGTCGGCGACATCACCTATATCCGCACCTGGGAGGGCTTCCTCTACCTGGCCACCGTGATCGACTGCCACAGCAAGGCGGTGCTGGGCTGGGCGATGGCCGATCACTACCGCACCGAGCTGATCAAAGACGCGATCCGGATGGCCACCGGCACCGGCCTGCTCCCGAGCGGCGCGGTGTTCCACGCCGACCGCGGCTCGAACTACACCTCGGAGGAGTTCGGCCGCTTCCTGACCGGCCAGGGCATCCGCCGTTCGGTCGGCCGCACCGGCGTCTGCTGGGACAACGCGATGGCCGAATCGTTCTTCTCCGCGCTCAAGAACGAGTGGCTGCACCGCTTCGTCTTCACCACCCGAGCCAAAGCCAAACGGCAAGTTATCCGCTACATCGAAGGGTTCTACAACCACCGGCGCCTGCACTCGGCGCTCGGCTACCGAACACCCATGGAGGTACTCAACGAGTCCCTCTCAGCCCAAACAGCCGCATAGGCTACGCCCCATAAGACGGCTGTCCGGAATCACCGCGGCCCCTCACATCGACCATTAAGTGCGGCTGGAGTACTAGACGGGCACAACATCCAGCACACTTTCGCCATGCTGATCGCGGCAGCGGGCATCCAGGCACCGCCCGGCCGCCGTGATCCCCGGCTGCACGACTTGAGGCATACGTTCACCGTCGCGACGATGCTGGACTGGTATCGCGACGGCGGGAGCATGCAGGTCCAGCTCCAGCTGCTGTCCACCTGACTCGGCCATGTGGACCCGAAGTCGACCTACTGGTGCCTCCAGGCCGTCCCCGAGATCCTCGCCCTGGCAGCCGACAGGCTCGTGCAGGCCGACGGGCAGGTGACCCGGTGACCGATCTTGCCCCCATCCTGCAGGGGGTCTTCACCGACCGGCTGGCTCGGCAGATGAAGGCCAGTCCGAACACGGTCACGGCTTACCGCGGCACGTGCCAGCTCCTGCTGTCTCTTCGCGCAGGCCAAGACAGGGAAGGCCCGTACACGCCTCCCTCTCCTGACGGCCGGAGGTCGAGTACGCCATGCGAAGCCCTTGTAGGGCTATGACGTGGACGGACGCGATCATCGGCAGGCGCAGAGTTCGTATCGGCAGACTACCGCGCGATCTCCTGGCGGAGTTGGAGGTGACGCTGGTGAACAACGACTTCCAGGTCCGGGCCGAGCTCAGCTGGGAGCTTACGGAGGACGAGCTGGGGCACATGAATCGCATTCTCCAGAGTGTCACCGCCGAGTTTTGCGGCCGCCTGACCTCCCCGAGATGAGCGCGCGGTGAGCGCCTCGAGGAGGTCAGGGGCGGTCCCGCCCGATCCCGACCCGGAGCGTGCGACTATTCGATGCTCTCCTTGACCTCCACCTCGTGGTCGGCCTTCGCGGGCGTATAGTCGGCGTTCCCCGCCCACTCGACGGTGTAGGTGTAGTGCCCTGTCTCGGCCGGTCTGTCGGAGAAACTGTAGGTCCCGTTCTTACGGCCGGCCGCGCCCGGCAGCGTGGTCGTGACGGTGCCGTTGGCGTTGGTGACGGTGCGCTTCACCGTGAGCGGGTAACCCCATCCCGAGGGCGGGGGCGCGGGCAGCAACACGCCG
This sequence comes from Nonomuraea sp. NPDC049421, assembly GCF_040677005.1. Lineage (NCBI taxonomy): Bacteria > Bacillati > Actinomycetota > Actinomycetes > Streptosporangiales > Streptosporangiaceae > Nonomuraea > Nonomuraea sp. NPDC049421. The sequence goes on from NZ_JBFAQA010000005.1 coordinate 35,457, forward strand.
CTGAGCGTCAGGGCAGCGTCGACGGGCCACTCCGAGGGCCCCGTCACCGTGAGCGACGAGGTGTTCTTGACCGTCACCTTCGCCGAAGCCGTACTCCAGCGAACGTGGTCGTCACCGTCCCAGAGCACGGCATAGGTATACGCCCCGCCGGCCGCCGGGGTGTCGGTGACGGTGAAGGTCCCGTCGGGCGCGGTCGTCACGCCGGCGAGCGTCTCGGTGGTCCCGTCGGGCAGGCGGCGGGTCACCGTGAGCGGTTTGGCTCCCGTCGCCGCTCCGCCGGGCAGTTCGAGGCGGCCGGTCAGCGTGAGCAGCTGGTTCACCACCCCGCCGGACGGGGGCGTCAGCGTCAGCGCGGAGGCCGGGAAGGTGATGTCCTCCACCCGCCACAGGTGGAGCCGCCCGGAGGAGGCGGTCTTCACGGCGAAGACGTCCGTCCCCGAGAACGCGAGGCGGTCTGTGCCTCCGGCCACCGCCGGGTTGTCGAGCGCGTGGATCGTCGCCCCCGTCACCGCGTCGTACATCACGAGGTTCGCGCCGTCACCCTGCCCGACCACCACGTACGCCCCGTCCGGGCTGATCGCGACGGCTGAGGAGGAGTCTTCGACGGTCGACTCTCCCGCATAGGTGCGGATTCGCTCCAGGCTGTTGGCGTCCCACAGATCGGTCCCGCGCCCGGGAAAGGCCACCGAGAAGAACTTCGACCCGTCCGGGGTGACGACGAGATCGCCCACTCTGCCGAGGTCGTGCGTGAATCCGTCGATCTCGCCGCGCAAGGTGGGAGTGCCGCTCACGTCATAGACGAACAGGTGGCCGGTACTCGTCCCCAGTTGACTCAAGACCAGCGTGCCCCCGTTGGCGGCGAGCAGTGGAGCACCGGAGATCCCTGATGCGACCACGATCGGCTGTGGTGCCGTCACTGTCAGATCGAGCCCGACCACGCCGCCGTTCCAGTTGCTGTCGCAGCCGTAGCCCACCCACAGCCATTCGCCGGACCGCGCCAGGTGCGTCGGGCACGGGTACGACAGGAGGTCGATGCGCCGGGTGATCTCCAGGGTGGCCGTATCGATCTCGACGACCTGTCGCGGACCGACCAGCGCCGCATACAGGTGCGCGCCGTCCTGCGACATCGCCAGCCCGGAGGCCTCTGTCAGCCCGCCGACCTCGCCCAGGAGGTCACCGTTGGTGTCGGCGACAACGAGTTGACCCCCGCTCGAGACGAAGACTTTTCCGTTGCCCAGGGCCAGATCGCCCGGCCTGTAGTAGCTGTAGTCCACGCCGAGGTCGGTCGTGGTGTCGGCGGCGGAAGCGGCCGGGCTCAGCGCGACGAGGAGCCCGGCCACCGCGGCCATGGCCGAGACGAGGCTCAACGACCGGCGTGCGAGTCGGCCGGGCGGTGACGCGAGAGGGCGGGAACGTGCCATGGATAACAGACGCACAGAGATCTCCGCTCGTGAGGCGATGGGAAAGATCCAAACGCCCTGATCAAGCCAGAAAATCGCACGCTCCGTCAAGATCGGCAGTCGGCGATCGTCTCGGCTTTTCGCGCACTGATATCGAATCGTGACAGGTGTCGCTCGCTTCCTTCAGTTGCGCGATCTGACGGATGTTCGCGTGTTTGAGCACGTGCCGAGCGCGGCGACCGTCATCGCTACAGAGTGCCGGCGTGCTGCGGGGTAGGGAATTCGTGTGGCGCCATCTGCAATGATTCTTCGATTAGGGTGTCAGTCGTGCTCGGTGCGTGCTCGTACGCCCCGTCACACGCCGTCAGGACCCGGCACCGCCTGACACGCAAAACGCGCCGAGGCGGCACGAATCGTCCTCCAACGGCACGGTGCGGCACCTAAAGATCTTGCTTCTAATCCGACGGTCGCAGGTCCGAATCCTGCAGGGCGTGCTTTGATCATGGTCTGACCTGCGCTTACGTGGGATCGGACGCGTTCTCGATGTTTCGTCTGGCGGTTGCGTGCTCCGTACGTACTCGCCCGCAGAACTGCACATACCATGATCCATTCGCCATCCCTCACTCGGCCGGAGAGCAGAGGCCCCACGTGACGTGGCACTTTCGCGAAAGTCTCGGTCCGGGCAGCAGCACAGGCTGGGAAGGTGGCCTGGCGTGCTGCTGCCGGACATTCAAGGGGCAGTTTCCTGGCGTCGCGCGGCGCTGCGTGTGGTTGCGTCTACGTCCGTTTCTTCACTGCCCGTGGATGAGGACCGAGTCTCGATTCGACCGCCGCTCGACGGTACGGGTCGCAGTGAGGCTCTGGGAGGCTCTGGACACGCCCCGCTCTCCCCAAGCCTGATCAGCGTCGCTACGCTCTGGTTCGATCAAGTGGAGGAAGGGCGGCCATGACTAGGACCTGTACATTCTGCGGCATCGTTGCTGGGGAGATCCCCGCGGAGATCGTCTACTCCGACGAGCACGTGGTCGCCTTCCTCGACATCTCGCAGGCGACTCGCGGTCACACCCTGGTCGTCCCTCGCGAGCACTGTCGCGACCTGACCGACATCGGCCCGGACCGCGCGGGCCTGCTGATGCGGGGCGCTGTGCACACCGCCGCCCTCCTGCGGCGCGCGCTGGAACCGGGCGGAATGAACATCTGGCACGCCACCGGCCCTACGGCCTGGCAGACCGTGTTCCACTTCCACCTTCACCTGCTTCCCCGCTACACCCCCGAGGAACTCAAGCAGGCATGGACGCATAGGGAGCTGCCGCTGTCGTCGCTGTCGCCACTCGCCGATCACATCAGAACCGCCGCAGCGTCCTGAAAGCGGCGTCACTCCGGCGCCGTCCGCATGGTTCACCCCACGTGGACGGCGCGGGGCGTGACTGTTGAAACCAGCGACGACTTCGATCGGAGCGGGTAGCTTGCGCTGCGGAGATCACCGAGTTGCGTACGGGTTAGAGCACGTGCCGAGCACTGCGACCGTCATCTATAGATGGTGCCGACAGATGGTGCCGACGTGCGCAGGAGGCGGACGGCGAGGGGTGGGACGTGGGCGTCGCCAGCCGGGACTGGCTTCCAGATGTAGCGGTGTGTGAACCGCGCCGGGATTGATGGAGGCCGTGGTGTGCCCCGAGTTCGGTGGAGTCGGGTTCCTGGATTGTCATGCCACGGTGGGTATGTTCTCGAACTGTATCGGGGTGAGTATGCCCAGGCTGCTGTGTCGTCGTTGCCGGTTGTGCCAGATCTCCAGGTATTCGAAGATCGCGTTCGCGAGTTCGATGCGGGTGTTCCACCTTCGGCGGTCCAGGAGTTCGACGTGCATCCGGGAGCAGAACGATTCCATCATGGCGTTGTCGAAGCAGTCGCCGACGCTGCCCATCGAGGGCAGCAGGCCGGAGTCCTTGGCCCGCTGGGTGAAGGCTCAGGATCCGAGCTGGACCCCCTGGCCGGAGTGGATGATGGTTCCTGCGGGTGGTGTGCGGTTGTCGATGGCCATGCCTAACGCGCTGGTCACCAGCGTGGCGGTCTGAGGGAGTCGATGGACCAGCCGACCACCCGGCGGGAGTAGGCGTCCAGCACTATGCAGCAGTACACCTTGCCCTCGCGGGTTCGGGTGCTCGGTGATGTCGGTGATCCACAGCTGCTTGGGCCCGGTCCAGGTGAAGGCGCGGTCGACCAGGTCGGTGGCGATCTGGTCCGGTCTGGCGCGCCGCCACTTGGGCCGGCCGCTGAGTCCTTCCGGCCCGGCCCGGCGCATGAGCAGCTCCACCGCTTCGTGGCTGACCGTGACCTGGTGGCCGAGGGTCAGTTCGGCGTGCACCTGGCGGGCGCCGTAGGTGCCGCGCGAGTCCTGGTGGATCTGCCGGATCAGGCTGGTCAGCCAGGCGTGCCGGATGGCCCGCGGCGAGGGCGGGCGGTCCTGCCAGGCGTAGTAGCCGGACACCGACACGTTCAGGACGCGGCAGGCGACCTCGACCGGGATGCCCTCGCCGGCCATCACCGCGATGGCTTCACATCGTCTTCTGGGGGTGCCGCCTGGCGGATCAGCTCGATCGCCCGCCGGGTGGCCTGCAGCTCGGTCTCCAGCTCGGCGATGCGCCGTCTGGCGACCGCCGGCTCGGCCTTCTCGCCGCTGGTCAGGCCCGGCTCCAGGCCGCGATCGATGCGGTCCTGGCGGCGCCAGGTGTAGATCGTCTGCGTGCTGATGTCCAGGTCATGTGCCAACTCGGTGGTCGCGCGACCTGCTTTGAGCAGGTCCAGTACCTTGCGCCGGAACTTCGGCAGGTAGCCCCGTCGTCCCATGCCACCTTCCTCTCATCAAGCGGCACAAGAATCCAGAAATCCACCTCCACTCAACCCGGGGCACACCAGGGCCTCTAGGAAACCCGGACCGGTTCATGCCGCTGCGGGTGTGGCTACTGGCTGGCGATCGGAATTTCTTGGAGTGGGAAGGGCTCACTCGAGCGCCGTCATCGGGGTCGATGTCTTGCAGGATTGGGGTTACAAGAGGGCGGTGCTCCTCCGATCCCTGCAAGTGAGGCGGACGCGGACAGCTTCGAGGGCCCACTCCTGCTGGGATGGGCCCTCGTGCTGCGACGTTCGATGGCGCGCTCAGAGTCGCCCTCTGTCGCCGAAGGGATCATTATTGGCGCTCGACCAGGATCTGATCTGGTCAGACAAGCTAGCCTCCCCATGCTGCGTCTCCGCTGAGGAGAACCCCTCATCAGCGCTGACAGGCCAGGTCACGATCAGGAACTCCTCCATCGCGCTTGGGGTTCCACCTGTTGCTCTTGCCGAGTTCGGGCGGCGGGTATGGACGCGTACCCCGTAGCTTCCGGGCCCTCGCGGAGTCAGGACCGGTAGTTCATCTGGCGGGAAGTCCATGAAGCCCATCACCCGCATGAGCCCCGTGGAGGTCACGAGTTCGATCTCTGCAACCTTGTCCCAGCCGGACGACTGCCGCTCCGGTGGATGGTCCCATATCTGAACGCTCACTTGAACGGGACCGGTGTGCACGTCAGCCCAGATGGTTGCTGCGTCCTTCCGCGCCACCACTAGCCGCGCGGAGTCGCCCATCGGAGGCTCCGTATAGGTCTCCTCGTCTGCCGCCTTGATGAGCATTTGGTGGTAGGAGACGTTGACGACCGCTCTCGCTGTTGGAGGGATGTCAGAGCTCATGACGCAAGGCTACCGTGATAAGCCCTGGTTAATTGACGACTTGAATGTAGAAGGCGTCCCTGGCGATGAGCCTGTAGTCCCGGTAGAACCCTTTCAAATGGGCGCCGCCAGCCTGGTTTTGTTCTATGGGGATAAGGCGCCAACTATAGTCGCCGCCGCTCGTAGCCGCACCCTCCAGGGTCGAGGCTGGAGGATACTCATCACATTCCCAGCCGGCTGGACGAGGGCTGGGTGCATCCTGGCATGCGGTGTTGCGATTTTCGGTGATGTCTGACTGGTTCCTGATCCGATGCAGCGGATAGTTGTTGCCTGGCGTGGGCGGTGCGCCAGGAAGGCCCTCAGTCTGGGCTTCGGCGATGTGGTTGGCGTAGCCTAGAAGGATCGACCGAGGGACCTTGTGAGTCCCCCAGAAGAGGGGAAAGACGCATCCGTAGTAGGCGATATCGCCGCCTGCGGCCTTGTAATCACAGCGGAGCGGCTCGAAGATTTCCGATACGACAGTTACCGCGTCCACTGCCAGCGGATGGATAAAGACTAGTTCGGCCTCGGGGAAGATTCCGTTCGAGACTTCGACCTGAGTGCCGGAGAGCTGGCCTGAGAGTTCGTGGTGAACTCTCTTGTATTCTCCTTCCACAAGCTCGGTCGGAGGGTAGGGATTTGTCATGACGTTACAGGGGCCGCTGCAACCTGGGATTGCCGTGAACATGATGGCATAGCCTTGTCCGTCCAGGTCTTCCGCTCCGACCCATTGATCGAAGGTGATTTCGTTCTTTGCCGGGTTCGCGGTGATGAGGCTCCACAGATCGAGTTCGAACTTGCCAACCTGCTTGACGCCTTGACGCACGATGATGGTGCCCAGTTGGTGTGAACACCCTTGTACTCGGTTGGTTGGCCACTCATTCAAGAAGTCGGCGCACCATTCAGGTACTTCGGCCGGCCGAGCGAGAGCTTGGATCGCATTGCGAGCGGCGGGTTCTGCCGGCTCGAAACAGATCGTGTAGGGCTTGCCTTCGGTCTGCGAGGGTTGCGTGCTCTGGCAGGTATCCTGAACTACCGCTTTGCGCTTTGCGTTTGGGTTGACTCGGCCAGGTTCTTCGGATGGGCCTTGCCGATGCTTTTCCAGTTTTGCGATGAGCGGGTTTCCGGGGTCGGTCATCGGAGGATTGGCTAAGGCGGGCGATGGCGCGAGAACGGCCAGGGCTAAGAGTGGGCCCACCGTCGCTGCTAATGCTGCTCGGAATCGCAAACCAGTATTCTCCCTTCCATGCCCGCCAGGGCATGCCTCATGGCCGTGGGACAGTAGCCCCAACGGAATGACCTTACGGTAGATTGTTTATCCTAGGGTTGCGAGATTTGACAGCCTTGACAATCGTTAGTGCATATGTAGGCGAGCATCTACAGAACTTCCATATAAGCGAACCGTGAGGGCGCGGCTACGTAGGGCTGAAGTGTTCTCAGTAGGTGCAACGCGCGCAGGCTCATAAAGCTGACTGGTTGAGGGCGCGCGCAGATGGCAAATCCCACGCCCCATGCCGCGTTCCGCAGATGTGTGCAGGAAAAGCACACGGATATGAGCTCTGAGCTCCGGGAACGCTTGCGGGCGTGCTGATGCGGCGTGTCACTGGGCTTGAGCGTTGCGCCTGGTCAGGTGTCTGCGGCGGGGATGGCCTCGACGATTTTCGTCGGGGGCGGGATGTCGAGTTTGGCCAGGATGTCGCTCTGGGGTTTGATCAGCTCTGCGCGCTGGCGGAAGGTGCCGGCGGATGCCGGTCGAGCAGGGCCGCTGCCGCTTTCGGGGCCAGCCCCGAAAGGCGCGACTCCGGCAGGCCGGGGGCGGGAAAGGAGCCCTCGCCGTCCCGGGCAGCGAAGATCATGACCACGCCCTCGGTGTGCAGGCGCCGGGCGGCGAACAGCAGCGCCTCCCGCGAGGCCCGGTCGATCCACTGCGCGTCATCCACGAGACACAGCAGTCCCGTCTCGCCCGCGTACTCCGCCAGGAGGGACAGCACCCCCAAGCCCACCAGCATCGGCTCCGAGCCGGTCGCGGGCCCGAGCCCGAACGCGGCCTCCAGGGCCGCGCGCTGCGGGCCTGGCAGCGCGGCGAGATGGCCGAGCGCCGGGCGCAGCAGCAACTGCAGCCCCGAGAACGGCAGCTCCGCCTCGAACTCGACCCCCGTGCCGCGGACCAGCCGCAGGTCGCGGGCCGCCGCGGCGGCGTGGTCGAGCAACGCCGTCTTGCCGATGCCCGGCTCGCCGCGCAGCACCAGCGCCGAACTGCCCCCCGCCCGCGCCCTCGCCAGCAGTTCGGCGATCGCGTCCATTTCGGGCTCTCTTCCGTACAGCCCCCCCGCGCCCATGACCCCATCCTGGCATTCGTCCAGGCAGGCTCACGATGTGGCCATGAGAGTCGCGCTTTCGTCTTTCACGGAGGTCGCTGCATTCGCGGTGGACAGCAGGTGATCCGGCGCATGCCCACCCCGGTTCAGCCCTCAGCCTGGCCGGAGGCGTTCACGGGCAGCTCGCCTTCTCACTCCAGGGGGATGGCGTTGACGACCTCGCGCCACTCGTAGCCGCCCCCGTGACCGCTGACCGAAGGGTGCGCGCCCTTCCATGCGGTGAGCACCGGCTCGATCTCCAGCAGAGCAGCGTCGCGAATGTTGCGATCCCATCGGGGGTTCGAGGAATCGCGAACCGCTCCGCGTCACGAGCTAGCATCTCCAGTTCACCTATCAGGGATCGAATCCGGCGCTGAGAGACCGCTGTGCTGTCGCCGGCGCAGGCATGCACTTCGGCGGTGATGGTCACCGGTCGCGTCCCTGCCCGATCCTGCGGTTGGAGCGGAGCCACGTGCCCCATTCGGCGAACTTCGACACTGAAGATCTCTTTGGGAGGCACTGGTGAAGTGGACCTAAGTGTCCTGCATGGATGTGATGTCCGGTCCGTGTCGTCCACAGGGGCTCGTGGCCGTCGAGAACTCGATCCGTCCCATCGGGAAACAGCAGGCATGACACGAACATCACCGGAGGAGATGGTCGAGGCGGATGACGCCGAGCTCATCCGCCGGTCAATCGACGATCCGGAGCGGTTCGCCGGCCTGTTCGACCGGTATGTCGAGCAGATCCACCGCTATGTCGCGCGGCGGCTGGGCGTGCAGGTCGCCGACGACATCGTGGCGGAGACGTTCCTGACCGCCTTCCGCTCCCGCGCCTCCTACGATCACGCGCAGCCGCTGGCCAGACCGTGGCTGTACGGCATCGCCACCAATCTCATCGCCAGGAGACGGCGCGACGAGGAGCGGTTCCTGCGGGCGCTGGCGCGTACCGGTGCGGAGCCGCCGCCTGAGTCGATGGCCGACGCGGTGGTCGGCCGCGTGGCGGCGCAGGCCGAGGACCGCCGGCTGGCGGGGGCGCTGACGAGCCTGGCCCGCGGAGATCGCGACGTGCTGCTGCTGGTCGCGCTGGGAGACATGGCCTACGACGAGGTGGCCCAGGCGCTCGGCATCCCGATCGGGACCGTGCGCTCGCGCCTGCACCGGGCCCGCAAGCAGGCGCGGGCCGCCCTCGGCACCGGCGATCACACGAGTGAGGACGCATGATGGACGAGTTCGGACGGTTCCTGGAAGCCACCCCGCCGATCACCGGCGAGGCGAAGGAGGCGGCGCGCACCCGGTTGCTACAGGCCATGCGCGAGCCGCTTCCCATGTCGCCGACGCCCCCGCCGAAGCGGCGCGGGCCGCGCCTGGCCTGGCGGCTGGCGCTGGCCGCGGCGGTCGCGCTGGCCGTCGGCACGGGCCTCATCACGGTGCGGGGCGGTGAACAACCCGCCACCGTCCCCATCGCCGGCGTTCAGGAGCTCGGCGCCAGGGCGGCCAGGAGCGCCGAGACCGACCCGTACAAGATCACGCCGTCACCGGGCCGCTGGCTCTACGTGAAGCAGACCATCGCTCCGCTCCGCAAGGAGCCGGAGCCCGAGGTGGATCGCGACAGGCGCATGACCCTTGAGACCTGGTACAGCCTGGACGGCAAGCAGATGGTGCTGGACGACGGACGCGGCAAGCTCGTCACGGAGGAGGTCGGCCCCGGCATCACGGGCGCGGACCTGGCCACGACGCCGGTCACGCCCGAGGAGATGATCGCCAGGATCGGGGCGAGCGTCGACGCGACCCCCGTGACGGAGTTCGACGACGCCGGCGCGACCCGGCAGGAGCGGATCTTCCTGAAGATCTCCCAATTGCTGAGTGAGCAGCCGTTGGCCGCCGACGTGCGGGCCGCGTTGTTCCGGGCGTTGCCCATGATCCAGGGGGTCTCGGTCAGGCAGGACGCGATCGACGCGGCCGGCCGCCACGGGGTCGCGTTCGACTACACGGGAACGTGGGAGCGCTTCGAGATCATCGTCAGCGCGCAGGACTACCAGTTCTTGGGGACGTACGGCGAGAGCGTCGCCGACCGCACCTACGACCTCCCCGGCGGCGCGACGCGCACGGTCAAGGCGGGCACCCCCCTGGTGTGGAGTGCCCGCATGACGGCCGAGATCGTGGCCAAGCCCGGTGACCAGCCGTGACGCGCCCGTGTCAGTAGTCGATCCGCAGTGAGGCCGCCTTACGATACGGCCGAACCGCGTCCCCGGGTACCCGCCGCCTGGCCTCGTCCTTGGGACCGATCAACTGGACCACGTCGAACCCTGAAGAGCGACGATGCTCGGCCCAGCCGTCGATGACGTCGTTGACCCGGGCCGTCATCCACGTGGCCGTGGCGCCGGGACTGGTGAAGGGCGCCTCGCGTCGGTCGTCGGTCACCGGGGTGGTCAGCGGCAGGTGGACGGCTGTCGACGGCACCGTGGGCGGCAGCGAGTCGGTGTCGTGCAGGATGAGCATGTCCGCCACGAACGCGGTGACTTCCCCGTCGGCGTCCCGGCCTATCCACACCGGGTAGCTGCCGTCGCCCAACCCGCTCTGATAGGCGATCAGGTTGGTGCCGGTCTCCGGGGCGCGGAGCTCGGAGTCCAAGAGGTCCATCTCGTTGTACTCGTCATCCAACTCCTCGACGAGGCTCCCGAGCTCCTCGCGGCCCGAGGCGTCGAGGAAGCAGCCCATACCCGCATCCACGCCGAACCCGAAGAACTCACCGGCGCCGAGCAGCCGGGCGTCCTGCCCCGGCAGGAGCGCGGGCTCCCAGCCGGCGGTCGGCTTGTCGAGGATCCGCACCATCACGGCCGGGGTCTCGCCCTCGCCGTCCGTCCCCTCCCACCGCATGGAGGCGATCAGAACGGCGTAGTCGCCAGGCGCCACGGTGACGGTGAAGGGAACGGCATCATCCAACAGGAAGGGGTCGGTGGCGATCACCGAGCCGGTGGGCAGGTGAAGCCACCCCGCATGCGACGGCTCGGTGATCAGTGCGACGCGTCCGTTTGCCGGTATTCCAGCTCCTTGTTGAGCCGTTCGTACTCGTCGAACAGGAACAACCCGAGATGACCATGGCCCCAGTCGGCCTGGAACAGGGTCTTCGGCCTCCCTTGCGCGGACAGCAGGACGGCGTATCGCTCACCTGATGCGTCCCTGTCACGGGCCTGTGGTTCCGAGATCGGAGCGACGGCGGCACGGGCCTGTGGATCCCACCCCTCACAGTAGGTGACGTCAACTACCTGACCGGGCCCCACGGCAGCGACATCAGCACCCGGCCCATCCTCGTGGCCTGCCAGGTCGTCGCTCCAAGGGCTCTGCCAAGATTGTCGGGCTGATAGACGAAATGTGCCGTTGCGCCCGAGCATCGGAAAGCGAGATCATCACGCATGCTCGACCCCCTCCCCGACGACGATGGGACTTCACCGACGGTTTCCACGCCGCTTTTCGTGGGTCGTGATCGGGAGATGGCGGCGCTTCGAGTCGCCTTGGCCAGGCCACCGGCGATCGTGCTGGTGGAGGGTGAGGCGGGGATCGGGAAGAGCCGGCTGCTGCGGGAGTGGCTGGCCGCGCCGGACCAGCGCACTGCCTTGGTCTCGGTGTGCCCGCCGCTTCGCGAGTCGCTGACGTTGGGGCCGATCGTCGACGCGTTCCGTGGGATCGGCCGCCCGGTGTCGCGATCGCGGCTCACCGAGCTCGCGGGTGCGTTACGGCCCCTGTTCCCTGAATGGTCCTCGGACCTGCCGCCCGCGTTGCCGCCTTTGAACGATGCGAAGGCGGCACGGCATCGCCTGTTCCGCGCCCTGGACGAGCTGCTGCGGGCTCTGCACGTCGACGTTCTCGTGCTCGAGGACGCTCACTGGGCAGACGAGGTGACCTTGGAGTTCCTGCTGTTCGTCGCCTCTCGGCAGCAGGCGGACGGGCCGAGCCTCGTGATCTCCTATCGGCCGGAGGAGGTGGACGCAGGATCGCTGTTGCTGCGGCTGACGTCCCGGATTCCCGCCGGCGTGACCCAGCTGAGGATCGCCCTGGCGCCGCTGCGACCCGACGACACGGCAGCGCTGGTGTCCTCGATGCTGGACGGCAACCCGATATCGCAGGAGTTCACGACGTTCATGCACGAGCGGACCGGTGGGGTGCCGCTGGTGCTGGAGGAGTCGGTCCGCCTCATGTGCGACCGTGCCGACCTCGTCTTCCGCGACGGACAGTGGGTCCGGCTGAAGCTGCGCAAGCTCCAGGTGCCGCCGACGGTGCGCGACTCCACCCGGGAGCGGGTGGGCCGTCTGTCGCCGACGGCGCAGCAGGTGTTGCGAGCCGCGGCCACGTTGGCCGAGCCGTCATCGGTGGCCACGATCGCGATGACCGCCGGTCTGTCACCGGCTGCGTGCCGGGGCGCCATCGCGGAGGCGGCCGACGTCGGCGTCCTCGACGGAGACGACCGCGGCCAGTGGCGATTCCGGCACGTGCTGGCCGCCACGGCCGTCTACGAAGCGATCCCGCTGACCGACCGCAGACACTTCCACCTGTTGGCCGGCCGGGCCTTGGAGGGCATCCATCCGCCGCCCGTCGCACGCCTTGCCCACCACTTCCGTGAGGCGGGCGAGACACGGTCCTGGGCGCGGTACGCCGAGCAGGGCGCCGAGCTGGCCATGGCCTCGGGTGACCACACCAAGGCGGTCGACTTGCTGGTCGATCTGTTCTCGTGGTCCGAGTTGCCGCCGGCGGATCGGGCACGGGTGGCGCGCATCGCCGGAGTAGCCGCACTGGGCCGTCGTGAACCGGTCGACGAGGTCTACCACCGTGTGATCCGTACCTTGCGCTCGGTGCTGGAGACCCCCGGTCTCTCCGCCCGCCAGCAGGCCGAGATCCGTAACCCCTTGGGCCGGCTGCTGATCATCGGGGGTGAGGCGCAGGCCGCGCTCAGCGAGCTCGAGCAAGCGGTGACCAACCTCGACCATGACCCGGTCGAGGCGGCCCGGGCGATGACCTATCTGGGATGGGCCTACGCGGGACCGTGGCCGGCGTCGACCCATCGGCGCTGGCTGGATCGCGCCGCCGAGCTCACCGCCGGCGTCGACTCTCCCGCGGAGCGGCTCAACCTGGCCGGCAACCGAGCCGCCGCGTTGCTCATGCTGGGCGAGGAGGAGGCCTGGGACGTCGTCGCCGGGCTGCCCGTCGACGGCGCGACCTCGGCGGAGCGGCTCGACGTGGCCCGCATCCACACCAATGTCGGGACCGGCGCGCTGATCTGGGGCCGGTACGCCGACGCGGAGAAGCACCTCTCCGTGGCCATGCGCCTCGCCGAGGCCGAGCACGCGTCCCGGCTGCGACACAACGTCCGGCTCGAACAGAGCAACCTGGCGTGGTTCACCGGCCGGTGGGAGGGTCTCGCGGAGGCGAGCGCGGCGCTCGCCGGCGCCGACCGGGACCGGCCGGCGCTCTACCTCGGCAGCATTCGCCTCGCGGCCCGGCTGGCGGCCGCCGCAGGACGGCGGCGCGCCGCGAGGGAGCAGTTCCGGCTGGTCCTTGAGGAGTCCGCCCGTCTCGGCGCGGCCGACGACACGATGGAGGCCGCCGCAGCGCTGGCCCGACTGTGGCTGACGGAGCGGAACAGCGGCCGGGCGCTGCAGATCACGAACGAGCCGATGGACACGGTCCGGAGAAAGGGCATCTGGGTCTGGGCGACGGACCTCGTCCCCGCCCGGATCGAGGCGCATCTCGTCGCGGGCGACCTGCGGGCCGCGACCCGCCTGGGCGACCAGTTCGCCAGAGGACTGCGTGGCCGTACGGCGCCTGCGCCTCGCGCCGCCCTCGCCGTATGCCGTGCGCTGCTGGCCGCCGCGGCCGGAGACCACGCCCGCGCGGCGAGGGCGTACGACCGGGCGGCGCGGGCCTGGGACGCGTTGCCCCGCCCCTACGACGCCATGCTCGCCCGCGAGCGTCAAGCCGAGGCGCTCATGGCGCAAGGCCAGATCGAACAGGGCCGGGAGCTGCTGGCCGCACAGTACGAGCACCTGTTCGGGCTCGGAGCCCGCGGCGACGCGGACCGTGTCGCGCAGCGGCTTCGCGAACACGGCGCCGAGGTTCCGCGCTTGTGGCGCGGCGGTCGGCGGGGGTACGGCGACCGGCTCTCACCTCGTGAGCTCGACGTGGTGAGGCTGGTCGTCGCCGGCAAGACGAACCGGGAGATCAGCCGGATCCTGGCCAAGTCACCGGCCACGGTGGATCAACAGCTGCGTGCGGCGATGCGTAAGTTGAAGGTGAGCACCAGAACCGCGCTCGCGGTCAAGGCAGTAGAGGCCGGAGTGTTCGCGGAAGAGGACTCCCTCGGCGACCCGTCGTGAAAATTGACGTATCCGCCGGATAGCGAAGATCGCTCGTCACCCAGAGCATGACTTCATGATCCATGCCCCTAGGGCGATGCATGCCTGAGCGACCTGTCGCGCGTGACGACTCCCTCATCGACCCCCAGCACCCACTTGAGCTGTCGCGCGGCGGCGTCAGCACCCCTGACGCCCCCGACGCCCCTGACGCCTCCGATACCCGGGACGACGGCGATGACGGCGATGACGAGAGCCACGACCCCTACCAACCCCTGTAGGCCGGAGGACCCCCCACGTGAGACTGCAAGCCCTCGTCACCTCGCTGGCCTTAGCGGTCGGCCTGAGCATGATCGCGCCGGCACCGGCGTCGGCCGCTGAGCCGGATCCCGGTGCACCCGCCAACAAGATCACGTCGGATCTGAAGGGCCGTTTCCGCACGGAGCCGGTCTCCGACTTCTGGATCACGTTCGACACCAAGGCCGACCTCGCGCCGGCGATGAAGATCGCCGACTGGGCCGCTCGCGGTCAGTTCGTCTACGACGCACTGCAGGCCGCGGCCAAGGCCTCCGCGGCGTCCGTGTCCGCCGAACTCGACGCGGCGGGCGTGAAATACACGTCCTACCCGCTCGTCAACGCCGTGCTCGTCAAGGGCGGCACGCAGGAGCTCGCGCTCGACGTCGCCTCGGTCGGGCAGGTCGCCGAGATCCATGCGTCGCCGCAGGTCGCGCTGGTCGAGCCCGTGGACGGGAAGACGCCGGACGACCAGGCCACCCGCCCCGCCGCCCCCAAGGACGGCTCCAAGGACGCCTCCAAGGACGCCGACGCGGACGCCGCCGAGGACGGCACCGTCGCGTGGGGCCTGGACGCCATTCACGCTCCCGAGGCCTGGGCCATGGGGGCCACCGGTTCGGGCATCACCGTGTCCAACCTCGACTCGGGTGTCAAATTCGACCACCCCGCCCTGACGCGGCAGTACCGCGGTAAGAAGCCCGACGGCACCGTCGACCACAACTACAACTGGATGGCCACCCGGGGTACGTGCACCGCGGCACCGTGCGACGACGACGGACACGGCACGCACACCATGGGCACCATGGTCGGCGACGACGGCACCAACCACGTCGGCGTCGCCCCGGACGCGCAGTGGATCGCGACGAACGGCTGCTGCGACAGCACCGGCGTCGAGTCGTTGCTCAAGTCCGGCTGGTGGTTGCTCGCCCCGACCGACGTCAACGGGAACAACCCAGACCCGTCCAAGCGCCCCCACGTCATCAACAACTCGTGGGGCCAGACCGTCGAGCACAACTTCGACGACTTCTTCCGGGCCATCGACGAGGCCTGGAGCGCCGCGGGCATCTTCAGCGTCTGGTCGTCGGGCAACACCTCGCCGTACGCGGCGTGCGACACCGTCTCCTCGCCCGGCTCCGCCGAGAGCGCCTACTCGGTCGGCGCCTACGCGTCGGACGGCACGCTCGCGTTGTTCTCCCGCAAGGGCGAGGGTGAAGGTGGCCGGATCAAGCCCGAGATCTCCGCTCCGGGCGTCGCCGTCACGTCGTCCTACCCGAACGACGGTTACATCGCGATGTCCGGCACCTCGATGGCTGCTCCGCACGTCGCCGGCGCCGTCGCCGCCCTGTGGAGCTACGACCCGACCCTCATCGGCCAGGTCGAGGAGACCCGCCGCCTGCTGGCCGAGTCGGCCGTCGACGTCGACGACACCGAGTGCGGCGGCGCCGCCGGCTTCAACAACAAGTACGGCGAAGGCCGGCTCGACCTCGTCCGCCTGCTCAAGCTCGCACCCCGGGAGGGCGGCACCCTCACGGGTGTCGTCACCGCCGACGGCGCCCCGGTCTCCGGCGCCGACGTGACGATCAGCGGACCGTTCAGCCGGTCCGTCGGGACCGACAAGGACGGCCGGTTCACGGTCAGCCTCCCGGTCGGCGACTACCAGCTCAGCACCAAGCCCTTCGGGTACCTGACCGCGACCGCGAGCGCCACGATCGCCCTCGGCCAGGACACCTCGGTCGAGATCGCCCTCACCGCCGCCGCGCGCCACGACATCAGCGGCAGGGTCGTCGACGACAAGAAGCAGCCCGTCCCGAACGCCGACGTCTCCGTCAAGGACACGCCGCTGGACGCCGTGCGCACGGACGCCGACGGCGCGTTCACGATCGCCGGTGTGCCGGAGGGCCAGTACGGGCTCGCCGTCACGCCCAACGCCTGCTTCTCGCCGACGTCCGTCCCGCTGACCGTCGGCGCCGAGAACACACCGCTGGAGATCCCGGTCGGGCTCGTCGTCGACAAGGGCGGCTACAGCTGCTCTGTGTCCGAGGGTGAGTACCTGCGCGGCACCGACCCGGTCACGTACGGGAGCGGCGTGTGGGCGACGGTGAACCTGCCGTTCCCGATCGCGCTCTACAACGGCAGCCACGACAGCCTCGCCATCAGCCTGCGCGGCGTGATCTCCCCGGACAGCTCCACCGGACCCGGTTTCGGCGGTGCGGGCCTCTTCCCGTTCACCGTCTCGTCCCCCGTCCAGTTCGCCGACGGCGGGGGAGTCTTCACGGCGGCCACCAAGGTCGACGGCGAGGACGCGTTCGTCATCGAGTTCCGCGACGCCAAGATCTGGGCCTACCCGATCCGGTCCGAGTACACGGAGCCGGTCAGCTTCTCGGCCACGCTCACCCGCTCGGGCAAGGTGATCTTCGGGTACGGCGACGGCATCGGGACCGAGGACCCGGTGACCGGCGGCGCCCGCACCATCACCGGCATCCAGGGCTGGGCCGGTGTGGACGGCATCCGGTTCTCCGAGAACGTGCCGGTGCTCCACGACGGGATGATCGTCACCTACGATCTTCCTGACTGGGGCTACCTCGACGCGACCGTCGTCGACAAGAACGACGGGCTGCCGGTGTCCGGGGCCAAGGTCTCGTTCACCGACAAGAACGGCCTCGTCGAGAGCGTCACGACCAACGGCACGGGCGTCGTGCACCGCCAGCTGCCGGTCGGCGGCTACACGATGACCGTCGAGGCGCCGAACTACGTGACGGGGTCGTACGACTTCACCCTCGACAAGCTCTTCGCGAAGGCGACGATCGACGCGCGCCTCAGCACGGGCGTCGCCGGCCTGCAGGTGAGCGGCCTCGACGCCGTGATGGGGACCGACCAGAACGGTGTGGGCTCGCTCACGCTGACCAACACCGGTTCCGCCCCGCTCACGTACGACCTGGGCGAGGCCGCGCGCCACCCCGAGCTCGACGCCGCCGGCGCCATCACGCGCACCGGGAAGGGCACGGACAGCACGATCGACCTCAAGGCGTGGAAGGCCGGCGCGAGCGGCATGCAGCGGTCGAACGTCGACGGCAAGGCCGCGAAGGCGAGCGCCGCGGAGGCGAAGGCGGCCGACAAGGTCGGCACGACCTCCGGCGGCGACGTCATCACCCGCATCGAGATCCCGGGCACGATCGCGGAGAAGGAACCCTCCGGCATCGGGTACGACGGCGACGTGTGGGTGCACGACTACAACGCGCGGACCAACACCGCCTACACCGTGACGGGCAAGAAGACCGGCAAGGTCTTCGACGCCTCGTGGAATCCCCAGTACCGGGCCTTCGACATGGCGCTCGACACCAAGACCGGTGACATGTGCCAGATGGAGGACAGCCCGGCCAGCTACATCCACTGTTTCGACCGGGGGACAGGCAAGGAGACCCGGCAGATCAAGGGTGACTGGTCCACGCTGCAGCTGACCGGACTCGCCTACAACCCCGCCGAGGACGTGTTCTACGTCGGCGGCCGGTCGAACGGCCTGATCGGGACCGTCGCAGGGACGTCGCACGACAACGCGGGTGCGCTGCTGTCCTTCTGCACCCCGCCGCTGCGCGAGGTGATGGGCCTGGCCTACAACCAGGCCTCGGACACCATCTGGTACACCGACCTCACCTCGGACAGGCCCACCCGCCTGCTGCAGGTCGACCCCGACGACTGCTCGCTGGTCAACGCGTGGTGGTTCCCAGGCCAGAAGGTGGGCCAGGGTGGCGGCCTCGAGACCGACTCGACCGGGGCGCTGTGGGCGGCGGACCAGATCGCCGATGACGTCGTGCTGGTCGACGTCGAGGACGACCTGGTCACCGACCTGCCCTGGCTGTCGCTCTCCTCGACCGGCGGCACCCTCGCCCCGGGCGAGTCGACGACGGTCAAGGTTGCGATCTCCTCGAAGGACGCCGACCCGGGCACGCTCGGCGCGAACATCATCGTGCGCTCCGACTCGGGACGGCAGTCCAAGACCTACGTCCCGGTGACGCTCACGACCACGAAGTACCAGGTCGGCGTCAACGCCGGCGGCCCCTCGTTCACCGACGCCTCCGGCTACACCTGGTCCGGCGACCAGACGGCCCGTGGCAAGGACTGGGGCTACACCGGGAAGAGCAAGGCGACCTCCACGAGGGCCCCGATCGCGGGCACCGAGGACGACGCCCTGTTCCAGGCCCAGCGCACCACGCCGGGCAAGGACCTGGTCTACACGTTCCCCGACGCGCCGAAGGGCACCTACGCCGTCGACCTCGGGTTCGCCGAGATCGAGCGGGTGAAGCAGGGCAAGCGGGTGTTCGACGTCCTCATCGACGACGAGCTGACGCAGTACGCCTACGACCCCGTGAAAGCCGCCGGCCAGAACACCGCCGACTGGCACACCGCCGTCGTGCAGCACGACGGCGGTCCGCTGACCGTGGAGCTGAGGGGCAGCAAGGGTCTGCGGGCTCCGAGCGTCGCGGCGCTGCGCGTGACGCTCGATCCGCGCGGAGACAAGGAGGAGCCGGAGCCCCAGCCCGAGGAGCCGGAGCCGGGCCCCGTGCCCGTGTCCCCCGCCGGTCGCTCGTACGCGATGGAGGTGACCGACGGGCTCTACCGCCAGGGTACGGAGGACTCCGGGTGGCACGGCGATGACGCCTGCGGCGTGCTGTGGTTCGACTCCAGCTTCCTGTTCCCGTTCTACGACACGGCCTGGGACGGCGTGTGTGTGACGACGAACGGCGCGCTGGTCTTCGACCGGGCCAGTTCCCTGGCGAACAACACGGCGCTGCCGACGCCGTACGTGTTCGACGCGGTCTTTCCGTTCTGGGACGACCTGGTCGTCGACAACGAGGCGGGCATCTACTTCGGCACCACCGAGGTGGACGGCCTGGCCGCTGAGGTCATCGAGTGGCGCAACGTCACCTTCGACAGCGACAGGACGGCCCGGGTGAGCTTCTCGGCCACCCTGATCGCGGACGGCCGCATCCAGATCGGGTACGGCGGCGGCGTCGGCGGTGACAACCCCGTCACCCGCGGGTCGTCGGCGACGGTCGGCCTGGAGAGCCTGGCGCGCAACCCCGCGAGCCTGTACTCCTTCAACCAGCCCACCCTGACGGCCGGTCTGGGGCTGGAGTACACCCTCCCGGCCGCGGGCACGATCGAGGGCACGGTCACCGACGCGAACGACGGCAAGCCGATCGCGGGCGCGATCGTCACGCTCACCGGGCCGAACGGTGAGCGGGTCATCACCGCCGACGAGAAGGGCCGGTGGAAGGCCCAGGCCCTGGTCGGCGCGAACACCGTGCAGGTCTGGGCGCCGAACTACGTCACGGCGAGCCACCCGGTGACCATCGCCAAGAAGGACCAGGCCGAGGTGGTCGACACGGCGTTGGCCACGGGCGTCGCCACCGTCACGGGAGGTGACCTCGACTGGTTCCTCGGCCCGGACCAGAAGGCGACCGCCGACGTGGTCGTGACCAACACCGGCTCCGCTCCGCTCGAGGTGCGGCTCAGCGAGCAGAAACGCACCAGCGACGGCGGGCACGAGGCCGCCGACCTTCCGTGGCTGACCCTCACGGGCCCGGCCGCGGCCGGCACGGTCGAGCTCGCGGCCGGCGAGTCCACCACGGTCACGGCGACGGCCGACAACGCCGCGGTCGAGCCCGGCGTGCTCGTCGGGGACGTGCTCGTGGCGTCGAACACCGGCAAGGGCGAAGCCCAGCTCAGACCGGTCAGCCTGGCGACCTCGGCCTACTGGCAGGGCGTCGACGCGGGCGGGTCAGGGCACGTCGGTGCCGACGGCTTCGTCTGGGCGCCCGACCAGAAACTCGGCTCACGGCCGTGGGGCTACGTCGGCGGCAAGGCGCGTGCCACCAAGGCCGGCATCGGCGGCACGGAGGACGACGACCTGTTCCGCACCCAGCGGACCGGCGAGACGTTCACCTACGTGTTCAAGAACGCGCCCGCCGGGAAGTACCGGATCGGCCTCGACTTCGCGGAGATCGAGAAGGTCAAGGTCGGCAAGCGTGCCTTCGATGTCCTGGTCGACGGCGAAGTCGCGCTCCACGACCACGACGTGCAGAAGAAGGCGGGTGCGCTGACCGCGGACGTGAACACGGTCACCGTCGAGCACGGCGGTGGCGATCTGAAGGTCGAGTTCCTCCGCGAGAAGGGCGAGCGCGACCCGATCCTCAACGCCCTGAAGGTCCAGGAGGACCCGCGCCTGTGAGATAACCGACCCATCCGCCGGCAGCGGTCAGAGCCTCCTCGGAGAAAAACGCCGTGGAGGCTCTGACCACGCCTCCCGAGTTCGCGGCTCGCGACCTGCGCTCGCCGAGAACAGCGGCTGATCTCCTCTTCGGCCGTCGATGCACTTGGCGTAGACACGCAGCATCATGTCCACGCCATGCCCCGCTCTCTCGGCTGCTTCATCCGCGTGCGCGCCCGCGTTGAGCCAGAGCGAGGCGGCCGAGAGCCAGCGGTCGTACGGCCGGCCCGCCAGGGGAGAGGACGATCATTCGACCGCTAGTCGCGGAGCCGGGTCAGGGCGGTCGCTGAGTCGCGGATCACCAGCTCAGGCTCGGGGTCGGTGATGACGCCGCCGATGATCGGCCGCCCCGCGATCAAGTCGTAGAGCGACTCGACGCCGGCCCGGCCGAGTTCGTACATGGGCATCCGGACGGCGGTGACGGCCGGGCGGAGGTGGTGCATCAGGTCGACGTCGTGGATGCCGACCACGGACAGCTGGTCGGGGATGGTGATGCCGAGGTCGTGGGCGGCGGCCAGGACACCGACCGCGCTCATGATGTTGTTGACGACGATGGCAGTCGGCGCGGTCGCCGCCTGCATGGCCTGCCGGAGGCCGTCGGCGCCGGCCTGCTCGCCGAACCCGGTGGCCAGGTGCGGTGCCGGGGTCAGGCCGGCGGCGGACATCGCCTGCCGGTAGCCCAGGTAGCGCTGCTGGGAGAGGTATCCGGAACCCCCGACGAAGACGATGTGGCGGTGGCCGAGGTTGGCCAGGAACCGCGTCGCGATCTCGCCCGCGCGGAGGTCGTCCACGTCGATCCAGGGGTGGTCCACGTCATGTTCGAGGATGAGGATCGGCTTCGGGTGGGAGCGGAGTTCGGCCATCACGTCGTCGTCAAGCAGCCCTTCGCCGCGGATCAGGATGCCGTCGACCGTGCCGTGGCTGAGCAGCCGGGTCAGGAACCGGCTGCCGGAGCGCGTCGTCTCGGCGTCGCCCAGCAGGACCGTCGCGCCGTGCTCCGCCGCCGCCTCGTAGACCCCGCGCCGCAGCGGCCCGTAGACCGGGTTGTCGATCTTGTTGAGGATCATCGCGATCATGTCGGTCTGGTTGAGCCGTAGCGAGCGCGCCGTCTGGTTGGGCTGGTAGCCCAGCTGCTGCATCGCCTGGAGCACCCGGGCGCGGGTGGATTCCTTCATCCGGGTGTGGCTCGTGCCGTTGACCACCGCCGACACCACGGCGAGCGACACTCCGGCGGCCCGTGCGACGTCACGTTGCGTTGCCATGGTCAGAGCCTACTCGGTTATTGACGTAACGTCTCACCATCTCTATGTTGAAGCAACGTTACGTCATGAAGGAGTCTGTATGACATCGACACGTCGCACCGTCCTCCTGCGGTCCTCCTGGGCGACGGTGAACATCGGCGACGTGGCCCACTCCCCTGGCGTGGTGCGGGCGTTTCAGCGGTTCGCGCCCGAGGTCGAGGTCGTCCTCTGGCCGATACGGCTGGAGGAGCGCGAACGATCCATGCTGCGGCACGCGTTTCCCGACGTGCGCGTCGTCGACGGCGCTCTCGGTGCGGACGGGCCGAGCACCCCGGAACTGGCCGCCGCCATCGACGGCGCGGACGTCCTGATGCACGGATCGGGCGCGGACGCCTTCCAGGGCGCCGAGATCGACTGGTGGCGCGAGCACGTGGGCCGCCCGTACGGGTACTTCGGGATCACCGTGGATCCGCTGTGCCCGCCGACCACGGCGACGCTGCCCGAGCTGGCACAGATGGTCGATCAGCTCCCGCCGTCCTATCTCGAGGACGACGTCAAGGACCGTTTCGACGGCGCCGACTTCGTGTACTGCCGCGAGACGCTGACCCTGGCCACCCTGCGCGGCCAGAAGATCACCGGGCCCCACCTCGCCTTCGGGCCGGACGGCACGTTCGCGTTCGACCACACCGACGACGTCGCCGCCGCTCGCCTGCTGGAGGAGCTCGGCCTGCGGCCCGGCCGGTTCGCCTGCTTCGTCCCGCGGCTGCGCTACGCCCCGTACGCGAAGATCTACGGCACCGCACCGACCCGCGAGCAGATGCGGCGCGACGCGATCAACCGGGCCACCGCGACGCAGGACCTGGCGGTGCTGGCGGCGGCGATCGAGACCTGGGTACGCGTCAGCGGCCTGCCGGCCGTCGTGGTGCCCGAGATGAGCTATGCCGTCGAGCTCGCCCACGAGCAGCTTCCGGGCCTGCTCAGCCCGCAGACGCTCGGTCAGGTCAGGATCCTGGACCGCTACTGGCCGCTGGAGGAGGCGACCGGTGTCTACGCCGTCTCGTCGCTGGTGGTCAGCATGGAGTGTCATTCGCCGATCATGGCGGCACGACATGCGATCCCGACGATCTACCTTCGGCAGCCGACCGAGACCACGAAGTCCCAGATGTTCGCCGACCTCGGCGCCCCCGACCTGGTGATCGAGCTCGACCATCGTGCCTCGGCGACGGTCGTCGCGGCGGTCACCGACATCGCGACCGACCCGGCGCCCGCGGTCGCCCGGAGCAGGAGGGTCGCGGCCAACGCCGACGATCGGCTGCGGGCGGCGGTGGAAGCCTGCGTGGCGGGCCGGCCCCTGTCGGCGGGGATCGGCGATGCGTAGCCTGCGCGAGCGCTGGCGGCGCGACCGGGTCCTGCTGCTGCTGGCGCTGCCCGGGGTCACGGTGCTGCTGCTGTTCCACTATCTGCCGCTCGGCGGGAACGTCATCGCGTTCCAGGACTTCCAGCCGTTCCTCGGCATCTGGCACAGCCCGTACGTCGGGCTGGACAACTTCGAGCCGGTGCTCACCGGCGACCCGGTGTTCCTCAACGCGCTCGTCAACACGCTGATCATCACGCTGATCCAGGTGGTCTTCGTGTTCCCGCTGCCGATCTGCCTGGCGTTGATCCTCAACGCGACCATCAGCGAACGGCTCAAGCGCCTGGCCCAGTCGATCCTCTACATGCCGCACTTCCTGTCCTGGGTGATCGTGGTCGCCCTGTTCCAGCAGATGTTCGGCAACGGCGGGATGCTCAACGCCTGGCTGCGCTCGGCCGACCTGTCCACGTTCAGCATCGTCGGCGTACCCGAGCTGTTCAAGCTCATGATCACCTCACAGGTGATCTGGAAGGACACCGGCTGGTCCACGATCATCTTCCTCGCCGCGCTGTCCAGGGTGGATCCGGCGCAGATGGAGGCCGCGGTGGTGGACGGCGCCTCGGCGGTGCGCCGCCTGTGGCACGTGACCCTGCCCGCCATCCGCCCGGTGATAGTCCTGCTGCTGATCCTGCGGCTCGGAGACTCGCTGTCCGTCGGGTTCGAGCAGATCATCCTGCAGCAGGCACAGGTCGGCGCCGGCGCGAGCGAAGTGCTCGACACCTACGTCTACAACCACGGGATCGTCGGCGGCGACTGGGGCACCGCGGCCGCGGTGGGGCTGATCAAGGGCATCGTCGGTGTCGCGCTCGTGCTCGGCGCCAACCGGCTGGCGCACGCCCTGGGCGAGCAGGGGGTGTACGCCAAATGACGAGCCGACCTGCGCCGGCCGCGGTGTCCGTGGCGCGCCGCGCCGCACGCACAGAACCACGCCCTGGCCGCAGCGGCCGTCCTGTCTGGATGGGCGAGCCGAGCAAGCTGGGGGTCGGCGCCCGGGGACTCGTGCTCGGCCTGGGCTGCCTGGCGGTCCTGGTGCCGTTCTGGGCGGTGCTCATGACCAGCATCGCCTCCCCGGAGGAGGTCAACAGCGCGGGCGGCTTCGTGCTGTGGACGAACGAACCGACGCTGGACGCCTACCGGGCCGTCCTGTCCGGCGGGATCGTCACCCGTGCGCTGCTGGTGAGCGCCGGCGTCACCCTGGCCGGCACGGCGCTCAGTCTCGTCGCCACGATCGCCCTGGCGTACGCGCTGTCGCGGCCGGGTGCGTTGCTGCAGAAGCCGATCCTGCTGATGACGCTGTTCACCCTGCTGTTCAACCCGGGCATCATCCCGATGTACCTGACGGTCAAACAGCTCGGCCTGCTGGACGACTACCTGGCCCTGATCCTGCCGGTGCTGGTGAACGCCTTCAACGTCATCGTCATGCGCGCGTTCTTCCAGGGCATCCCAGGCGAGCTGCGGGAGAGCGCCTACATCGACGGCGCCGGGGAGCTGCGCATCCTGCTGCGGATCGTCCTGCCCCTGTCGAAGGCGGTCGTCTCCGTGATCGGGCTGTTCTACGCGGTGGCGTACTGGAACTCCTTCTTCTCCGCCATGTTGTACCTCCAGTCGTCGGAGAAGTGGCCGCTGCAGCTGGTGCTGCGCACCTACGTCGTCAACAACACCCCGATCGGGGCCGACCAGCTCAGCTCGAACCTGGAGAACCTGCCACCACAGGTCTCCGTCCAGATGGCGATCCTCGTCATCTCCGTCCTGCCCATCCTCTTCATCTACCCCTTCATCCAAAAGCACTTCGCCAAGGGACTCATGGTCGGCGCCGTCAAGGGCTGACCGGTCGTCCGCGCAGTGTGGCAAGGAGACGTCATGGCACCCATCTTCAGCCGCCGCCGCGTCCTGGCACTCGGCGCGGCAACGGGGCTGGCCCCGCTGCTCGGGGCCTGCGGCGACGGCGGCCCGAGCTCGCCGAACGGCTCGCACAGCCCGGCCGGGTCGCTCAAGCTGCCCACCTACAAGCCCGTCACCGTGGCCGCGCCCGACCTGGCCGCCGAGCCGGCCGGGGTGTCGCCGGGGTACTTCACCTACCCGGCCACCTCCAGCGCCGCGGCACAGCCGGTGCGGGGTGCGGCCGTCACGGCACTGACGTACACCTATGACCCGATCGCGCCCGCGCTCGGCTCGAACCCCTACTGGCAGAACCTCAACAGCGAGCTCGGCACCGAGCTGAAGATCACGTACGTCGCCTCGACCGACTACAAGAGCAAGGTCGCCACGACCATCGCCGGTGGCGACGTGCCCGACATCGTGGCCGTCCAGGGCGTCGTCCAGCAGATGCCGGCCATGCTGCAGGCGACGTTCACCGACCTCACCGAGCACCTGTCAGGGGACGCGGTCCTCGCCTACCCGAACCTCGCCGCCCTGCCCACCGACGCCTGGCGCGGCACCGTCTACGACCAGCGGATCTGGGGCGTCCCCGTGCCGCGGGCCCGGATCGGCACCGTGCTGTACACCCGGGCCGACCTGCTGGAGAAGGCGGGGCTCGGCCTCCAGCCCGACTCGTGGGCCGAGTTCCAGGAGATGGCGCGTGCGCTGACCGACGAGCGGGCCGGTCGGTGGGCGTTCGGGCAGATCCCGTTCAACACGATCCTCGAGATGAACGGGATCACCGGCAACTGGCCCGGCGGCGTCGGCGTCTGGCAGGCCCAAGGCGGCGTCTTCACCCACTCAGGGACGACACCGCAGTTCATCCAGGCCCTTGAGGACACCGTCGAGCTGGTGAAGTCGGGGGTGGTGCATCCCGACCACGCGGGCGCCCCCAACACGAAGCGCAACGCGTGGATGCTGGCCGGCACGACCTCGTTCACCGTCGGCGGATACGCCGGGTGGGGCAAGTTCTACGGCCAGGCGAAGGACGTGCCAGGATTCCGCCTGACCGGCATGCTCTCGCCCACCCGTGACGGCAAGGGGACGCGGGTACGCACGCCCGGCCCGACCCTTTCCAGCTTCACCGCCGTCGCCAGGACCGACGACGCCAACCGGATCAAGCAGATCCTCAAGGTCCTCGACTGGTTGTGCGCGCCCTTCGGCAGCAGCGAGTACCTGGCACTCCGGTACGGCGTCGAGGGCCGGACGTTCACCCGCGACGGCGCCGACCCGGCACTCACCGAGGCCGGTCGCAGCCAGCTGTTCCTGCCGGTGCGCTACCTCGCCGAGGCATCGCCGGTCATCTACGAGCCGGGCAACCGCCAGGCCGTGCAGGACCAGCACGACCACCAGGTCGCCGGCGTCCCGCTCGCCGTCGAGGACCCGACGCTCGGGCTGTACTCGGAGACCGCCGCCAGCAAGGCGGCCAGCGAGCAGCAGGAGCTGGACTCGGTGCTGCTGGAGATCCAGCTGGGCAACAAGCCCGTCTCGGCGTGGCAGCCGGCCATCAAGAAGTACATGGACCGGGTGGGCGACAAGATCAAGGCCGAGTACGAGGAGCAGGCGGGTGGCTGACGTGAACCCTCACGAAGATAGGGAGAAACCAGTGGTGAGACGGAGCAGGTTACGTCGGTACACCCGCCGCCGGGCACGTGCGGCGATCGTGCTGGCTCTGGTGGCGGCGTTCCTGTCGCCGGCCGGTGCCGCCGTCGCCGACATGTCGGACCTCGGCCGGCTGCTCGACCTGACGCGCCCGGGGCTCGGCGCGGTGGCGGCCGAGCTGGCCGCCGGTGACGAAGCGGGCGCCGCGAGCGAGCTCAAGGTCTATTACGCGGGCCGCACCGGCGTCCAGTACCCGGCTCCGGCCGCGGGCTCGGGCGGTGGCGACGCGGGCCCCGACGAGCTCGCGGCGGGGATCTTCCGGTTCGGCTCCCAGACCCGCGACTTCTACGACAGCGCCGAGCAGCGGATCGACGTGGACTGGCAGGACCTCTGGGGCGGGACGCAGAGCGCCCCCGGCGGCGCGCAGACGTTGATGAGCGACTTCACGTTCATGCCCAAACTGGCCTCCGCGTACCTGACCGCGAGCGACCCGGCGAAGCGCGCGGCGTACGCGAAGGCGTGGATGGACATCTCGCTGGACTTCTTCGCCGACAATCAGAGCTGGCCGCAGGGCCGCAACCTGTCGGCGGCCAAGCGGCTTGCCCAGCTCATCAGCACGTTCTCCGTGTTCCGGGCCGATCCCGGCATCGACGCGAGCGATCTCGTGGCCTACCTGTCCGGCGTGCACGCCACGACGAACTACCTCGTCGGCGTGCTGCAGATCCATTTCGGCAACAACTGGTACATGTCGATGGCCCGCTCCGTCCACGCGGCAGCCGTGTTCCTGCCCGAGTTCTCGGCATCGTCCGGCTGGGAGTGGTTCGCGATGCGCTCGGCCGAGCGGTTCGTGCGCACGTGGCTGAAGGGCGACGGTGTGTACCGCGAGCCGGCGTTCAACTATCAGGCGTACGTGGCGGACATGCTCAACGCCGTCGTCACACTCGCACAGTCCAACGGGCGGACCGTTCCTGACGCGCTCGCCCAGGGGGCGGACTGGATCGCGGACTCGCTGTTCGCGACCCGACAGCCGAACCTCGAACCCGCGGCGATCGGCGACACGCCGAACGACACCGCGGGGACGTCGGCCATCCGCCGGAGCGGCGTCCGCAACTCCTGGTCCGACTTCACCTGGGTCGCCACCGGCCGGAAGCAGGGGACCGTCCCGACGCTGTCGTCCACGGTGTTCCCGATCAGCTTCGCGGTGCAGCGTTCCGGGTGGGACGCCGACGCCCGCTACCTGCTGATCAACAACCAGAACACCAGTTACACCGCCTCGCATCGGCATCCGGACGACCTCAGCCTGGTGATGGCGGCGTACGGGCGTCCGCTGATCGTCGACTCCGGGGTGGGGGACTACAGCTCGACCGAGACGAACAACTGGATGCGCCGTGAGACCGAGGCGCACAACACCGTCGAGGTCGACGGAGAGCCGCAGGCCGAAGGCGTTGCCCGCACGACGTCGCGGTGGCGTTCGAACGCGGGCCTCGACATCTACCGCGGTGCGGCGATGGGCTACCGGCCGGTCGAGCACGATCGCGTGGTCTACTTCGTCAAGCCCGGCTTCTGGGTGGTCTCCGACGCCCTCACCGGTGACACCGCCGCGCATAGATACCGGCAGCTCTGGCACTTCCCCGGCGATCCGGTGGCCGTCGACTCGACGACGAAGGCCG
Source organism: Nonomuraea sp. NPDC049421 (assembly GCF_040677005.1). Lineage (NCBI taxonomy): Bacteria > Bacillati > Actinomycetota > Actinomycetes > Streptosporangiales > Streptosporangiaceae > Nonomuraea > Nonomuraea sp. NPDC049421. The sequence continues at coordinate 63,704 of NZ_JBFAQA010000005.1, forward strand.
CCACGGTCGGGTTCGACACCGTGCCGGGAGCCGCGTCCGTCGCCGGCGTGCGGCTCATCCCGGTGGCCACGCCCGGCGCCGCAGTGACTCCCAGGGTCCACAAGACCGGCGCCGTACGCGTCGGCGAGCGGGTGCTCACCGACGTCGACTTCCTGTCGTACGACTGGTCCTCCACGGGGCCGACGGGACTGGACACGGTCGTGGTCCCCGGCCCGGCCGGCGCGGCGCCCTCGGTGACGGCGAAGCGCATCGCCATGTCCGGGGTGAGCCACTCCACGGCGACGGCGATGGAGATCGCCATGCCGGGCGCGACCGGGCGCTTCTACCTGTCGCGCGAGGCGAACCCCTCATCGAGGACGTTCGGGGCCGCCACGACCAACGCCGAGACCGCGTACCTCGAACGTGCTTCGGGCGGCGGCCTCACCCGGTACGCGCTGACCAGAGGGACGTCGCTGACCGACGCGAACAGCACCGTCGTCGGCGCGACCGCACCGGTGTCCGACGTCAGCGTGGAGCTGAGCGGCACGACCGCCCGGATCTCGATGGGGGACCCGTTCACCGGCACGCTCTCCCTCCACGCGCCGAACGCGACCGCGGTGACGGTGAACGACGCCCCGATCACGTTCACCCGAACGGGCGACCTCATCACCGTGTCACTGCGGGAACAGTTCGCCCCGGCGCCCGTGCTCGCCGACGAGTTCGACGACGCCGGCCTGGACCGCACCGTCCATGACTTCGACGGATCCTTCGGCGGCTGGACGCCGGTCCAGGGGACCTGGGCGGTGAGCGGCGGACAACTGGCACAGACCTCCACCGCGGACATCGTCTCGTTCGCGGCGCTGCAGGACGTACCGGATGACGTGGTCATGTCCGCGGACGTCGTTCCCGGACCACGCGGCCAGACTACGTCCCGTACCGGTCTCGCGTTCCGCTACCAGAATGCCCGCAACTACTACCGGGCCGAAGTGCTCAACTCCACGTCGGGCGCGACGCTCAAGCTCGTGAAGATCGACGACTCGGATACCGAGGTCCTCGCGGAGACGGCGCTGCCGGGCGGCGCCAACGTCCCGCACACGCTGGTCGTGTCCGCGATCGGGAAGCATCTGAGCGCCAAGGTCGGCGACACGTCGATCTTCGCGGACGACACGCGGTTTCCGACGGGCGGTGCCGCCGCCTACACGCATCGACGGGCCGCGAGCTTCGACGACATCGTGATCAGGGAAGGGCTCGACCAGGCCAACTGGCGAGGAATAAGCGGGTCCGTCTCCGTCGCCTCGGGCAGGCTGCGCCTCACGCCTGCCGACGGCCGGGCGCACGTCCTGGCCGAGCCGACCCTGCCGAAGCGCTTCTCCGACGCGTGCGACTACGCCGTGGAGACCACGCTCACGCTCGAGGGACCCGCCGCCGGTAACGCGGGAATCTCGCTGCGGGACAGCACGGACGCGTACGGGTACCGGATCCACGTCGGCAGGACGAGCGACGGAGACCGGTACGCGAGCATCATCCGCGAGGCCCACGCGTCGGGCCCCTTCATCGTGGCCAAGGCGGATCTCAGCGATCCGCTGACAGGTCCCGTGCGGCTGGGCGCGACGATTCACGGCGACCGCATCACGATGACGTTAAACGGCGAGGAGATCCTGAAGGGCCGCGACACCGTGGTCCGCAGCGGCGGCGTCGGGCTCTACGCCTCCACGAAGACCTCGTTCGAAGACGTCACCGTCGCCGGCTCCTGCGGAGGACGCTAGCCCTGCCCCTGCCACGAGCAGGTGCCCTCGCCGCGTCAGGACGAGCGTGGGCACCTGCACCTCGCGGATCAGCGCATGGTGTATCGGGTGTGGCAGCCCTCCATCCACGCCTCGTCGAATTCCCGGCGTTCGGCTCGCGAGCGGGCCGGCGCTCCTCCACGATCTGGATCTCGACCGGCAGGATCACCGGGCGCTTCCTCGATCGGGAGAGCGACGCACGGGTGGAGGCGCGCAACGGGGTGATCGTGGTCGGGGACGCGGCCGTCACCGACGAGGAGTTCAGCGGTGGGGCGTTCGATCAGGTGTCCCAGGGGTGGGTTTCCAGGTTGCCCAGATGATCGATGGCGACGCGGTCTTCGCGGGCGAGGGTCGTCACCAGGTCGTCGGCCTCGTCAAGGGTGACGTGACGGCCGCGGGAATGGCGGGCCTCCTGGTCAGGGGTTTCCAGCCACAGCCGGCGTCCGTCCTCCCAGCGCATCTGGATGACGCCGCCCGAGCGGCCGATGAAGACGGCGAAGTTGCCCTTCCTGGGCGTGAGATCGAGCAGGAGGCTTCTGGCCTGTTCCAACGGCATCGGTACCGGTTCGTCCTCGTAACGGCCCCGCCGGTAGTCGCAGTAGGTGACGGTCATGTGGTGCGGGTCGGGGGAGGCCGGCGGTGGGCCGCCCGGCCAGGTGGCGAGTCGGCCGAATCGTCGGCGGCGCCAGGCCAGGGGCACCTCGATGCGCGTGCCGGGATCGCCGTTCCACTGCGCCTCCAGGCCGTGGCGGCGGATCGTCTCGGCCACCTCCCTGCCGATGCCGGCCTGATCGGTGGTGACCGAGGCGTCGTTGAACACCCCGTAGGCCAGGCTGAGGCGGCCGCCGTCCACAGCGTCCCGCATGTCCTGCCGGTGGCAGAAGACATAGCCGCGGTACGCGTGCCGCTCGTCGTCCGGCACCTCCCCGCCGATCTCGGCGATCCCGCAGTTCTGGCAGCACGCGAAGTCCGCCCTCGCGACGATGCCCGCGAGCTCCAGATCTTTGAACGCGCGCAGCAGCCGATCGCTGTCGAGCACCTCCGGCCAGATCGGCTGGTCGGACAGGTAGCGCGAGAACTCCTCGACGGCCAGCTCGCGCAGCAGCGATTCGGCCCCCGGAGTGCCTCCCAGGAGATCGGTGCCCTGTTCGACGATGCCGTCGAAGTCGTCCTGGCCCAGCGCGAGCAGAAGCCGTACGAACTCTCGCGCTTCGGACTTTTGCCTCTCGTCGAACATGCTTCCGTAGTATGCCGTCTGGGCGGCCGGCGGGGCACTCGCCGTGGACTGGAGCGGCCCTCCATGACAGAGATGATCAGGCGGGTGCCGTCGCGCGGGGCCGAGTCAGCCGGTACGCGGCCAGGAGCGACGCCCACGTCATGATGAGCGCGATGGCGAGGGCGAAGGCGACATTGGCCACGCGGGAGCCCTGCACCACGAAGATCGAGATCCAGGCCGCGAGAAAGAGTGCGCCGATCGCCCTGCTCAGGAGGGCCCGGCTGCGGCGTTGGGTGGCCGCGAAGTGCCGGCCGAACGCGAAACACGCGGCGACCAGCGCGAGAAAGGCGACCCCCGAGACGAGCAGGTGCACCATCCCCTGCGTGCTCATGCTCGTGGGCGTGCCGAGGGGCGTCCCAGGCGGAAAGCCGTCGGCAGGATCGGCGGAGAAGAAGGCGGCGGCGACCATCCCGGCGCCGAAGACGCCGACCAGTCGCGGCCCCCAGATGCCGCCCCGGCGCGCCGGGTCATGCGCCCGGTGCAGGCCGACCGCTCCGGCCACGAACAGCAGGCCGCTGACCGCGAAGTTGGCGATCTGCACCCAGCCCTGGTCACCGTTGCTCAGCATGCTGGCCGGGTGCCGGCTGATGTCGAACCCGTCCCTGGTGAGCAGCTGCAGCACGACCACGACGATGTAGAGCGGGCCGGCGGCGGTGCCGCACATCAGCAGCGTCCGCGTCGCCCTGCCGGCCGCTGCGGAGGTGAGGTTGTCGGTCATTCGGCCTGTTCCTCTCACGAGAACGAGATGAGCTGTGGCGCGCCGGGTCATCTGCCGCCGTCCCCGCCGGTCTCGGAAACCACGTGCCCCATGGGTAACGCGACGGCCGTGGAGATGCCGTCGTTTCGCAGGTCGCTGTCGATCATTCGTCGTCCTTCTCCTCATCGTTCGAGCCGGGTCGGCCATTCGCGGACGGCGGCTCGTCAAGCGGGTGGTGGTGCTCGCGCCGGCCACTCGCGAGTTCGGCGCCCAGCGCGTCCAGGCACCAGCTCCAGAACCGGCGAAAGCGCTCCATCTGAATGCCGACCTCCCGGATGGTGCGGGGCCGGCGTCGTACGGACACAGGGGATCCCGGCCGCGTCGCCGAACACGTCGAGTGAGTGCACGAGGCCAACAATCCCACTCTTCGCTTATATAAGTCAATCCTAATAACGAACCGTCGCCTGGGCGGCGATCACCGGGTGCACGCCCCCTTGCTGTCGGCGACTCGCAGCCTCAGCGTCGTCCCGTAGTGCTGGCGCATGCTCTGGCCGGCGGGCGGGTCCTGGGTGCAGACGGTGCGTTCGAGGTGCGAACCGTCGTCGTATCCCTCGGTCACGATGGGTTGGCTGCTGACGAGTGGGAAGCCGAGCTGCAAGGCCTTCTGCTTCGCTTCGTTGCCGGCCTTGCCGACGAAGTTCGGCACGACGGGCCAATCGGTGACACGGCCATCGGGCGGGCACGGCACCTGCGGTGGCAGGAAGCCGAGCTCTACCTTCTTGGCCTGGGAGTCCTCGACCTGGGTGCAGACGATCCAGGTGCCGGAGTAGGACTCACCGTCGAACAGATGGCCGTCGGGCAGAGCCTTGTACGCGGTGGCATAGGCGGGCCAGGAGCGCCTCAGCTCGCCGCTGACGGCGTCGAGCGTCTTTCCCTTGAAGGAGGGCAGCGCGGGGGAGGGGCGTTGCGATTCTGTGCTGCTTCCCTCGCTCGCTCCGGTGGGAGCTCCGGTGGAAGCTCCGGTGGAAGCTCCGCCAGAGCAGGCCGCCAGACCGAGCGCGGGCACTGCCAGCAGATTGAGTGCGAGGAGGCTGATTCTCACCATTGCCGCTCCTGAGCGTGGTCGGACATGGCGCGACCTTAATGGTCGTCTTCGCGCTGCGGGGCAGCGCGCCGATGATCGGTCGGCGGCTAGGCGACGTTGAACCACTTGGTGCAGGTCCAGCGGTTGCTGGATTTCAGGCAGGCGCGGAACCAGCGGCCGCTCGGCTGGTTCACGCCGCGGGTGTGGGCTCCGCCTCCCTTGGCCTTGGCGTGGCAGGAGTGGTAGCCGTGGCCCCAGCCGAGAGAGATCCGGTCGCCTTCGCGGATCACCCAGCCTCGTGTCATCTCTCGCTCCTTAGCGTCCGTCGATGAACGAAGGATGGCCGAGGGGGCGTTGAAGATCTGTTGAGCGCACGTTGAAGCGCTGAAGGTCGCGGCCTGTGCCGTCAGAAGCGAAACATTTCGGCGAATCGGTCGAGCAGCGCGGGGTCGCCTTCTGTTTGTACGCTGCCGTCGCGGAGTACGTCGTCAGGAGTCTTGCTGCCGCTCATCAGTTCGCGGATGGGGTAACCGGTCAGGCGTTCGATGACGAGGTCGGGGGAGGGGTGGGGGCCGATGCCGACGGTGAGCTTCCCTTGGGTGATCTGCAGGCGGAGCGTGATGTCCCTCATGCGGATCTCGTAGCCGGCGGTGATTTTTTCTGCTGCTTCCGGTCGGTAGGTGGTGTGGAAGGACATGGCGACCGATTCGGCGGTGATGAGCTCGCCGGGGCGGGGCTCGGTGAGCGTCCGCGCGCCCCAGCGGCCCAGTGCGATCAGCGCGGGCTCGAGGTCGCGTCCGTAGTCGGTGAGCTCGTAGACCACGGCGCGCTCGGGGCGCGGCAGCGCGCGGCGGGTGGCCAGACCCGCCTCCTCCAGCTGTTTGAGGCGGGTCGAAAGGATGTTGGTCGGGATGGTGGGCAGACCTTTGTGCAGGTCGGTGAAGCGCTGGGGCCCGATGAGCAGGTTGCGGATGATCAGCATGCTCCACCGTTCGCCGACCATCTCCATCGCGCGGGCCAGGCCGCAGAACTGTCCGTACTCCCGAGAGGCCATGATGCAGATCCTAACCCATGGTTCAGTTGACAAAGTCTGCTTGTAAAAGACAAGCTTGCCTGGCGCGAGATCGTGACAGGTCGTACAGAATGGAGAAGCGCATGTCGTTCCAGGCCTACCTCGACAACATCGAGACCAAGACCGGACTGACCCCACGTGAGTTCATCGCTCTGGCGAAGGAACGCGGCTTCGACGACCCGTCGGTGAAGGCCGGAGTGATCGTTGACTGGCTGAAGCAGGACTATGGGCTCGGACGTGGACACGCGATGGCGTTGGTGCACGTCATCAAGAAGGGGCCGAAGATCGACGCCAAACACGTCGGCAGCTCGGGCTCCCACCGCGACGAGTCCGACACGCTCTGGCTGGACGGCAAAGACAACCGCCCCTGACAAGCCGCCCGAGCCGCTGCTTGGGCCTTCAGTGTCGCGACGGAGTGTCGGTGCGTCCATCATCAGCGGACGGTGACGACGGCGAGTCTGCCGTTCGTGTTCGCGCCGGCGGGTGGCTGGGCCCTGCCGTCGTCAGCACACTGGCTTCTGGTAGCGGGAGAGGCGGAGCTCGAATCCTGTGGCCTGGCCGGAGGGCGTGAGTGCGTGGCCGCCGCTGGTCGTGAGGCTCCATAGCCAGGGCTGTACGTGGCGGAGCGGGGATCCTTCGGCGCCGGCGCAGATGGCCTGGCGCAGGGCCAGGCGTAGACGATGCAGTTCTTCCAGGTCTGCTGCCGGATGGTCCACCGCTCGCTGTCGGCCGTCCCTTGCGGTCGCTTGGGCCAGGGCCATCGCCTGGGCTTCGACTGCCGGCGGCTCGTTCCTCTTGCTGGAGACCTGCTGTGTCCTCCAGTCGGACCAGTTTGATCCGATGCTGTACAACGCCGCCAGCAGTGCCGTGAGGACCTGCCGTTCCTCTTCCATGCCCTGACCCCAGATGTCCCTCAGCAACGGGATGATTCGGGCCCAGGTCACATGAGCGAACCTTCTGCCGTCCTCTTCGGGCGGCGGTGTGAAGGTGAGCGGGGGTGTCAGGTAGGTGAGGTCCACTTTGGTGTGCGGATGATGGTGGCGGGCGAGCGTGTAATAGCCGGAAAGCTGGCCTCGTCGATGGCTGGAGCTCTCGGTCTTCAGTTCGATCATCCACAGGCGTTCCGTCCACAGCACCGCGTAGTCGGGGGCTCCGCCCTGCTCGTCGTCGTGGCGCGGGCGTAACTCGAACTCGTCCACGAACAGCGGCTGCCCGTTCCAATCGGCCCGTCCGAATGACAGCGCGTCCAGCGATCGGAGGAACCGGGCGCCCTGGGGTGACAGAGGGGTACGGCTGTTCCATCGGGGATACGGGCCGCCCACGATCAACATGGTCAGGAGGCGCTGGCAGTACTCCTCTCGTCCCAGTCGTAGGCGTCCCAGCAAGTGGATGGGGTCTTCTATCGTCATACCTCTCACGCTTTCAGTCGGACGGCCGGCGTGGCATGGGAAGGTGGTCCGGCGGAGGAGGAAGCATGTCCATTGATCTGTCATTGACTCCGATTCTCGCTCGCTCAGCTAAAAAAGGCAGAACAAGGCTTCATGACCGTGCCCAGAGGCGGGATCGACTGTCGGCTTCGGCCGTTCGTACCTGCCGTAGCGTGTGGCAGCCTGGGCGGGTGGCGGTCTTATGGGGGCGAGAGGAAATTGTCCAAGCGGTCAGGAGTTGTTTGCTCCGGGCCGGGGTGATGGCGGACGGGTTCTCCGGTGTCGATGTGGTTGCGGAGCCGGAGAAGCTCTTGGTGATTTTCCGTTGGCGGCGGGATCCGAACGTTTACGCCTTTGAGGTCGCGTTTCCGGCCGCGCCTAGAAGTCCGTGGACCGGTCTGCCGGTGAGCTCGGCGGATGAGTGGGCCGTGGAGGTGCTGGCCAAGCTCACGGAGGAACTCGCGACCGGGTTGGTGAGTCGTAGCCGCCGGAAGGTTCGCGAGGGGTACGTCGTGCTGGATGCGCGGGACGCCCCGGATGTCTCTCCCGCTGGGTTCAGTCTCAGCTCGGTGCCACTCGTCGGGTTGCCGTCCCGCCCGAGGCGGCGGCGCGGGACCCATGCGGAGGAGTTGGTGCCTCTGCCCGCCTCCGAGACCGGGACGTGGCTGGCCAAGGTGGGCATGGATGTGAGCGTTCCCCATCGGCTGATCGCCGAGGACAGGCTCGCCTGCTGGGTGCAGGCGTATGCGGACGAAGCGCGCAGGCACCGTTACGTCGGGCATGCGGTCGCGTCGTGGGAGGACGAGCGGCGCGGCGCCGCGCGTCTCGATCTGGTCCAGATCCGGCCCGGCGTCCCGGCGGAGGTACGCGGTGCGCTGGTGCATGTCGTGGTCCGTACGGCGGCCGAGGACGGTGCTCTGCGCGTGGTCACCGCGATCGACGATCCAGGACTCCACCCGTACGGCTTCCAGGCCGCGGCCGGGGGCGGACTCGTGTTCGGCACCGTCGACACCGAGCCGCCGCCGGGAGGTCACGGGTGAGACGGCCTACCCGGAGGCCGTCAGCCCTCGGCTTCCGGGCCTACGAACAGGATGGCCTGGTCGTCCGTGCCGCGCAGACCCTCGTGGACGTGCCAGCCGGGGTCGACGTCGCCGGCGGGGACGCCGTGGGGGTAGGGCTGGTCGGAGCCCCGGTATCGGTAGCGGTACTCGATGCGCATGCCGCGCGCGCGGAGGATGGCGACCGCCTCCGCCACCGTGTACTGGTCGATGCCGGGCAGGCCGATGCCCTCGCCCGGCTGGTCGCCGGGGCCTGTGTCGTACATCTCACCCTGCTCCGCCGTACGGCCGAAGACGATCCTGGCGAACGACCGGTAGCCCACCGGCACCTTGACGGCCACCGAGCACGCGTGCTGCCCGCATGAGCCGCCGATGGCCTCGATCCGGCCGGCCGGATCGTCGCGATCCTCCATGAACAGGACGGTGCCCGCCTTGTCCTGGCTCGTGGGGGCCAGCTTGAGGTCGATGTCCATGCCTCGCTGCCGGAACTCCTCCCGGTAGCGCTCGGGGTCGGCGTTCGGGTCCTGGATCCGTACGACGAGATAGCCGCCCTCGCGCTGGAAGGACAGGGCCGCCGCCTCCGCCCGTTGCGGCCCTCCCCAGACGGCGGTGAACGCGATCATCGCGGCGGCCGTCGCCGCCGCCGCGAGCGGAATGCCGACGAAGAGGCGCCACCGCGGCCGGGGTGCGGGTTCCGGAGTGGTCGCGGTGATGTGCGCTGCCAGCGCGTCCCTGGTCTCCGTGCTCACCAGCGTGGCGATCTCGTCGTCGGTGACGGGGTTGAGGCGGCTGATCGAGATCCCGGTCATGCGGAGTCTCCTTCCGGTACGTGGGCGCGGGCGGCATGCCGTGGCGGCTCCGCCGGCAGGGCGCGGGCCAGGCGGCGGCGGGCCCGATGCAGGCGGATCCGTACGGCGTTGGCCGAGCAGCCGAGCACGACCGCGATCTCGGCGATGGACAGACCCTCCCAATCGGCGAGCGACAGGACCTCCCGGTAGCCGTCCGGCAGCGCCCCGAAAGCCGTCGCCAGGGCGTCCATAGCGGGCTCCTCCCGAACCTGCCGTTGGACGACGCTCAGCTCGGAGGCCAGCTGGGTGGTCAACGCGGCGTGCCGCCGTTCACCGCGGCGATGGTTCGCGAGCACCCGTCGCGCGACGCCGAACAGCCATGGACGTGCCTTCTCGCCCGCGGGCACGTCGTCCAGCCGCCGCCACACGGTCATGAAGGTCTCGGCTAAGACGTCGGCCGCGTCATGGCCGTTCGCCGTCCGCCGTACCAGGTAGGCGAGCACCGGATCATGGTTGGCCTGGTACAGCTCCTCGAAGCGACGACGTCTGTCGTCAGGTGGTGGCACGACTTCACGCTCCCTCTGCGTCCGACATTTCGCACATGTCCTGCAGAGGGCGGATGATTTCACTGCCGCCGGAATCAGCCGCCAGCCCCCGCACCGGGCGGCGGCTCACCATAGGCCGGGGCAGGGGTCGCCGCGCCCTGACCCCGGCCCCGAGCACCGGCGGAAGCCGGTCAGTTCTGCAGGGGCATGAGGTGCGTGGCGAAGTCGTCGAGCCAGCGTTCGGCCGAGGGCACGGGGGTGGCGGGGCGGACGACGAACTTGGTGATGCCGGCGTCGACGAAGCGTTCGATCATCGCGCGGGCGGCGGGCCAGCCGACCGGGACGATCTCGGCGGGGTCGGCGCCCGGGTTGCGTCTGGCGATGGCGTCGAGTGCGGTGGCGGGGATCTCGGTGGTGGCGACCGCGAGGCTGGTGCCGTAGTGGTCGGCTTCGATCTCGCGGCCGGCCTCGGCCGCGTGCGTGGCGATCGCCGTACGGCCCGCGGCGGCCTGGCCGGGGGTGAGGAAGCTGGCGAGCCAGCCGTCGGCGAGCCGGCCGGCGCGGCGCAGGGCGCGCTCGCCGCTGCCGCCGACCCAGATGTCGAGCGGTTTCGGCGGGAGGGGGCCGATGCCGACGTCCTGTACGGTGAAGTACTCGCCGTGGAAGGTCACCTTCTCCTGGCTCAGGAGGAGCCTCAGCAGTTCGAGCGACTCGTCGAACACCGCGCCGCGCGGCCCGGGGACGGGGAACGCCTCCCGGTCGGCGGGTCTGGCCGGGGTCAGGCCGAAGGCCGGCAGGACGCGCTTGGGGGCGAGCGCGGCCAGGGACGCCAGTTGCTTGGCCACCCGCAGCGGGTGGCGGCCCGGCAGGATCATCACACCAGTGCCGACCTTGAGCTTGCGGGTGGCGGCCAGCGCGTACGCCATGCCGACCATGGGCTCGACGGCCGGCTCTTGGACCAGCTCCGACAGCCACAGGGAGTCGATCCCGAGGGCCTCGGCCCGCTCCGCCAGCCCGGCGAGGTGGTGAGGGGTGTCTCCCGGCGGCGGCGCGATCCCGATGCGTACCTTCACCGGCCCATTATCGCGGCCCTGACTCCCGTGCGGCCGCCTGAGGGCCGGCCCGGGATGACGACGGCTGAAACGGTGAGCACACAAAGGCGCGCGTACGCATATTGATCACCATCACCACTCAAAGCTCAGGACATTGCGCCGGGGGAGGGGAAGCGGAGCGAAGGGGGAGGGGCCGGGCATAAAGGCTGTATAAAGTGATCGCGTCGGGCCCATTGATAACACCCGTGCTCACTCGTTGTCCAGCCACCAGTTTCGCCGCGCTCCGTCACGTAGCGCGATCGAAGAGGCCGTCATCAGCCGATACGCTGCGTCACACCCCACCGAAATGGCCGCGGCCGGCCACTTGTCGGACGAGTCGCTCGCTCGTACGACGGACACGGGGAGTGATCACCGGCCTAACGCCGATGACCTGCCCGTCCATAGCCGGATATGAGCCGAAGTTCTGACGCTTTCGGTGTTACTTCTTGACATTTCGCCGGAAATGGCGCGTACTTCGATCGAAGATCGGTCTAACTACCCCCGCCCCGAGCACCGCACAAACCCTCGCAAGCGTCACCGATTGGGGAACCGTGACCGAAGTACGTAGCGGCATGGCCGAAAACCTGCTCTCCCGGCGTGCCTTCACCACCTCGGCGGCGGCCGCCGCCCTCGCACCCCTGGTCACCACGCAACCCACCGCGGCGTCGTCCCTGGCCGGCCCGGCCGCGGGCGCGGTCCGCCGCATCACCCTGTACGCCGAGCGGCTGGCGGACGGCCAGCTCGGCTACGGCCTGGAGCCCGGCAAGGCGACGATCCCCGGGCCGCTCATCGAGATGGTCGAAGGCGACACGCTGGAGATCGAGATGGTCAACACCCTCGACGTCGCGGCCAGCCTGCACGTCCACGGCGTGGACTACGACGTGGCCAGCGACGGCACCCGGCTGAACGACGGCGTCGTCGAGCCGGGCGGCCGGCGTACCTACATCTGGCGCACCCATGCGCAGGGCAAGCGCGGGGGCGGCGCCGGCATCGAGCCGGGCAGCGCCGGCTACTGGCACTACCACGACCACGTGGTGGGCACCCCGCACGGTACGGTCGGCATCCGGCAGGGGCTCTACGGCCCGCTGGTGGTCCGGCGGAAGAAGGACGTCAGGCCGGACAAGACGTTCACCGTCGTCTTCAACGACATGATGATCAACAACCGCCCCGCGCACGACGCGCCGGAGTTCGTGGCCAAGGCCGGCGAGCGCGTGGAGTGGATCGTGATCACGCACGGCGAGTTCTACCACACCTTCCACATCCACGGGCACCGCTGGGCCGACAACCGCACCGGCATGCTGGAGAGCACCGACGACCCGAGCCGGATCATCGACACCAAGATCTGCGGGCCCGCCGAGTCGTTCGGCTTCCAGCTGATCGCGGGCGAGCGGGTCGGACCTGGGGCGTGGATGTACCACTGCCACGTCCAGAGCCACTCCGACATGGGGATGGCCGGCATCTTCAAGGTGACCGACGAGAACGGGAACGTGCCAGGTCAGCCCGGCGACGGTCACACAGGCCACTAGAAACACCCTCGACATCCGCGACAGGTCCCGAGCCACTCTCGATCCCGAGGAGCGACGATGGGTCGAACAGACCGTTTACCGTCCCGATCATCTTTCTGGCGGCGTGTGTTGACAACGCTGTCGATCGCCGTCCTGGTGCTCGGCCTGGCGCCACCGGCCGTCACGCCGGCCCTGGCTCAGGCCCCCGCCGCCCCGGACGCCAAGAAGGCCGCCGTCCGCGTGCTGGTCTTCAGCGGCCTGGCCGCGCAGCAGGACGACCCGGTGCGGACGGCCGTGACCGCGATCAGGGAACTGAGCAAGAAGAACGGGTTCACCGTCGAGGAGGCCCAGGATCCCGCGGTCTTCACCGCCGACAACCTGGCCCGCTACCGCGGCGTGGTGTTCCTGTCCGCCAACGGCGTGACCCTGGACGAGGCGCAGCTCGCCGCCTTCCAGACGTTCATCAGGAACGGCGGCGGGTTCGTCGGCATCCGCGACGCCGCCAAGGCGCAGGTGGACTCGGCCTGGTTCACCGAGCTGATCGGCACCCGCCCCGTCGGCGCCCTGCCCATCGCCGAGAAGGTGACGGAGAGCGCGGCGAGCGGCGAGAACCCGCCGAACGAGACCAAGGACAAGGTGTTCGACGGCGACAACGACACCAAGTGGCTGGCCAGGACGCCGACCGCCTGGGTGCAGGGCAAGCTGGAGGAGCCGGTCGCGATCGCGCACTACGCGCTGACCTCGGCCAACGACTTCGCGGGCCGGGACCCGAAGGACTGGACGCTCAAGGGCTCGCAGGACGGCACGACCTGGACGGATCTCGACAAGCGCAGCGGGGAGACCTTCCCCCAGCGCTTCCAGACCAAGGACTACGAGTTCGAGAACGACACGGCGTACCAGTACTACCGGCTCGACATCACCGCGAACAGCGGCGAGCCGCTCACCCAGCTCGCCGAGCTGCGGCTGTACGGGCCCGACGCCGCGCCTCCGCCCGAGCCGAAGGCGCAGAAGGCCACCGTGGACATCGTCGACCGGCGGCACCCGGCGAACGAGGGGCTGCCGCTCACCCTGTCGCGGACCGACAAGTGGCTGAGCTGGAGCCCGAACCCGGTGGGCAAGGTCCACACGATCGCGCAGGTCGAGGAGTGGACGTACAACCCGAAGATGGACGGCAACGGCGCGTTCCACCCGGTCTCCTGGTGCCGTGACTACGACGGCGGCCGGTCCTTCTACACCGGCATGGGCGGCACCGCGGACAGCTACGCCGACAAGCACTTCCGCACCCACCTCACGGGCGCCATCCGGTGGGCGGCCGGCATCGTCAGGGGCGACTGCCAGGCGACCATCGCCTCCAACTACGCCGTGGAACGGCTGACCGGGCAGAACGCGCAGGGCCAGATGGACCAGATCGGCGAGCCGCACGGCCTGACCGTCGCGCCGAACGGCAAGGTCTTCTACATCGGCAAGGCGGCCTGCGCCACCGGCCCGGTCCCCGACTGGAACGACCCGAAGGTGGGCCTCGGCTGCGGCACCATCCACCAGTGGGACCCGCGCACCAAGCAGGTCAAGCTGCTCGCCACGCTGCCCGTCATGGGCAACCGCGGCAGCGGCGACGAGCTGGTCAAGAACGAGGAGGGCCTGGTCGGCATCACGCTCGACCCGGACTTCGCGGAGAACGGCTACATCTACGTCTACTGGATGCCGCACGCCTCGATCGACCGCGACCGGCGCATCGGCAAGCGCACGGTCTCCCGGTTCAACTACGAGTCGCGGACCCAGACGATCGACCTGGACAGCCGCAAGGACCTCCTGGCGTGGGACACGCAGATCCACAGCTGCTGCCACGCGGGCGGCGGCATGGCGTTCGACGACGACGGCAACCTCTACATCGGCACCGGGGACAGCAACTCCTCCGGCGGATCCAGCGGCTACTCCGGCAACAACTGGACCCAGGACTACAAGGGCACCTCGTTCCAGGACGCCCGGCGTACCTCGGGGAACACCAACGACCTCAACGGCAAGATCCTGCGCATCCACCCCGAGCCCGACGGCACCTACACGATCCCCGAGGGCAACCTGTTCACCGGCAAGGAGGAGGGCGGCGGCAAGACCCGCCCCGAGATCTGGGTGATGGGCGTGCGCAACATCGCGCGGCTCCAGTGGGACAAGGTGAACGACTGGATCACCGCCGGCTGGGTCGGCCCCGACGCCTTCGGCCCGAGCGAGACGTGGGGCCCGGCGAAGTACGAGACCGCGACCGTGCTCACCTCCGCCGGCAACCAGGGCTGGCCGTACTGCATGGGCGACAAGCAGCCCTACCGCGACCGCAGCAACAGCGACGCGACGCAGCCGGCCGACTGGTACGACTGCGACGACCTGAAGAACACCTCGCCGCGCAACACCGGCCTGGTGGACATCCCGCCGGCGCGCAAGAACATGATCTGGTACTCGCCGCAGGGCGGCGGCCCCGTCTACCCGGAGCGGCAGGACGGCAGCGGGCTCCCGTCGTACCAGCAGGGCGAGGAGACCTTCACCATGCCGTACCTCAAGGGCGGCAACCAGGCGGTCATGTCCGGCCCGACCTATCACCGCTCCCTGGCCGACACCGCCAGCGGGGTCGCGTGGCCGGAGTACTGGGACGGCAAGTGGTTCATCGGCGACGAGGGCAACAGCAACAACCGCATCGCCGTCACCGTGGATCCGAAGACCGCGAAGGACGCGGGCCGGCCGGCGTTCGCCGAGGACCTGCGGCACATCATCCCGGGCGGCACCGGCGCGAACCAGCTCCAGTCGTGGATGGACGCGAAGTTCGGCCCCGACGGCGCGCTCTACATGCTCGACTACGGCAACGGCTTCTTCAGCCTGCACCCGAACCAGAAGCTGATCCGCATCACCTACAAGGGCGGCCCGGCGACGCCGGACCCGAGCGCGGCCGTGGTGCGCCCGGCCCGGCAGAACGCCGACCCCAGGACGATGACGTTCTCCAGCGCCCAGGCCGGCGGCGTGGCGTGGGAGTGGAACTTCGGCGACGGCAGCGAGCCGTCCACGCAGGCCGCCCCGACGCACACCTACCCGGGCTTCGGCGTCTACCAGGCGACGCTGAAGGTCACCTACGCCGACGGCGAGCAGGCCACCGGGAAGATCGTCGTCACGGTCGGCTGCGGCGCGCCCGACGCCAGGCCGACGGTGCAGTTCCTGGACACGCTCACCGGTGTGCGCAACAAGGTCGTCGCGGGCGGCTGCACGATCAACGACCTGATCGACGACGAGCGCCAGTGGAAGAACCACAACCAGTTCGTCAAGCACGTGCAGGCCGTCGTGGACCAGCTCCTGGCGGACGGCGTCATCACCGCCCAGGAGGCGGACGCCCTGCGCAAGGCCGGCCGCCAGTCGGAGGTCGGCAAGGTGAGCGGGTACGAGCCCATCTTCGACGGCACGGCGTCGTCGCTGCTGGGCTGGAGCCAGGCGCCGTCCGGGCAGTTCACCCTCCAGCCGGACGGCACGATCCGCAGCTCGGGCGGCCTGGGCATGTTGTGGTACGCGGACAAGGCGTACGCGGACTTCTCGGTCCGGCTGCAGTTCCGCGACAGCTCGCCCGGCACGACCCGCGCCAACAGCGGCGTCTTCGTCCGGTTCCCGGATCTGAGGACCCCGCTGGAGCAGCGTCCCGCGGGGAGCTGCGGCACGGTCGGCTCGGCGCGCACGTCACCCGCGTGGGTCGCGATCTTCTGCGGCCACGAGATCCAGATCTACGACGGCGACACGGGCGAGCCGCAGAAGACCGGCTCGGTCTACAACTTCTCGTCCAACAGCCTGAGCCGGGCCGGGGTGACCCCGAAGGGCCAGTGGAACGACTACGAGATCAGGGTGGTCGGCCAGCACTACACGATCACCCGCAACGGCACGGTGATCAGCGAGTTCGACAACACGCCGGGGAAGGCGTCGTCGCGCGCCGGTGACCCGCCCACGGACCTGCGCCAATTCATCAGCGGGTTCATCGGGCTGCAGAACCACGGCAACAGCGACGTGATCGACTTCCGCAACATCCGCGTGCGCGAACTCTAGGCCGGGCGCCGGGCGCCGTCCCCCCTGCGCCCGGCACCCCCCACCAGCTCGGAAAGGTGCATCGACCCATGCATGTCTCCCTCTTACGTCGAGTGCGCGCAGCGGTGACGGCGCCGCGGCTCGCGGTGGTGCTGCTCGCCGTGGCGCTGCCCGCGCTCTTCCTCTCCTCCGTCCAGGCCGAGGTCCAGCCGCGTACGCAGGCCATCTCCGTGAAGGCCGCGGAGCAGGTGCTGACCTGGACCGCCGACGACAGCATGACCGCGTACAAGACGGCGCCCGAGTCGGCGACGGCGGGCCCCGCCACCATCGTCTTCGAGAACAGCACGGCCACCGGCAACACGACCGGCATGACGCACACGCTGACCTTCGACGTCTCGACGCCCGGCTACAACCACGACGTCAACCTCAACATCATCGCCAGCCCCTTCGACGCCGACGGCGGCCGGCACGTCGCCCAGGTGAACCTCACCCCCGGCAAGTACCGCTACTCCTGCGTGATCCCAGGACACGGCCAGATGTTCGGCGAGTTCGTCGTCACCGACGGCGGAGGCGAGGACACGACCGCGCCGCAGGTCGCCGCGCAGGTGGCGGGCGACCAGAACGAGGAAGGCGCCTACGTCGGCGCGGCCACGGTCACGATCTCGGCGAGCGACACCGAGTCCGGCGTGGACACCGTCGAGTACGCGCTCGACGGCGGCGCGTTCGCCGCCTACACGGCCCCGGTCTCGGTCGACCAGCCCGGCGAGCACACGGTGACCTTCCGTGCCACCGACAAGGCGGGCAACACCTCGGAGGTGGGCTCGGTGACGTTCACCGTGGCGGCTCCGCAGGGCGAGGACACGACGCCGCCCGAGGTCACCGGTGAGGTGACCGGCGACAGGAACGAGGAGGGCCAGTACGTGGGCGCGGCGACGGTGACGCTCACGGCGAGCGACGCCGGGTCCGGCGTGGACACCGTGGAGTACTCGCTGGACGGCCAGCCGTTCGCGGCGTACACGGAGCCGCTGTCGGTGGACCAGCCCGGCGAGCACACGGTGACCTTCCGTGCCACCGACAAGGCGGGCAACACCTCGGAGGTGGGCTCGGTGACGTTCACCGTGGCGGCCTCGCAGGGCGGGGACACCACCCCGCCGCAGGTCTCCGCGCAGTTGTCGGGCCGGCAGGACTCGGCGGGCAACTACGTGGGCTCGGCGACCGTGATGCTCTCGGTGAGCGACACCGAGTCGGGGGTCGCCACGCTGGAGTACTCGCTCGACGGTGAGCCCTACGCCGAATATCCGTCCCCGGTGTCGGTCACCGAGTCCGGCGCGCACACCTTCGCGTACCGGGCCACCGACCGGGCCGGCAACACCTCGCCGGTGGCGACGCTGCGGTTCACCGTGGTCTCTCCCGAGGACGACACCACGCTGCCGCAGGTGGCGGCCGCGCTCACCGGCACCCAGGACTGGGCCTGGAACTACGTGGGCTCGGCGACGGCGACGCTCACGACGAGCGACGTCGGCTCAGGGCTGGACAAGGTGGAGTACTCGCTGGACGGCCAGCCGTTCGCGGTCTACACGAAGCCGCTGAAGGTCGATCAGCCCGGCGCGCACGTCCTGTCCTATAGAGCCACCGACAAGGCGGGGAACATGGCGGTCGGCACCGCCCCCTTCATGATCGTCGAACCCGCCGCCGAGTAGGCCGGGCTCCGGCCCCGGGTCCCGGGGCCGGAGTCACACGGCGTCGTAGCCGGTGGTGCAGCGAAAAGCCCGGCTCGGGAGGCAAGGGCGGGGGCGGCGCTGCTGGTGAGTGTTACGCGTACGCAGTTGGTGAGGCTTCGCCGGCCGGGCTCGAACCGGCGTCCACCCGGAATGACGAGCCGGGCGCTCTACCGCTGAGCTACGGCGAAGCCGCGATCATTATGGCCGGTCGCCGTGCCGGTCGCCACCGGGTTCGTCGGGCAGGTTTCCGGTGATCACGCCTGCTTCGAACGCGTGCGTGATCTCCGGGGCGCGGCCCGGTTTGACGGGTCTGCCGCTGAACGCCCCCGCGCTGCGCAGCAAGGACGCCCACACGGGGTCGGCGACCTCGACGCCGTGGACGAGCTCGGGCGTCACCTCGAAGCGGGGCACGCTGCGCTTCGGGCGCGGCATGGTCCAGCCGCGCTGGCTCGCCACGATCCCGGCGCGCGCGCAGGCGTTCTCCACCTGCTGCCGGGTGCAGGAGACGGCGCCGTCGAGCACGTCCCACGGGAAGGGGAGCCGCGCCCACACCAGCGTGTCGGGGTCCAGGTCGGAGCCCGTGCTGCGGCGCCAGCGCACCAGGTCGTACGCCATGAGCCGCATCACCTTGCCGGGGCAGGACACGTCCAGAAGGTGCAGCGTCCCGGTCGCCGACAGGCATTCGAGCCAGGACAGCCGGGCGGTGTTGTACGCCTGGGCGAGGAGGTTCCAGGTGGTGGAGTCGTCGCCGCGGTAGACGATCATGTCCTCGCGGTCGAAGTCGTTCTCCTCCCACACCTCGCGCAGATGGACGGCGCAGTCGCGCATGGCCGTGAACCACATGCCGAGCAACCGGCCCCGCTCGGTGTCGCTCAGCCGCGCCAGCACCTGCGCGTCCGCGTAGACCCAGGAGATCATCGCCCAGTCCGTACGGTCGCCGCACCGCCGCAGCAGCATCTGCGCGATCTCGTCGAACGCGCTCTCGCGGCCGGACAGCGAGAACTCGCGGCGCAGGTTCCTGCGGGCCACGTAATAGGCGATGAAGCACGCCGCCGCCGGGTCGCTCAGGAAGCGTTCGAGCGTGATCCGGGACGCGAACCGGGACCGGCCGAGCAGCGTCAGACGTCTCTTGTCCTGCTCGCGGCGGAGCGTCCCGGCCTTCGCCTCCAACCGGCGCAGTGCCCGGAACCGCCGGTTGTACTGTCGTTTCGACACCTCGATGCCGGCCGCCGCGCGTTCGGCCCGGTCCAGGCGGTCGTCGAGGAAGTCGCCGTGCCCGGAGATCCAGCCGACCTCGTCGCCCACCCGCGCGGCGAACCCCATGAGCGCGTCCGGCCGATCGCCGTCCACCGTGGACGCCTCGTCAGGCACCTCGAACAACCGCGCCGTCGCCGCCACCTGCCGCGCACCGCCCACGGGCCGGGCGAAGTCCTCGCTCATCGAGGTCGCGTACCCGCGCCGCGCGCCGGAGTGCTCCGCCGCCCGCTCCAGCAGCCGCCGCTCCCGATCGGTCAGGCCCGGTTCCGCGCGCAGGACGAGCTCGGCGATGTCCTCGGGACGCCGCCGCTGATCGAGCGACGCGTGCAGCTCCGCCAGAAGCGCGTGATCAGTCACGCTGCTCATTATGGCCACGGTCCATCAGGACCACTGGGCGGCGCTGCCGACGGGCCGATCGGGGCACTCCAGGCAGACGAAGAGATGTGCGTCGCCGGCGTCGCCGATCATGAGGCCGCTGGGGCCCAGCTGCTCAGGGTCGAAGTCGGAGCTGAGGAGATGCCGCTCCTCAAGGGGCGCCCACCTCGGGGCGGCGCCCGGGTCGTGTTCCCAGCTGGCGATCGTCAGCAGGTGCTCCATCTCGTGGCCGTGACGGCAGGTGACGGTCTCGGGGGCCTGCACCCAGGGGATCCAGCCGCCGACCTTCGTGCCCGGGGCGACCGACAGCTGGTCCTCATAGAGGTCCGCACCGATCAGTGCTGATTTCTCGATCTTCTCGTACAGCTCGTCCGGCAGCTCCTCGATCGGATACTCCCTGACCCGCAGAACCTGGCACAGGTCCGTGCCCGGCGGGAACGGCAGCTCGGGGAAGATCTCCGCCACGTCGTACGGGGGCGGCGGTGTCGTCAGGCCCACGTCTTCTCCTCCGATCAGGTCAGGGAGTGAAGGTACCGAACCAGTGGGACAGTTCCGTGGTCAGCTCTGCCTGGGTGTCGCCGGTCCAGGCCACGTGGCCGTCCGGGCGGAGGAGGAGGGCGGGGGCGGGGAGGTCGGCGGTGCGCACCGCGATGCGGTCCACGCGGTCCGTCCACCCTTCGGTCGAGAGGCGGCCGGTGCCGTCGAGGAGCAGGGCGCGGCCGGAGCGCATGTGCGGGTAGAGGCGGCCGTCGCCCAGGTCGATGTCGCGCAGGCGGCGTCCCACCAGGTTGGAGCCGGTGCCGAAGTCGTAGCGGACGCCGATGGCGGTGAGCTGCTCGGCGAGGTACGTGCTCACCTCGTCGAACCGCAGGAGCCGCCCCAGCAGCCGTCCCACCGCCCGGGGGCCTGGCTCGGCGGACATCAGGTGCATGCGGACCCGCGTGTCGTCCAGCACGTCGGCGGCCACCGGGCGGCGTTCGGCCTCGTAGGTGTCCAGCAGCCCGTCCGGCGCCCAGCCCGCGACCTCGGCGGCCAGCTTCCAGCCGAGGTTGAAGGCGTCCTGGATGCCGAGGTTCAGCCCCTGCCCACCGGCCGGCGGATGGACGTGGGCCGCGTCCCCGGCCAGCAGCACCCGGCCGGAGCGGTAGCGGTCGGCCAGGCGGGTGGCGTCGCCGAAGCGGGACAGCCAGCGTGGCTCCCGTACGCCGAAGTCCGTGCCCGCGACCGCCTTGAGCGCCTGCCGGAAGTCCTCCAGCGCCGGCGGCACGGCACGGTTCCCGGCCACGTCCAGGGCGGGCACGACCACCCGGTACACCCCGTCGCCCAGCGGCGCCAGGCCGAAGCGCGGCTGCGTCGCACGGATCCGCGCGACGGTGGCGGCGATCACCGACGGGTCCTCGTCCGCCTCCATCTCGCCGAGCAGCGTGTCCATCCTGCTCGGCTCGCCGGGGAAGCCGATGCCGAGGAGCTTGCGCACGGTGCTGCGGCCGCCGTCG
This sequence comes from Nonomuraea sp. NPDC049421, assembly GCF_040677005.1. Taxonomy (NCBI): domain Bacteria; kingdom Bacillati; phylum Actinomycetota; class Actinomycetes; order Streptosporangiales; family Streptosporangiaceae; genus Nonomuraea; species Nonomuraea sp. NPDC049421. The sequence continues at coordinate 84,903 of NZ_JBFAQA010000005.1, forward strand.
CAGCCCGCGAGGTAGCGGGCGCGCAGGCGCGTGCCGTCGCCCAGCTCGGCGGTCACGCCGCCGTGGTCCTGGTGGAGGCCGGTCAGCTCGGCGCCGCGCCGGATCTCGGCGCCCAGCCCCGCGGCGTGCTCGGCCAGCAGGCGTTCGGTGACGATCTGCGGGATGGCGAGCAGGTAGCCGTGCGCGGTGTCCAGATCGGCGGGCGCGGGCCGGTCGGCCCCGCCGAGGGAGACGCGCAGCGGGTGCCGCCGGCCGTGGTCGAGGAAGCGTTTCAGCAGGCCGCGCTGGTCCATCACCTCGATGCTGCGTACGTGCAGGCCCTGCGCCTTGGCGTACGGCGCCGGCTCGGTCTCCTTCTCCAGCACCAGCACCCGTACGCCGTGCAGCCGCAGCTCGGCCGCCAGCATCAGGCCGGTCGGCCCGCCGCCTGCGATGATCACGTCGAACATGCGCTTCAGTCTGGGCGGTGCCCGGGGTCTTGCCGCAAGCCCCAGGTCGCGCTATAGCTTGGAAGCGGCAGGGGGACGCGATAGACCGACCCGTGCGAGCGTGACTCGGCGGTGAACTCGGCCCCGCCCAGTCGGCGTGCCGGGTCTCCGGCTCCATCCCGGCCGGCTGCGCCATGAGGTCGAGCTCGGCCGGCCAGATGCAGCGGTGCGGGCTGCGGAACACACCTTGGCACGCGGCCCGCCCGTCCCCGGCGAGGGGACGGCCGACGCCGGTGGCGGCGTCGGCCGTGCTCGGAGATCCGGCAGGTCAGCGGTCGCGTCTCTGCAGAATCGGGCGCAGGACCTTCTCGTACGTCTTCGCGTACGTCGCCATGCCGAGGTCGCTGGGGTGCGAGCCGTCCACCAGTTCCTCGGGCCCGGGGAGTTTGTCGGCCGAGAGGTAGGACAGACCTCTGACGCCGGAGGCGCGCAGGTTCTCGTAGGCCGTGCGCAGGGCGGCCGCGTTCTGGGCGTTGCGGGTGCGGCGGAACTCGACGAACTGGCCGTCGCCGTACCGGCGGTCCTCGACCATCACGATGGGCGTGTCGGGGCGGGCGGCGCGCAGGATGTTGACGAAGGGTTCGGCGCGCTCGGAGATCTGCTGCGGGTTCATGTTGGGGGAGCTGTCGACCACGTAGACGGACGCGTCGAGCTCGGTGAGGAGCTGGGCGATCTCGGGCTCCATCCGCGCGTTGCCGGAGAAGCCGAGGTTGATGGTGGGGACGTCGAAACGGCGGCCCAGGAGCGCGGTGATGGACATGCCGGGCCTGGACGCGACGCCGCCCTGCATGATCGAGCTGCCGTAGAAGACGGCGGGCGGGGTGGTGCGCGGCGCGACCCCGAGGAACTTGGCGCCGGCCTGGACGCCGATCTCCAGCCGCTGCGGGCTGTTGTAGAGCGGGAGGTAGGCGGTGTAGAGGCGCTCGCCAGGGTCGACCGCGATGCCCATCTGCTGGTCGATGTTCTGCGCCGCCGGGTGCGTGTTGGCGAGCCAGGCGTCATGGCCCTCCGGGGTACGCGCGTACAGGTCCACGCCGCTGTGGCCGATGGCGGGCATGTGGTACATCGCGACGGTGGCCAGGCTGAGCCGGTAGCGGGCCCGGAAGATGGTCGAGTCGGTGACGAACCGGGTCAGGAGCCCCGAGGAGTTGCGGCTGCGCACCCAGACCTCAGGGGTCACGACGCCTTCCGCCTTGGCCGGCAGCCGGTCGTAGTAGGCCACCGTGTCGGACCAGCCCTTGCCCTCGACGCCCCAGTGCGAGACGTCGTACCAGGCGATGTCGCCCTCGACGGTGGGCGTCACCTCGACGAACTCGGTGGGCCACGTGGCGGGCGGGTGCGGGACGGCGGCGTTCGCCGGCGTCGGTAACAGGCCGGGGATCGCGAGGGCGGCGCCGCCGGCGCCCGCGAGCCCGAACAGATGACGTCGATTGACCATGTGGTTGCCCATCGGTGCTCCCTTGTCGGAACGATGCTGCTCAGGGCCGAGGCCGGTCGGGGGAAGGCGCGGGTCGGGGCAGGGTGGTCATGCGTCGGCCCTGATGCGACGATGATCGGACCCGGCCTGACGGTCGCGGCCAGCCATGGGACGGAGGAGTGGCGGTGGCGTCATCACGCCCCGCCCTGGTTCACCGGAAGGTCATGATTCTTCGGTGACTGTAAGAGTTGGTATACAAGTCGTCAATACCAATCCGTGGCCGTGACGTAAAATGCGGGGGAAGTGCGGGTGTCGCCATAAAGGGGCTATAGAGGGCAGGAGGGGGTGGACGTGAGCGACGCGGACGCTCGTCGCGGGCGCAAGCACAACATGGTCCGCGAGCGGATCATGAGCCTGCTCGAAGACCTCAACGTGGGAGATCCGATTCCGCCCGAGCGGGTGCTCGAAGAGGACTGCGGCGTCTCCAGGCTCACGGTGCGGCGCGCCGTCGACGACCTGGTCAGGGACGGTCACCTCATCCGCAAGCAGGGCAGCGGCACCTACGTCGCGCGGCCCACGATCACGCAGTCGCCGACGGCGTCGTCGTTCTCCATGGGGCTGCGCAGGCGGGGCATCACGCCCTCGACGCGCGTCGTCGGCGTGGAGCGCTCCGACGCGGGTGTGCGCATGAGCTGGCGGCTGCAGATCGCGCCGTCCGACATGATCGTGACGATCCGCCGGCTGCGGCTGGCCGACGGCGACCCCATCGCGCTCGCCACCACGACGCTGCCCGACGCGCTGGTGCCCGGCCTGCCCGCCGACGAGCTGGAGGAGAAGTCCCTCTACCAGTTGCTGTCGGAGAAGTACGGCCTGAAGGTGGCGGCCGGCACGCAGACCATCGAGCCGACGGTGCTCAGCCAGGAGGAGTCGGGCGTGCTGGACGCGCCGCCGTACTCTCCCGCGTTCCTCTTCAGGACGGCGACCCGCACGTCGGACGGCGTTCCCATCGAGTTCACCCAGACGTTGTTCCGCGGCGACCGCTACATGATCACATCGGAGCTGGACCTGACGGCGACCCCTGAGGAGGACCTCGGACACCCACGCGGAGTGACCCACAAGGTGACGTCTCTGGGATGACGATCGGCCAATTGGTCTACAAGAGGTATTGACACCTCGCGTCACAGATAACACCATTTCGTGCATCGTGACCTTGCGTCCCCTTCCTGCGGGCGCATCGATCCGAAGGCGGTCACTCATGCACAAGTCCCTGTTACGAGTCGCCGCAGGCGCGCTCTCTCTCGCACTCCTCATGTTCGGGTCGGCCTGCGGATCCGGCGGCGGCGGCGACGACGCCGCGTCCGCGTCCGGCGGCGGCACGGTGACCTGGTACACGCCGATGCCGGAAGAGCCCGCCCGGCGGCTGGCCGAGGCGTTCACGGCCGAGACCGGCACCGAGGTCGAGGTGCTGCGGCAGAGCGCCGGCGAGCTCCTGGCGCGGCTGAAGGCCGAGGCGGGCCGTCCGGCGGCCGACGTGATCGGCCTGGCCAGCGGGGACGCCGGACCGCTCGCCAAGGAGAAGCTGATCCGGTCGTTCAAGCCCGCCGCCGAGGGCATCGACAAGCGGTTCGTCGATCCCGAGGGCTACTGGCACGCCAACGAGCTCATCCTGATGACCGTCGGCGTCAACGCCGACCGGTGGAAGGAGGAGACCGGCGGCGCCCCGCTCCCGACGACGTGGGACGAGTTGCTGCGCCCCGACCTGAAGGGCCAGCTCGTCATGCCGAACCCGACGCTGTCCGGCACCGGGTACACGTTCGTGGCGACGCAGATCTTCCGCCACGGCGACGAGGCGGGCGCGTGGAAGTTCCTCGACGAGTTCCACAAGCTGATCGGCCAGTACACCGACAGCGGCGGAGCGCCGTCGCAGCTCGTCGCCACCGGCGAGTACGCCGCCGGCGTCTCCTTCGCCCACGACCTGCTCAACGTGCGCGGGGCCGGCTTCCCCATCGAGCTCGTCTACCCCAAGCCCACCGGCGTCGTCATCTCCGGCAACGCGCTCGTCCAGGGCTCGCCGAACCCCCAGGGCGGCGAGAAGTTCGTCCAGTGGCTGCAGGGCAAGAAGGCGTCCCAGATGATCGTGGACCTCGTCCACTCCTACCCCGTGCGCAGCGACGTGGACCTGCCCGACGGCGCGCAGGGTCTCGCCGAGCTCGACCTGGTGGACTACGACCCGGTACGCGCGGGTGAGATGCGCGACGCGGTGTCCAAGGAGTTCGCCAAGCGGTACGGGGTCTGATGCCCGTGCCTTCGACGACCCAGCGGACCGTCGTACCGGAAGAACGGACCGAGCGGGCCCCCGGGACCCGGCCCGACTGGCAGCGGCGCAGTCGCCGCCGCCTGCTGGCCGACCGGATCACGGTGGGCACGCTCGTCGCCTACGTCGCCGGCCTGCTCCTCCTCCTCGTCCTCGTGCCGACGGTCGCCATGCTGTTCGAGCCCGACGGCGAGGCGTGGAGCAGGCTGGCCGAGCCGCGCGTGGCGACGGCCGCGAAGAACACCGTCGTCATCGGCGTGGCCTCCACGCTGAGCGCCACCGTGGTCGGCTTCCTGTTCGCCTACGCCCTCAGCAGGCCCGACATCAGGGGCCGGGCCGTGCTGCGGGTGATGGCCCTGCTGCCGCTGATCTCGCCGCCGTTCGTCGTCGGCCTGGCGGTGCTGCTGCTGTTCGGGCGGCGCGGCCTGATCACGCACGAGCTGTTCGGCCTGGACATCAGCCTCCTGGGACTCGGCGGGCTCTGGCTCGTGCAGACGCTCGCCTTCTTCCCCATGGCCACGCTGACCCTGCTGCCGACGCTGAAGAACATCGGCTCCACCCTGGAGTGGGCCAGCCGGGACCTCGGCTGGACGTGGTTCCAGACGTTCCGCCGGGTCACGCTGCCGCTGGCGTTCCCCACGATCCTGAACGCGCTGCTGCTCGTCGGCATGTTCGTCATCACCGACTTCGGCAACCCCGTCCTCATCGGCGCCGGGTACCAGGTGCTGTCGGTCGAGGCGTACGTGCAGGCCGTGGGCCGGCAGGACTTCGGGATGGCGGCGGTGCTGTGCGTGCTGCTGTTCGTACCGACGCTGATCCTCTTCCTGATCCAGCGGCGTGTGCTCGCGCGGCGGTCCGCCGTCACCGTGTCGGGGAAGACGGGCAGCCTGCCGCCCGCGCCGCTGCCCGCGGCCGTGCGGCGCGGCCTGCTCACCGTCCTCGGCCTGGTCAGCATCCTGATGATCCTCATCTACGGGAGCATCCTGGTCGGCTCGTTCACCCGGGCGTGGGGCGCGGACTGGAGCCTGACGCTGGACCACTGGCGGACGGCCCTCCTGCGCGGTGACGACATCCGCAACTCCGCGCTGTTCTCCGCCACGGCGGCGATCATCACGACGATCAGCACGCTGGTCGCCGCGTACGTCGTGCACCGCACGCGGGTCTTCGGCCGGGGCGTGATGGACGGGCTCGCGGTGCTGCCGTCGGCGATCCCCGGGACGATGATCGGCATCTCGTGGCTGCTCACGTTCAACGAGCCGCCCATCGCGCTGACCGGCACCGCGCTGATCCTGGTGCTGGTCATGGTCGTGCGGGCCATCCCGGTCGGCTACCGGACCGCGGTGACCACCATCAACCAGATCAGCCCGTCGATCGACGAGGCCGCCACCGACCTCGGCGCCTCGCGCGCCCGGGTCATCGTCCAGATCATGTTCCCCCTGCTGGGCGGCGCGTTCACCACGTCGCTCGTGTTCGGGTTCCTCCACGCGATCAACACGCTGAGTGCCGTGATCTTCCTGACCTCGCCGGGCATCGGCCTGGGCGCGCCCACCATCGTCAACCTCGCCGAGTTCGGCCAGTGGGGTGCCGCGACCGGTGTCGCGGCCGGCCTGATGGTGGTCAGCTTCGCCGGGCTCGCCGTCGCGAAGCTCGCCCTCGGCTCCCGGCTGCGGCTCTACGACCTGTGACACCTGCTGATGGAGATTCCATGATCGAACTGAAGTCGTTGTGCAAGTCGTTCGACGGGGTGCCGGCCGTGCGCGACCTCGACCTCGTCGTCGGCCGCGGCGAGTTCCTCTGCCTCCTCGGCTCCAGCGGGTGCGGCAAGAGCACCACGTTGCGGATGATCGCCGGGTTCATCCAGCCGGACAGCGGGAGCGTGCTCATCGACGGCGTGGACGTGTCAGGGTACGGCCCTGACGCGCGGCCGACGTCCATGGTGTTCCAGGACTACGCGATCTTCCCGCACCTCACCGTCGCGGAGAACATCGAGTTCGGGCTGAAGGCGCAGAAACTGGCCAAGGACGAGCGGGCCCGGCGCACCGAGGAGGCGCTGGAGCTGGTCGGCCTCACGGGGCTCGGCGGCCGGCGGCCGAACGAGCTGTCGGGCGGCCAGCAGCAGCGTGTCGCCGTCGCCCGGTCGCTGGCGATCAGGCCGTCGGTGCTGCTCATGGACGAGCCGCTGTCCAACCTCGACGCGAAGACCCGCATCCAGCTGCGCACCCAGCTGCGCGAGATCCAGCGCGACACCGGGACGACGATCGTCTACGTCACCCACGACCAGGAGGAGGCGCTGGCCCTGGGCGACCGGATCGCCGTCATGAAGGACGGCTCGCTCGAACAGCTCGGCAGCGGGCACGAGATCTACCTGGCCCCGTCCAACGGGTTCGTCGCCGACTTCGTCGGCATCACGAACTGGCTGGCGGGGGAGTACGCGGGCGGCTCGGACGAGTCGTGGGAGGTGAACGTCGCGGGAGCGGTGCTCCCCGCGACGCCCGCGAGCACGTCGTCCTCCGTCTCGCCCGGCTCGCCGGTGGACGTGTCGGTACGCCCCGAGGACGTGTCGCTCAGCGAGGAGGACGCTCCCGGTGTGGGTGCCGGCGCGGGTGCGGGTGTGCTGCGCGGTGTCGTCCGCGACGTGCAGTTCCTCGGCCCGGTCGTCCGCACCTACGTCGAGGCCGCCGGCTCGGTCGTGATCGTGCACTCGGCCCAGAGCGGCTGGTCGCCGGGGGCGAAGGTGCGGCTGAGCATCGGCGAGGGAGCGGCGCGGGCGTTCCCCAGGGTCGAGGGCGCGTGGCGCCCGCCGGAAGCCGCCGCCCGGCCCGTCGTCGCGGCGGCGGCGAGCTGACGGCATGGGCATCGCACACGAAGAGGCGGAGCTGCGCGACCTGCTCGTCGAGCGGAGCCTGTCCGGCGGCATCAGGACCGTCCGCCGGCAGTCGCTGGCGTACGCGCACAAGATGCTCAAGGGAGACCTGGACAACACCTTCGGCCTGGAGGACTGGCGTACCGCGTCCATCGACGAGGTCGTGGCCGCCGTCGAAGCCGGGATCGGCGACCGCATCACCGACGGCGACCCCGAGCTCGGGTACATCGCGCCCGGGCACACGCTGGCCGGCATCAGGGCGCACGCCGACGCCCTCGCCCCCTTCCTGCGGGACGGCGGCGGCACGGTGCTGCTGGCGACCGGGCACCCGACCGGGCTGCTCGACCACTACGCCGACCTGGCGCGCGCGCTGCGGAACGCGGGCAACAGGATCGTCAGCGTCCTCGACGACCACCGGCTCGACCGTGCCGTCGGGGCCCACGCCGCCGGCGAGACCGGGATCCGGTTCTTCGGCGGGGTCGCGTGCGCCTTCCACGACGAGGCGATCCTGCACACCCACCGGCCCGACTACATGGAGGCCATGATCGCCGCGGTGGCCGGCGGCGGCGCGCGGATCGATCTCGTCATCGCCGACCACGGCATGGCGGGCGCGGCGATCGCGGCCGGCCTGCCCACGCTGTCGATCGCCGACGCCAACGACATCGCCCTGTTCCTGGCGCACGCCAGGGGACGGCACGAGCCCGTCCTGCCGATCGAGGACAACTTCACGCCCGCCGAGTTCGCGCCGGTGACCGCGTACATGCTCCGCCGCGCGGCCGGTATCGCTGTTTGAGGAGGATGGTCATGTCCCGTCGTGATTTGCGGCGCTGGAGCCTGTTATCTGCGGCTCTCGCTCTCGTCCTGACCGGCCCGGCGTACGCGGTGGCGACGCCGCCGCCCGCCGCCGCGGCGGTCGTCGTCGAGGGCCGCACCGAGACCTACCGTGAGACCCAGCCGGTCGCTCCCGGCGTCGAGCTGAGCACGGTCGAGCTGTACGGGCCCGACGGCGCCACCGGGGAGCCCGGCTGGCTGCAGACGTACCAGATGTCCGTCGACCTCAAGGCCGGCGTGCAGATCGGGCGGCTGTTCCCCGGCCAGGTCGCCGCGCGGCGGCCGCTGCTCGACATGGCGCGCGAAGCGGGCGCCATCGCGGCGACGAACGCCGACTACTTCGACATCGCCGCCTCGGGCGCGCCGTGGGGCGTGGCCGTCCAGGACGGCGAGCTGCTGCAGTCGCCGCTGCCCAACACGAAGGCGACGCAGACGAACCAGACCGCGGTGATGTTCTCCGAGGACCAGATCGGCGCCATCGGCGAGATCGTCTTCGAGGGCACCGTCAAGCTGCCCGGTAAGACCGTCCCCCTGGACGCGCTCAACAAGGCCGAGCTGCTCAAGGACCAGATCGGGATGTTCACCCCCGTCTGGGGCACCTACTGCCGCTGCCATCCGGTCAGGGGCGTCGCGCGGACGATCGAGGTGGTCGTGCGCGACGGCGTCGTGACCGAGGTGGTGGACGTCCCCCGCGAGGGCGCGATCGCCGAAGGCGCGTTCGTGCTGGTGGGACGGGAGGCCGGCGCCGACGCGCTGTCCTCGCTGCGGGTCGGCGACCCGGTATCCGTGGACTACGCCGTACGCGCTCCCGGCGACATGAAGGTCAAGGCGGCCGTGAGCGGACGCCAGCTCATCGTCGCCGACGGCAAGCCGCTCCGGCTCCCGCCCGAGAACAACACGCCGGAGCCCCGCACCGCCGTCGGCTTCTCCGCCGACGGGACCAGGATGTGGCTGGTCGCGGTGGACGGCCGGCAACCCGAGTTCTCCCGCGGCATCGGGCTGGACGAGCTGGCCGAGATGATGGTGAAGCTCGGGGCGCACACCGCGCTCAACCTCGACGGCGGCGGCTCGACCACGCTCGTCGTCCGCGAACCTGGCCAGCGGCAGGTGGACCTCGTCAACCGGCCGTCGGACGCGGCGGGCACCCGTCCCGTGCCGACCGGGCTGGCCATGTTCCTGCCCAAGGGCAGCGGCAAGGCCAAGGGCTTCTGGGTGAGCACGGCGACCGAGCGCGACCGGTTCCCCGGGCCCGAGGCCGCCGCGTCGTGGCGTACCGAGCGGGTCTTCCCCGGGCTCACCCGCCGGCTGACGGCGGCCGCGTACGACGAGACGTACGGGCCCGCCGACAAGCCCCGCACCGTCAAGCCGCACTGGCGGGCCGGCGACGGCCGGGTCGGCCGGGTGGACCGCGACGGCGTCTTCCGCGCGCTGGCGTCCGGCGAGACGACCGTGACGGCCAGGCACGGCAAGGCCGCCGGCGACATCGACCTCACCGTGCTGGGCCCGCTGGCCCGCCTGGAGACCGACGCCCGCCGCATCAACCTCCTGGCCAAGGACGCCCAGGGGACCTTCGAGGTCAACGGCGCGGACGCCGCCGGGTACGCCGCCCCCATCGACCCCGCCGACGTCCGCCTCGCCTACGACAAGGCGGCGCTGGAGGTGACCCCGACCGGCGACGGCGCGTTCACCGTCACCGCCAGGGCCGCGGAGGGCGAGCACGTCGTCACGGTGACCGCCGGCGGCGTGCGGACGGAGCTGGTCGTCGGCATCGGAACCTCCCAGGACGTCGTGGACACCTTCGACGACATCTCCAACTGGGACTTCTGGAGCCTGCGCGCCACCGGCACCGCCTCCTCCACCCCCGACGGTCACGCCGGGAACGGGCTGAAGCTGGACTACGACTTCACCCAGAGCACCGAGACGCGCGGCGTCGGCATCTGGCCGTCCGCCAACCTCCTCCCGGTGGCCGGCCAGCCGACGGCGTTCAAGCTGTGGGTGCGGTCGGAAGGCCACGACCAGCGGACCCGCCTGGAGGTCGTCGACCGCAACGGCACCCTGCACACGATCGAACCCGCCTTCATCACCGAACCCGGGTGGCAGCAGATCACCTACGACGTGCCGGACGGCATGGCGTACCCGGTGAGCCTGCGCCGCATCTTCTTCAACGAGATCAACCCCGACGTCCGCTACACCGGCACGCTGGTCCTGGACGAACTGACCGCCGTGGCCGCCGGCTGACCCCGCCTGAGCGCGGCGACCGGGCGGTCGCCGCGCTCACAGCTGAGGCGGGCCCGCACGGTGCGCTCGCCACCCGAGGTGGTGTCCGCGTCCAGTGCGTACGCGAGGCTGGTGCGGCGAGGGGGCGCCGGCCCGGTGGGCGGGGGAGTGTTGTGAGGCCGCCCAGTGCCGCCCCCAGGCCGAGGCGGTGGCGGAGCAGGGCCGTCAGCTCGATCCCCATGGCCATGCTTTGCTGCTACGCGTACGAGCGCGGCGGCGTCCTGACCTCCATCGCCGTCCATTTCGCCACGAACGCCAGCATGGTCCTGCTCACCGTCCAGCAGCCCGTCACGCTGGCGGTCATCATGGGCCTCCAGGCCGTCACCGCCACCGCGCTCCTCGCCACCCACCGTGCTAGCCGGTGAGGCGGAGCAGGGCGGACTCGCGGAACGGGGTGAGCAGGGGATTGTCGTCGCCGGCTCGCGTCGCGAGTGCCACCTGGCTGGGCGGCACGTCCTCCAGGGGGACGCTGGTGACGCCCGGGTGGTCCGCGCGCAGGCCGGCGGAGACGATGGCCACGGCCTGGCCGGCGGCGACGATCTCGAACTTCTCCTCGGGCGACTCCACGAGCGGGCCGTCCGAGCGGGGGACGAGGCGCCAGTACGCGTTCCACAGCGGGTCGGGCAGACGGGGGATCGGTTCGCCGTCGAGGTCGTCGAGCGTCACGTGGTCCTTGCCGGCCAGGCGGTGGCCGCGGGCGACCAGGACGGCGCGCGGCTCGTCGTACAGGAGCGTCACCTGGAGGCCGGCGTCGCGGAGCGGGAGGCGGCACACCGCCGCGTCCACCCGGCGCGCGAGCAGCGCGGCGCGCGGTTCGTTCCAGGCCAGTTGCACCACGCGGACGTCGGCGTCGGGGTGACGGTGGCGCAGTTCGCGTACGGCGGGCAGGACGGGCACGTGCAGGGTGTGCCCGATCGCGATCCTGCGGGGACGGGCCGCGGCGCGGGTGGCGGACACCGCCTGCGCCGACGACCGCAACAACGCCTTCGCGCGCGGCAGGAACACCTCGCCCGCCTCGGTGAGCCGGGTGCCGTACGGGGTGCGGTCGAGCAGGGGAGTGCCGAGCCGGCGTTCGAGCGCGCGGATCTGGCGGCTCAGCGAGGGCTGGGTGATGTGCAGGGCCTGCGCGGCCCGGCCGAAGTGCCGGTGCTCGGCGACGACGGTGAAGTAGCGCACTGATCGTAAGTCGAGATCCGGCTCTGACTCGGCCATGCCTGCAGCATAACTCCGGGCCTGACGTCGGGTGATGCCTCGGGCGTATGAGGATGCCGCACAGGCTTTGGACCGCGCGGGCGGGCTCTCCAGACCATGGGAGCCATGACAAGAAGCGAGAATCACGAGTCCGCGACGACGCGCCGCGCCGTGCTCAGGACGGCGGCCGGGCTGTCGGCCGTCCCCCTCCTCGCCGGCACGACGGCGGCCGCCGCGCCCGGCGAGGACGAGATCCTGCGGCAGATGGCCGACGCGTTCGGCCGGCAGCTCCGCTCGCCGATCATGCGCACGCCGGCGGAGCAGGGCCTCGACTACGAGGACGTCACCTTCCAGGCGATCGACGGCGTGCCCATCGAGGGCTGGTTCATCCCCGCCCGTGGCTCCGACCGGCTGATCATCGCCAACCATCCGATGGGGTTCAACCGGTCGGGGCTGCCCGGCCATCTGGAGCCGTGGAGGTCGATCTGGAGCTCCAGTGGCAACGACTTCGAGGTGGATCTCGTACCCGACTACAAGATCCTGCACGACGCCGGCTACCACGTGCTCGCCTACGACCTGCGCAACTCCGGTCTCAGCGGCGCCGCCAACGGCGGCATCGCCTCCAGCGGCATCTTCGAGTCGCGTGACGTGCTCGGCTCGCTCCGCTACGCGCGCGAGCGCCGCGACACCAAGGGCATGCGGATCGGGCTGTTCAGCCGCTGCCTGGGCTGCAGTTCGACGTTCCACGCGATGAGCAGGGACCCGCGGGCGTTCGAGGGCGTGCGCTGCCTGGTGGGGCCGCAGCCGGTCACCATGGAGGTCATCATGGCGCGGCGGCTGGTCATGGCGGGGGTGCCGGCCGACCGTATCGATGAGCTGGAGCGGCTGGTGGTGCTCCGGACCGGCATCCCGTTCGCGGCGCGGCAGCCGCGGGAGTGGGCGAAGGGGGTGCGGGTTCCGACGTTCCTGTACCAGGTGCACGATGACACGCTGACGGAGCCGAGTGACGTGCAGGCGATGTTCGACAATATCCCGGTCGCTGACAAGAGGCTCCAGTGGGTACGCGGCACGAACCGCCGCTTCGACGGCTACCTGGAGTTCCAGCGGCGGCCGCAGCCGATGCTGGAGTGGTTCGCGTCCCATATGGACTGAATCGTTGCTAACAAGCTGCCGCTAGCACCTCTTGACGTAAGCATCGATAACGAAATAGCGTTTTCAGTGCTTACATGTCTGGGGAGGGAGCGCGATGAACGACCACGGCAGATCCACCTTCGACCCGCACGAGCCACCGGAGAGACGTACGGAAGCCCTGCTCGACCCGTCCCTGCACACCCGCCGCACGGTGATCAAGGGCGCCGCCGTGACCGCGGTCGCCGCGGCGGTGGCGGGGAGCGGCATCGCGTTCCCCGCCCCGGCGCACGCCGCCGCCGCGCCCGGCACGACGATGGAGGTCGAGATGACCGTCAACGGCCGGGCGCGCACGGTCGTCCTGGAGCCGCGGGTGACGTTGCTGGACGCGTTACGCGAGCGGCTCGGCCTGACCGGCACCAAGAAGGGCTGCGACCGCGGCGAGTGCGGGGCCTGCACGGTGCTGGTGGACGGCGAACGGGTCAAGTCGTGCCTGACGCTGGCGGTGATGCGGCAGGGGGCCGAGATCACCACGGTCGAGGGGCTGGCGCGGGGCGACGAGCTGCACCCGGTGCAGGAGGCGTTCATCAGGCACGACGCCTTCCAGTGCGGCGCCTGCACGCCCGGCCAGATCATGTCGGCGGTGGCCTGCATCGATGAGGGGCACGCGGGTTCCGAGGCGGAGATCCGCGAGTGGATGAGCGGGAACCTGTGCCGGTGCGCGGCCTACCAGAACATCGTGGCCGCCGTCGCCGACGCCGCGAAGGAGGTGCGGCGATGAGGGCCTTCGGTTACACCGTCGCCCGCGACCCGGCCGGCGCGGTGCGGGCCGCGACGAACACCGCCGGCGCGACGTACGTGGCGGGCGGCACGGATCTGCTCAACCTCATGCGCGACGGCGCCGAGGCCCACGACCACCTCATCGACGTCAACCGGCTGAACCTCGCCTCCATCACCGCCGGCTCCGGCGCGCTGCGCATCGGAGCGGCGGCCAGGATGCGGCAGGTCGCTGAGCACGCCGGGGTGCGTGAAGAGTTCCCCGTGCTGTCGGAGGCGCTGCTGGCCTCGGCGTCCCCGCAGGTGCGCAACATGGCCTCGATCGGCGGGAACCTGTTGCAGCGCACCAGGTGCGGATACTTCCGCGACGCCGGCTCGGCCTGCAACAAGCGGGTGCCCGGCAGCGGCTGTCCCGCCATCACCGGCCAGAACAGGTCCCACGCCGTCCTCGGGGGCAGCGAGCACTGCATCGCCACCCACCCCTCCGACCTGGCGGTGGCGCTGACCGCGCTGGAGGCGACCGTGCACCTGCTCGGCCCCGGCGGCGAGCGCGCGGTCCCCATCGCCGACTTCTACCTCCTGCCCGGGTCCACCCCTGACCAGGAGACGGCGATGCGTCCCGGCGAGCTGATCACCCGGGTCGACGTGCCCCGCACGGACCTCGCCGGGCGGTCGCGTTACCTGAAGCTGCGCGACCGGGCCACCTTCGAGTTCGCGGTGGTGTCGGTGGCCGCCGCGCTGCGGACGAGGGGCGGCGTGGTACGGGACGTCCGGCTGGCGTTCGGCGGCGTGGGCACCCGCCCGTGGCGGGACACCCGGGTCGAGGCGGCGCTGCGGGGCCGTCCGCTCACCCCGCAGGCGATCCAGGAGGCGGGCCGGCTCCTGGTCGCGGAGGCGAAGCCGTACGAGGGGAACGCGTTCAAGGTCGAGCTCGTCCAGCGCGCGCTGGTGAGCATCCTCGGTGAGCTGGGAGGGCTGCGATGAGCGGGCTGGTGGGCAAGGGCGTGGCGCGGGTGGACGGCCGGGCGAAGGTCACCGGCGCCGCCCGTTACGCCGCTGACCAGGAGGTGCCCGGTGTGCTGCACGGCGCGCTGGTGATGAGCACGATCGCGCGCGGCGAGGTGCTGGAGATCGACCGCCGGGCGGCGCTGGCGCATCCGGGCGTCGTCGCGGTCTACACGCACGCGGACCTGCGGCGGCTTAATCTGCCGAATTTTCCGTACAACCGGCGGTTCATCCCCATGCAGGACACGCGGGTGCACCAGCAGGGGCAGCCGGTCGCGTACGTCGTGGCCGAGACCCTGGAGCAGGCCCAGGAGGGGGCCGCGCTGGTGAAGGTGCGCTACCGGGCCGAGGAGCCGGTCGTGCGGATGGCGGACGTGCTCGGCGAGGCGTTCCTGCCCGAGCGGTTCCGCGACCGGCCCAACGAGATCGCCCGGGGTGCCGCCGCCGCCGCGTTCGAGCAGGCACCGGTACGCGTCGACCGGACGTACGGCAGCCCGATGCAGCACCACAACCCGATCGAGCCGCACACCACCACCGCCGTCTGGGAGAACGGCACGCTGACCCTCTACGAGAGCACCCAGGGCGTGGTGTTCGCGCGGGACGCCGTCGCGACGGCGTTCGGGTTCGACCAGCCGGCCGAGAAGGTCAGGGTCGTCTCGCCCTACCTGGGCGGCGGGTTCGGCGCCAAGGGCCCCACCTACCCGCACACCCTGCTCACCGCGGCGGTGGCGGAGCTCTGCGGCCGGCCCGTGCGGCTGGTGCTGTCGCGCGCGCAGATGTACACCTCCAACGGCCACCGCGCCGAGCACCGCCACCACCTGCGGCTGGGCGCCGACCGGCAGGGCCGGCTGACCGCCATCGAGAGCACCTCGACGGCCCAGGTGACCCGCGTGGACGAGGCCATCTACAACGGCAGCGAGTCCGCGGTGCGCCTGTACGCCTGCCCGAACGTGCACGTACGCCAGCTCGGCGTCCGGCTCGACCTGCCCACGTCGAGCTACATGCGCTCGCCCGAGACGACCGCGCACTTCGGCCTCGAGACCGCCATGGACGAGCTGAGCTACGAGCTCGGCATCGACCCGGTCGAGCTGCGCGTACGCAACCACACCGACGTCGACCAGCAGGCCGAACCGCCCGCGCCCTATCCGGGCAAGCGGCTGCTGGAGTGCTACCGGGTCGCGGCCGAGGCGTTCGGCTGGTCCCGGCGCCGGCCCAAGCCGGGCACCACCAGGGACGGCGATGAGTACGTCGGCTGGGGCATGGCCACCGAGACCCACACCCACGCCGCCATCCCGTCCCAGGCCAGGCTCACCGTCGGCACCGACGGGCGGGCGACCCTGCGGACCGCGACCCAGGAGATCGGCACCGGCACCTACACCGTGCTCACCCAGATCGCCGCGGAAGGGCTCGGCCTGCCGCTCGGGCACGTCACGACGCTGCTCGGCGACACCGCGTACCCCGCCGCCTCCCTGTCCGCCGGGTCGGCCACGATGCCCAGCGTGGCGGGCCCGGCGGCCGAGGCGGCGGCGCAGGCGCGGCAGGCCGTGATCGCCCTGGCCGTCGCCGACCCGCGCTCACCGCTGCACGGCGTGCCCGCCGGCGAGGTCGTGGCCGGGAACGGCCGCCTGTCCGCGCGCGGGCGCACGGACACCTACCGCGACGTCATGCGTCGTCACGGCCGGCCCGTCGAGGCCACGGGGAGCAGGAGGAACACCGGCGGGCACGCGTTCGGCGCGGTGTTCGTGGAGGTGCGCATCCATCCTCGGCTGGGGCGGCTGCGGGTGTCGCGGGTGGTGGCCGCGTACGACCTGGGCCGGGTGCTCAACCGCAGGACCGCGCGCGGGCAGGTCATCGGCGGGGTGACGTGGGGGATCGGGTTCGCGCTGATGGAGCACACGATGGTGGACCCGAACACCGCCCGGGTCGTCAACCCGAACCTGTCCACGTACCTCGTGCCCGTCTGCGCGGACGTGCCGTCGGTGGAGGCGCTCTTCGTGGACCCCGAGGAGCAGAACGCCGAGCTGACCGGGATCCGCGGCTTCGGCGAGACACCGGGGACCGGGGTGCCCGCCGCCATCGGCAACGCCGTCTACCACGCCATCGGCCGGCGGCTCAGGGAGGTGCCCTTCACTCAGGACAAGCTGCTCTGAGCGGCCCTGTCGAGCAACTCGTCCAGCAGGGCCCGCTCGCCCGGCGTGTAAAGACCCGGCACGTCGTCGAGGACGGCCATCAACCCCACGGCCCGCTGAGTCACGCTCGGCGGGCCGGTCGGCGTCTCCGTGGTGATCGCCGCCAGCACCGCCTCGCGCAGGCGGCCGGGCAGGGCCGGGTCGCGCTGCTCCTGCGGGGTGCGGATGAGGTTGAGCGTGCAGCCGACGCTCGCCGCGTGCATCATGTCCATCGCCGTGCGTACGCCGACGGTGAGCCGGCCGGCGGCGGCGATGCGTTCGACCAGCAGGCGCAGTTTCTCCATCGACCGCTCGGTGCTGCGCCGGTGGGCGTCGGGGGTCTGGCGGCCGAACATGAGCATGTACTGCTCGGGGTTCTCCAGGCCGAAGCCGACGTGGTTGTCCCAGCCGCGGCGCAGGTCGTCCACCGGGTCGCCGGAGGGCTTCTGCCTGTCCTTGCTCGCGAGGTAGCGGGCGAACCCGTCGGCCGCGACCGCTTCGAGCAGCCCGTTCATGTCGGTGAACAGGCGGTAGAGCGTGGGCGCCTGCACACCGGCCGCCGCGCTGACCGTACGCGTGGTCACCCCTTCGCGGCCCTTGTCGCGCAGCAACTGGGTGGTGGCGTCGATGATGCGCTGGCGAACCTCTTCCCGATCAGCCATGTATCAACGATAACAGAATTCCGCTATCAACCGTTTTGTACGATCACCTCGGCCAGCCGGCCGGGCATGGACAGGAACGGCGAGTGGGAGGCGTCGAGCGAGACGACGGACGTCGGATTGCCGGAAAACGCCGCGTCCGCCTCGGCGACGAACCTCCTCTGCACGGCCGGCTGGAGCGCCTGGTCCTTGGCGCAGAGGACGTACGTCCGCGGCACCGACCCCCAGCCCGCCCGGGTCAGCGTGGTGGTGCCCAGCATGATCCCGAGCGGCCCGTCCGGGGTCAGCAGCCCGGTGGCGGCATCGGCGAGCCTCGGATCCACATCGCCGTAGAACGCCTCCCGCAGCCCCCGCCGGTAGGCCGGGTCATCGGTGGCGACGTCCAGCCGCAGCGCGCCGATCTCGGCCGGATCCCCCCGCAGCAGGGGCGCGACCTGATCGCCCGCGGCCTCCGGAATCCTCGTGTAGGCCACCGCCGGCATGTCCGACGCCGGCATATAGGCCGTCAGATAAACGGCATGCGCCACCAGCTCGGGCGCCTGCTCCGCCACCCGCGTCAGCACCGGCCCCGCCGCGCTGTGGGCGACCACCGTGACCGGCTCACCCCGCCCGATCCGCTTGACCTGCTCCGTCAGCAACGCGGCCGCGCCGTCCAGGCTCACGTCCGCGACGGGCGACACCTCGGCGGCGACCGCCGCGCGATCGTAGGGCCGCTCGGTGAACCACCGGGGACGGCGCGCATGGAGCCCGTGCCCCGCCATGTCCACGGCGACGGCCGTCCGCCCCGCGGCGACCAGGTGGGGGATGACCTCGCTCCAGCACCAGGAGCCATGCCAGAAACCGTGCACCAATACCAGCGTGGACATGAACGCTCCCCGGGATCACACGAACGTCGTGCTCCATACTGCCCGCCCCGCGCGCGCCTCGCGGAGGCTAGCGCAGAGCAGAAGCGGTCGTGTGGCGGCGGGCGAGGTGCCCCTCGCGTAGTAGCGGCGGATGCAGTAGCTGGGCGGGACCGCGGCGGTAGAGGGGGGCGGGACGGCCTGGCTCGGTGAACCGCCGTTCCCCTGTTGCCTCCAAGAACTGGTCGGCGCGGGTGACCTTGCGACGGAAATTGCTCGGGTCGAGCTTGAGCCCCCATACGGTCTCATAGACCTTGCGCAGGTCGGAGATGGTGAACGGTTCGGGACAGAATGCGGTGGCCACCGTCGTGTACTCCAGTTGCGACCGGGCCCGCTCCAACGCGTCGCGAAGGATGGTCAGGTGGTCGAAGGCCAGCAGATCGGGCTCGGGCAGGACCGACGACACCGGCGCCCACGCGGCCTTCGCGGCATCCGTGCCGGCCTGTGGAATCGGCAGGTCGGGGCCGAGTGCCAGGAAGGCCATGGTGATCACGCGTCCCCGAGGGTCGCGATTCGGTTCGCTGTAGGCGCGAAGTTGTTCCAGATGCAGCAGGGCCGCGTCCAGGCCCGTCTCCTCCTCGAGTTCGCGCCGGGCGGCGTGCTCAAGGGTCTCGCCCGGCCGTAGGAAACCGCCGGGGAGAGCCTGGCAGCCTCTGAACGGTTCATTTCCGCGTTCGATGAGGAGAACATGAAGTTCGTCGTCCCGAATGGTGAGGATGACGAGGTCGACAGTGACCTCAATCCCCACTTGGTGCTCGCGTGACAAGACTCTCTCCCCTTTAGGTCATATTGACCTTATAGGATTGTGGACTTAAGGTCATAGCTACCTAAATTCAGCAGGAGATAGGGGCCACATGGCCAACGGTGCGGATTCACCTGGGCGGCGACCTGCTCATCCACGGGGTAAAGCCACTCGGCAACTGTGTGCCGGCGTCTACTTCGACCGGGACTATCGCGACTCGGTGATCTGGCGGGTGCTGCTCGACCCCGCTCATCGCGTGGCACCTTCGTACGGCTTCGATCTGGTGCCTGTTGTTGCGCACGCCAAGCGTGCGCTGATGCTGGAGGTCTGCGAGCGGCTCGGATATCTGTCGGTGTTCGTCGGGGCATGGCTGGTCCTGCCCGCGCTGGCCCTCACGGTGGTGTGCATCCTGCTGCTCTGGCTGGCTGTGCGGCGACTGGCTCGTACGCTGCCCGCGATCGGGCGACGGCAGGCGCTGGAGGCAGTCGACCACTTCCTGCACCGCAGACGATACCGCCAGCACAAGCGCGGGTTGGAGGAACTGCGCCGCGAGGTGAGACTGCTGTTCATAGCGTGTGCAGCGCTCATCGTCGCCCCCCTTCTGATGGCGGCGCTGCACTATCAGTCCATCGAGAGCGTGCTCCGCATGGCGGTGGTGCTCATCGCCGCGCTGGCCCTTTTCGCGTTCACTGCGGCCGCAGGCCGACGGCTGGGTGCCAACCGCATGTGGGTCTCCGACTCGTTGGGTTTCGGGCGGATGAGCCAGCGCATGAAACGCATCAGGGAACAGCAGGAGTCCGAGTACGCGATCTACCGGCGGCCCGTAACGAAAAGCGAGGAAGACGACGAGGACGAGGACGGTATCCGCCTGCGTTTGACGGCGGACTACTTCGAAGATCCGCAGGACATCTTCGTCGGCGCGGGTGAGCTCGTGCACAAGTGGCTGCCACCGCTCATCGTGCCCCTGCTTCCGGAGCCGGAAGCGCCCGAAGGCGAGGAAAGCGTCCGTGACTTCGAGCCGGACATGCTGGTGGACGTGCTGCACAAGGCTGTAGAGGAGGTCGGTGGGGAAAACGAGCCGACCTCGCTGCCGGGTCTCAGCATCGGGGACCGAATCTATGTAGAGGAGATGGTTCTGTCCAAGGACCGGGACCGCCTGCGAAGCTCGCTCGATCCGGACGAGCGCAGGAAGATTATCAACAACCCCTACGGTCCCTTTCATCACTTTTTGGAGATCTCCACGTCGCCGACCGGTGAGGTGGTCGTGACGGTGTTCGTCCGCGTCACGATCAAGGCCAGAACGCTCTGTCTCGACTTCGCGGCCTGCGCCCTGACCAGGCTTCCCAGAGAGTACGAAATCCTCGATCACTACGGCGAAAGGGGATGGGGGTCGGTGATGCGGGAGGGGCTCAAAGCGGTCCTGCGCCTGCCGGACGAGATTTTGGCCATGCGGCGCATCGCCGGTGTGCCTCGGCTGCTCCTGGCCTGGCTGCTGGCCCGCGTCGACTGGACGGTCCTGCCGCGCAGAGGGTCGGCCGTCGGGACAGCTCATCGAGTGCGCGAGGATCGCGCCACCCCCTGGCAAGATGCCGAGCACGACCGCGCCGAGATTCTCGGCCTGATGAAGATCATCGAGCAGCGGCTGTTATGGGCGACAGAGAAATTCCTGGAGGACCACGGTGTTGACACCTCCGAGTTCAAAAAGCGGGCACAGCTGATCATCAGTGCAACGGTTCTCAACATGGGCCGAATGGAGATTCGTGACTCGGCCATCGGCAAGAACGCCTCCCGGACCAATCAGTACGGGTCCGATCAGCAACAGGAGCCCAACGACCAAAAGGACGGTGAATCATCGTGAGCCGGCTGCACGTCGACGGCATCCTGAACTACGGCGATACCATGACTGTGCGCGACTCGGCGGTGGGCAGCAACGCCAAGGTGGTACGGACCGCCGGAGCGTCTTGCGACGAAACCGCGGAGCGCACCCAGGTGGGAGTGATCAGCATCCTGCCGCTGGAGACCCGGGCCGTGCAGGCCGCACTCGGGCTTCGCAGTGAACGCGTCGGAGATCTCACGTTCTACCGGGCGGTCGTGGACGGAGTGACGGTGGCCGCCACTATGGCTCTCGAACAGGGACAACGCTCGGCCATGGCCGCCTACGCCAACCTTGTCGAAGCCTTCGACCCTGAGGTCACGGTGCTGGCAGGGATCGGTGGAGGTATCCACAAGTCCGTGGCCATTGGTGACGTGATCCTGGCCACGGAAATGGTTTACTACGACTTGCGCAAGGTCACGCCCTCCGGCACTCATCGCCGCGGTCAGACGCGGCCGGTGCCCGCTGCCGTCGGCCATGCGATTAACACCTTTATGGCCGATCTCGATGCGTCTCACCAGCTGACGATCGTGGATCCTGAGGGAACGCCGCGATCATCGGCTGTGCATGCGGGCCCCATCGGGTCGGGGGAAGCGGTCATCGCGGACGAGGACGCCGCCGAGATCGCGTTCCTGGCATCGTTCAACGACAAGATTCTTGCTGTTGACATGGAAGCGGGTGGTCTCGGACAAGCGTGCCACGAACGCTCGGCCGCCTCGGGGCGCCAGCATCGTTGGATGGTCATACGTGGCATCTCCGACCACGCCGATCAGCACAAGTCCGACACACCTCAGCAAGTCGCGGCTTGGCACGCCGCTCAAGTCCTGCGTCGTCTGCTGCCCTACCTCAGGACCACGCGATGAACGACTTCACCCTGGGCGTGGTCAGCTCGATGGCGGCGACAGCGCTGACCGTCGCGGTGGGATGGGTTCTCTCCGCCCGTGCCCGCGACTGGGCCGTCGCTGTACTCTCGCACTATTCCGGGTTGGGGGTGCGCAAGCTGTACCGCCAGCAGCGGCGGGCGGCGGACGAATTGGCTACCGACCTGGCCCGCGCTCGGTGGGTTTGCGTGCTCACCGGCCGCGGCAACGAGCTCACGCGGGATGCCTTCGCCCCGATCTGGTCAGGCGCGGTACGACCCCTCGATGCGGTGAAGGTGCTGCTGCCCGACCCCCGGCCCGGCTCCTGGCTGGTCAGGCGAGAGGAGTCGCTCCGTCGCTTCGACCGGGGGCTGAGGCCCGGTATGTTGCTCGAGCAGGTGCGCAACAACGCGGAGTACGTGCGGGAAGCAGCGCAGCACATGGACGTCGTCGAGTTGCGCTTCTACGACATGCCGAACCTGTATCGGATCATTCTGACCGACGAAGTCGCGTACATAACGCTCTACGACGAGACCGAACACGGTCGTAACTCACCCTGTCTGGTTGCGCGACCACCGGGACTGCTCTACGGGCTTGCCTTGCGCATCTTCACCGGCGCCTGGGAGAGCAGCGGTTCCGCTCGCACCAGCCCTGCGAATTCGGACCTGGGAGGGTGACGGCTTGGCGCACCATCTGGCGGCCTGCGCCGGGACTCCTGCGCCAACATACGTTGATACGCAAGGGCGGATATGTGCCCTCTGCACCTCCACAGAAGGCCCCCGCAGAGGACGACGGGCCGGGATCGGTTCTCCATCTCGTTCCAGTGCGCACGCGAGGAGCACCTCCGGCACGTCCCGGCGCAACGGGACGTCGTCGATGACGGGCGAGGGCGCTGGTCATGACCAAGCGACACAGCTTGACGAACACCAGCGCCGCTTCTCGCATTGCTACGACACGCTAGTCGGCGGTGCGCAGCAGCATCGCCTCCACCTCGGCCCCGGCGTCGGCCGTGCACACGTACGTCGGCCGTCCCGTCGCCGGTTCGACGAAGTACAGGGTCGCGCGCTTGCCGCACCGCGAGCACCGTGCATCGGGCCCGCCACCTAGCTCGGCCAGCCCGACCTTGATCTCTGGGATCACGAAAGCCATGCGGGAAGCGTAGATCGGCACGATCAGGCCGTCCGTGGCGACAACCCGCCTTACGAAATCATGCCCGTACGTTGTTCCACCTGGGAGACGCCGACCCGAGTTCTGGGACATCGGGCCTCGGTAACGGCGGTCCTGGCTGGAGGGATTCCTCATCGTGGGTTTCTATGTGCGTACCAGCCTGAGGGTTGGACCGTTCCGTTTCACGCTCAGTCAGGCTGGGATGGGGGTCTCGACCGGGATTCCCGGGCTTCGGGCGGGGATGATACCTCGGGGCAACGTTGTGCGCATGGGGCACGGCATGGTCTCCTACCGCACCACCGCGTCCGGACGTGACGTCGTCATGCATGATGCCGTCAGCCTGGTCCCGGCGCAGCCGAGCGACATCGTCCAGCAGGTGCAGCGGGCCGCCGCGCGCCGGGCGTACTGGCCGTTCGCGCTGGCTGCGCTGCTCGCCTCGGGGCTGGTCACGGGGCGTTTCGGACTGGTCGTCATCGCCGTCGGACTGCCTTTCGTGCTCTGGGTGGCGTTGCGCGATCGGGCGGCGCGCGCGGTGGTCGTCATGTACGACGTGACCGACGAGGCCGCCCAGCGCTTCGATCACCTCGTCGCCTCGATCGCCGGCCTCCAGCGGGCCCACGGATTCTGGCTGATCACCGCATCGGGCGCGGTCATCGACACCTACCAGTTCAAGGTGAACGCCGGCGCCTCCACGCTGCTGCGCAGGCTGAACGCCGCGGTCCGGTTCGCGGGACCGCGGATGCTGGTCACCAACGTCGCCGTCCCGACCCTGACCGCGGGCAGCCTGTCGGTGCACTTCCTCCCCGATCGCGTCCTGGTCCAGGACGGCCGCCACATCGCCGACCTCGCGTACCAGCACCTCCAGGTCGCCGTGGAACCTTCGCGCTTCATCGAGGAAGGGCCGGTGCCACGCGACGGCACGGTCGTAAGCTCCACCTGGCGCTACGTCAACGTCAAGGGCGGCCCCGACCGCCGCTTCAAGAACAACGCCATCCTGCCGATCCTGTTGTACAGCAGGCTCATCCTGCGCAGCCACAGCGGCCTCCATCTCGCCTGGGACGCCTCACAGCCCGCGCTCGTCCACGCGGTGGCGACTGCACTTCAGCACCTCATCGCCACCCACCCACCCGTCATCCACCCTTGAGGAGTCGCGAAACCGGCATGCCGGGAGCGGAACGTCTCGAAGCGGCGACGCCGGAGACGTACCTGGCCGTCAGCCGCTACAACCTGCCGTAGCACCAGAGGCGATCAGCGGTCGTGCAGGGTCGCATTCGCCTGTCTGGAGACTTCCTCGTTCGGGTCCTGGAGCAGAATCTCCAGGATCTCTCGTGGGGTGGTGGGCCAGGTGGCGAGCCACCAGCGCACGTTCAGTGAGCGGTCCTTGGCGAGCAGCCGGAGGTCCTCATCGTCCAGTTCCACGAACTTCAGCAGGGTCGCGCGGACGCGGGCCGAGCGGTCGCGGGTGGGAGGGCAGGTCCCAGCGCACCGACCCGTGCGGGTCGTCGACCAGGATCAGCAGGAGGTCGGCGGGGCAGGAGGGGTTGGCGGCCAGGGTCTGGCGGGTTCTGAGGTCGGGGTCGTTCGCCAGGGGGCGGAGCAGGTCCCAGGCGTCCAGGTCGGTACGGGCCGCCAGCACGCGCCGGACGGATCGGGAGGGGTCGTTCACCAGCACGGCCAGGACGTCCCTCGGTAAGGGGACGGCTTGTGCGGCGAGGACGCGGTGCCGCACGAGCTTGGCGTGCGCGAGGCTGCGGAGATCGTCCTGAGGCGGCATGGTTCCTCCTTCGGCATGGTCCCTACTTCGGCGGGGCGCAGGAGGAGCGGGGGACGAGGCGGGTGGGGAGGCGGACGTGGCGTTGGGCGGGGTCGCGGCCGGCCAGCAGGTCGAGGAGCATCTCGACGGCTATCAGGCCCATCTGCTGGATCGGCTGCTCGACCGTCGTCAGGGGCGGGTCGCTCATCATGCTCTCGGGGACGTTGTCGAAGCCGATGACCGAGAGGTCTTCTGGGACGCGCAGGCCCATCGACGTGGCCACCTCGATCGTGGAGATGGCGGAGACGTCGTTCGCGGCGAAGATCGCCGTGGGTGGGCTGGGGAGGGTGAGCAGCTCCCGGACGGTGTTGCGGGCGTCGGTCTCGTCGTAGCCGGCGACGCGGATGAGGGCGGGGTCAAGCGGGAGGCCGGCGTCGGCCAGGGCGGAGCGGTAGCCCTCCTCGCGTAGCGGGCCCGACTCCAGGTCGCGGGGCGGCCGGCCGAGGAAGCCGATGCGCCGGTGGCCGAGGGCGATGAGGTGTTCGGTGGCCAGGCGGCCGCCCTGGAGGTTGTCGGCGTCGACCGTCGGGACGGTCTCGCGCCCGCTGTGCGGATCGACGGCCACGACCGGGGTGCCGCCGTCGACGTCGAGCACCGTGGGCGTGACCAGCACCGCGCCGTCGATGAGCGTGCCGGACAGGCGCGACAGGTAGCGCCGCTCCCAGCCGAGCCGGCCCGAGCCCTTGCCGCCGCCCGCGTAGACCACCAGCTCGTAGTCGGTGCCCCTGATCGCGCGGGCGGCGCCCTTGAGCAGCTCGGCGCTGAACGGCTCGATGTCCCAGACCAGGACGCCGATGACGTTGGTGCGCTGGTTGCGCAGGCTGCGGGCCACGAGGCTGGACTCGTAGCCCAGCTCGGCGATCACCTCGCGCACCCGGTCGACGGTGGCGGCCGCCACGCCGTAGCGGTCGTTGAGCACCTTCGACACCGTCGCCACCGACACCCCGGCATGCTCGGCGACGTCGCGGATCGTCACGCGGCCACTGTTCACGGCGCCGATCCTAGCGCATGTAAAACGTTATCGATAACGATTGACATCGGCGTGAGCGGACTTGCACCATGTCGGACTAACCGCAGCAAGACCGGCTGTGTGCGGTGTCATGCCGGAGCCCTGTCTCCGGCGGGTGCGCAGGAAGGTGAAGGACATGAAGACAGCGGTCGGATCCCCCAGACCACTGCTCGCGATCGGGCTCGCCGTGCTGACGGCGGGCGTCGCCGCCTGCGGGACCTCCGGTCCCCGGCAGGCCGGGAGCACCTCGGCGGACGCGGGAGGCCCTTCCGCGTGGATCATCAGCGGCGTCACCGCCAAGGCCTTCCAGAACTCCTTCGACTCCTGGAACGCGGCCCACGAAGGGCAGAAGTTCGCCATCCAGGAGTTCGCCAACGACCCCTACAAGCAGAAGATCCGCACCGCCGTCGGCGCGAAGCAGGCCCCCACGCTGATCTACGGCTGGGGCGGCGGCGTGCTCAAGTCGTACGTGGCCGCCGGCGCCGTCGAGGACCTGAGCGACCTCGCCGAGGACCCCGCGGTCAAGGACCGGTTCCTGCCCTCGATCGCCGCGGTCGGCAAGGTGGACGGCAAGACGTACGCGGTGCCGAACAACGGCGTGAAACCGGTGGTCGTCTACTACAACAAGGACCTGTTCGCCAAGATCGGCGCCCAGCCGCCCAAGACGTGGAACGAGCTGATGGCGCTGGTGCCGAAGTTCACGGGGGCGGGCATCGCGCCGTTCACCGTGAGCGGCCAGGCCAAGTGGCCGCTGCTGCCGTGGCTGGCGTACCTGGTCGACCGCATCGGCGGCCCGCGCGTCATGGACGACATCACCGCGGGCAAGCCGAACGCCTGGTCGGACCCGGCGGTGACGGAGGCCAACAAGAAGATCCAGGAGCTGGTCAAGGCGGGCGGCTTCGTCAAGGGCTTCTCCTCGATCTCCACCGACAGCGGCGCCGACGTGGCCCTGCTCTACACCGGCAAGGCCGCGATGACGCTCGGGCTGCCCGCGACGTACCAGACGATCAAGACGGCGAACCCGCGGTTCGTCAAGGACGGCAAGCTCGGCTACGTGCCGTTCCCCGCGGTGGAGGGCGGCAAGGGCGACCCCGCGAACGTGGTGGGCAACCCGACCAACTTCTGGTCGATCTCGGCGGCGGCGACGCCGGAGCAGAAGCAGGCGGCCCGTGAGTACGTCAAGAGCGATCTGCTGAACGAGAAGTACGCCGCCGACCTGCTGGCCGTGGGCAACGTCCCGCCGGTGGAAGGAGCGGAGGACGCCATCGCCAAGTCGGACGACCCCGCGTACTACTCGATGATCTACGAGACGGCGAAGAAGGCGCCGAACTTCCAGCTCAGCCTGGACCAGGCACTCGCCCCCGAGGCGGGCGACAAGCTGCTGACCACGCTGCAGCAGGTCTTCCTCGAAGAGATCACCCCAGAGCAGTTCGCCACCACCATGAACGCCACGATCACCGGCTGAGGCGATGCACGTGTCCGCAACCCGAGCCCGCACCCGCAGCGGGCTGTTCACCCTGCCGGCGCTGGCGATGTTCGTGGTGTTCGCCGTGATCCCGCTCGCGGGCGCGGTGGTCCTCAGCCTCACCCGGTGGGACGGCCTCGGCGAGATCTCGTGGGAGGGCCTCGGCAACTGGGCCGAGGTGCTGCGCGACCCGGTGACCGGCAACGCGCTCCTGCTCACCCTGAAGATCATGGTGTTCTCGTGGGTGGTGCAGACGCCGATCAGCCTGCTGCTCGGCGTGTTCACCGCGGGGACCCAGCGCTACCGGGCGGTGCTCGCCGTGCTGTACTTCCTGCCGCTGCTGCTCTCGTCGGCCGCCGTGGCCATCGCGTTCAAGGCCGTGCTCGACCCGAACTTCGGCCTCGGCGGGGTGCCGGGCCTCGGCTTCCTCAGCCTCGACTGGCTCGGCGACCCCGACCTCGTGCTGTACGTCGTGATCTTCGTGATCGCATGGCAGTTCGTGCCCTTCCACACCCTGCTCTACCAGGCCGCCGTCCGGCAGATCCCGGCCTCCCTGTACGAGGCCGCCGACATCGACGGCGCCGGCCGCGTCAAGCAGTTCCGCTACGTCACCCTGCCGCAGCTCCGCAACACCGTCGTCACGTCGTCCACGCTCATGGTGACCGGCTCGCTGACGTACTTCGACGTGGTGTTCGTGCTCACCGGCGGCGGTCCTGGCAACGCCACGCGGCTGCTGCCGCTCGACATGTACCTCACCGGCTTCTCGGCCAACGACATGGGCAAGGCCAGCGTGCTCGCCGTGATCCTGGTCGTGACCGGGCTGGCGCTGGCCTTCTCGTTGACCAAGTACACCGGCTTCGCCCGCATGCGCAGCGAACAGGAAGGGCTCTGATGGCCACCACCCTGACCAGGACCAAGGTACGGCGGCTGCCCAACGTCGGCGCCGGCATCGGCGGCCTCGTCTGGCTGGCCGTCATCATCGTGCCCATCTACTACGTGGTGATCTCCAGCCTGCGCAGCCAGACCGGCTTCTTCGACAGCAACCCGCTGGCCCTGCCGGACAGCGTCTCGCTCGACAACTACGCGCTGGTGCTGGAGAGCGGGTTCGGCCGCTACTTCCTCAACAGCGTGATCATCACGGTGGTCTCGGTCGTGGTGACGGTCGCGTTCTCGCTGATGGCGGCGTACGGGGTGGTGCGCGGTGAGGGCAGGCTCGCGCGTACCGGCTTCTCGGTCTTCCTGCTGGGCCTGGCGATCCCCGTGCACGCCACGATCATCCCGCTCTACTACATGATCACCCGCCTGCACCTGTACGACAGCCTGCTCGCGCTGATCCTGCCGTCCATCGGCTTCGCGATCCCGATCACGGTGCTGATCCTGGCGAACTTCATCCGCGACATCCCCAGGGAGCTGTTCGAGTCGATGCGGATGGACGGGGCGGGCGACTGGGTCATGCTGTGGCGGCTGGTGCTGCCGCTGGCCCGTCCCGCCCTGGTCACGGTCGGCATCTACGACGCGCTGCACGTCTGGAACGGCTTCCTGTTCCCCCTCATCCTCACCCAGAGCCCCGACCTGCGCGTGCTGCCGATGGCGCTGTGGGCGTTCCAGGGCGAGTTCACCGTGGACGTCCCCGCGGTGCTGGCCGCCGTGGTGCTGTCCACCCTCCCCATGCTCGTCGCGTACGTGCTGGGCCGCCGCCACCTCGTACGCGGCCTCACGGCCGGCTTCGGCAAATGACCCCCACCCCAAGGAGAGATCCCACCACCATGCACGAGTCCGCAAGGCTGCACATCGACGGCGACCGACTGGTGACCGCGTCCGGCGAGACGGTTCGCCTGCGCGGCGTCGGGCTCGGCGGCTGGATGAACATGGAGAACTTCATCACCGGCTACCCCTCGACC
Organism: Nonomuraea sp. NPDC049421; assembly: GCF_040677005.1. Lineage (NCBI taxonomy): Bacteria > Bacillati > Actinomycetota > Actinomycetes > Streptosporangiales > Streptosporangiaceae > Nonomuraea > Nonomuraea sp. NPDC049421. The sequence continues at coordinate 113,753 of NZ_JBFAQA010000005.1, forward strand.
GAGGAGCTGCAGCGCGCCGCGCTGCGCCGGGTGCTCGGGCAGGACGTCTACGACGCCTTCTTCGAGCGCTTCCTGGAGGTGTTCTTCACCGACGACGACGCGCGCTTCCTCGCCGATCTCGGCATGAACAGCGTCAGGGTGCCGTTCAACTACCGGCACTTCGAGGACGACGACCGGCCGATGCGGCTCAAGGACGAGGGTTTCCTGCTGCTCGACCGGGTGATCGAGACGTGCGCGCGGCACGGCCTCTACACCGTGCTCGACCTGCACGCCGCGCCCGGCTACCACAACCAGCGCTGGCACAGCGACAACCCCACGCACCGGTCGCTGTTCTGGACGCACCGGCACTTCCAGGACCGGGTCGTGCACCTGTGGGAGGCGCTGGCCGACCGGTACAAGGACAACCCGTGGGTGGCGGGCTACAACCCGCTCAACGAGCCGGCCGACCCGTCGGGCGAGCGCATCGGGCCGTTCTACGAGCGGCTGCACGCCGCGATCAGGGCCGTCGATCCGTCGCACGTCCTCTTCCTGGACGGCAACCGGCACGCCACCGACTTCGAGCTGTTCGCCGACCCGCTGCCCGGCACGGTCTACACCGTGCACGACTACGCGCTGGCCGGCTTCGCCGACAGCGGCGACTACCCGGGCCCCTCGCGGGGGCGGCACGTCGATCGCGACTACCTGGAGGCCAGGTTCCTGGAGCGGGCGGAGTACATGCGGCGTACCGGGACGCCGATCTGGGTGGGGGAGTTCGGGCCGGTCTACAGCACGCCGTACGGGGGTGACCCGGCGCTCGACGGCGCCCGCTACCGCGTGCTGGCCGACCAGCTCGGCATCTACGACGCGTACGGGGCCGGCTGGAGCCTGTGGACGTACAAGGACATCGGGCTGCAGGGCGTCGTGCACGCCGCCGCGGACTCGCCGTACCTGCGCAGGATCGCGCCCGTCCTGGAGAAGAAGGCCCGGCTGGGCGTGGACGTGTGGGGCGGCGTGGACACCGGCGTCCGGCACCTGCTGGAGCCGATCGAGCGGACCGTGGCCGAGGAGTTCCCGGGCTTCGACCCGTCGCCGTTCGGCCAGAAGCAGTGGATCCACGTGCTGGTGCGGCACATCCTGCTGGCCGAGCCGATGGTGGACGAGTTCGCCGCGCTCTTCGCCGGCATCGACGCGGAACAGGCCAGGGAGCTGGCGGACTCGTTCCGGTTCGACCGCTGCGCCGTACGGACGCCCCTCGCCGAGACGCTGAGGAAGCACCTGTGAAGATCACCGAGATCGAGACCCTGACCCGGGGCAAGCTCGCCGTCGTCCTGGTCCGCACCGACGACGGCCTGGAGGGCATCGGGCAGACCGCGCCGTACGAGGCGGCCACCACGGTCAGCGTGCTGCACTCGATGGTCGCGCCGATGTTCGTCAGCCGCGACCCGTGGGACGCCGAGGCGCTGGTCGACGCCTGCCTGCGGACGCACTACAAGTTCCCGAGCAGCTTCCTGCACCGCGCGCTCGCCGGAGTGGAGACCGCGCTCTGGGACATCATGGGCAAGGCGGCGGGCCGGCCGGTGTGCCAGCTGCTCGGCGGGCACGCGCGCACGTCCGTCCCCATGTACGCCTCCAGCATGTCCCGCGCCATCACCCCCGAGGACGAGGCGGAGCGGCTCGGCCGGCTCATCGGCGAGCAGGGGTTCAGGGCGGTCAAGATCCGGGTGGGGGAGGCGATGGGGCGCGACGGCGACGCGGCGCCTGGGCGTACCGAGCGGATCATCACGCACCTGCGCGACGCGCTCGGCCCCGACGTCGACCTGTCGGCGGACGCCAACGGCGGGTACTCGGTGCCCAGGGCGATCAGGGTCGGCCGGATGCTGGAGGAGCACGGCTACTTCCACTTCGAGGAGCCCTGCCCGTTCACCGACCTCGAAGCGACCGCCCAGGTCACGGCGGCCCTCGACATCGCCGTCTCCGGCGGCGAGCAGGACTTCTCGCTGCCGCAGTTCGGCCGCATGATCGCGATGCGCGCGGTGGACATCGTGCAGCCCGACATCGGCTACATCGGCGGCGTCTCGCGCGCCCGCAAGGTCGCCGTGCTCGCCGAGGCCGCCGGGATCCCGTGCACCCCGCACTGCGCGAACGACTCCCTGCTGCGCGTCTTCACCCTCCACCTGGCCGCGGCGATGCCGGCCTGCGTGCATCCGCAGGAGTGGAGCATCGAGACCACCCCGTGGACGCAGGACGTCTACGGGCCGCTGCCCGAGGTGCGCGACGGCGAAGTCCCGGTGCCGACGGAACCCGGCTGGGGCGTCGAGCTGCTGCCGTCCTTCGCCCGCACCGCCGACCGGGCCCTGACCCGCGCCTGATCACCCGTCGGCGTGAGAAGCCTCACCCGGTGGCGTACAGGCCGGCGATGAGCGCTCCGAGGTCGGCGCCGTAGTTCTCGTGGTAGACCTGCGCCGAGCAGTAGACCGGGCCGCCCCGGCGGGCGAGGTTCGGCGTCCAGACGGCGGCGTTCTCCACGCCCGGATCGCTCATCGTCATGCCGGTGAGGGTGATGTCGTCCACGCCGGCGTCCACGACGTAGTTGGTCACGGCCTTGCGCTCGTACAGACGCCATTGCAGCGTCGCGCTCGTCGCGCCGGCCAGCCGGGACGTGACGTCGACCGTCGCCCGCACCCACGTGCCCGCCGTGACGTCACGTTCCCAGACCACCGTGCCGTTGAGCAGGAACTGCTTGACGTGGTGGCCCGCCGGATCCTGCGGCCCGCGGGTGTCGCTGTGGTGGAAGGTGATCCGCTTGACCGTCCCCGAGGTCAGGGTGGCCGTCCGCGTCGCGCCGCACCACATGCCGGCCGTGGTCGCGGTGTTCTGCTGGACCACGAAGCTCAGCCGCCCGGAGCCCGTGCGGGCCAGGTTGTCGGCCGCGGGGCGTGTCCACGCCAGGTCGCGGGAGTGGTACGGGAGCTTGTACTGCAGCACGCCGGCCAGCTCACCGCTGCGGACGTGCTCGACGCCCTTCCTGGTGACCGCCTCGACGTAGGACACCGTGGGCTTCTGGGCGGCGTGGCTCAGGGGGTGGGCGTAGGGCATCAGGTAGATCTCGGTGCCGGGCAGCCGCTGGGCGAGCTGCCGCACCTGGTACGACAGGCTCCACGGCCAGGAGGTGTCGCGGTACGGCTCGTCGCGGAAGGGGAAGATGACCCCGTCCAGCAGCGGGATCTGCTCGGCGACGAACGCGTCGGTGAACTGGGGGTAGTAGACGGTCGGGACGAATTTGAGGTCGGGGCTGATCGCCTCGGCCGCCGCCCGCATCTGCCGGAGGTAGGCGGGGGTGAACGCGCGCAGGTCGTAGGCGTAGTCGTCCACCGTCCAGCCGGTCAGGTTCGGGTGGCTCCCGGCGAGCGTGGCGATCTCGCGCGACCAGGCGACGTAGTCGTGCCTGAACGGCCTCGACACGCAGCAGCCCGCCTGGCTCGGCGAGTACACCAGCACCCAGACGTCGACCCCCGCCGCGGCGGCCGCAGGCAGGAACTCGTCGCGCAGGTCGGTCCACTGCACGTCGTCACCAGCCATCGGATACACGTAGGTGTTCGCGTTGATCGCCTTGAGCCCGGCGATGATCGCCTTGGTGTCGGTGTGCCTGACCCCGTCGGCGCGTGGTTGCTCCTCGCGTATGAGGTTGCCCACCGTGCCCAGGACGCCGGGGGCGGCGGCGTGGGACACGCCGGGAAGCATTGACAGCAGCACGGCGAGCACGGTCGCGAGCGCGAGACGGGTCACGGGGTTCCTTCGCCAGGTGATCAGGGGTGGGACCGGTGAGCGTAACGACCGGCGGTATGCGTCCGGTATGCGGACGTCATAGGTGGATCGTCACAAGCCGCCAGCGGGCGAACCGGCGCGGTGACTAGAATTTGTGATCTTGGCTGACGACGGGAGCGTTCGCTTGAGCCTGGAGATCAAGTTACTGGGTCCGCTGGAGGTCGAGGCGGGCGGCAGGGCGGTCACGATCGGCGGGGAGCGGCGGATCGGCGTGCTGGCCCGGCTCGCCCTCGACGCCGGGCAGGTCGTGCTCACCGAGACACTGCTGTCCGACGTGTGGGCGAGCAGCTCCGCCGCCACCGCCACCAAGCAGCTGCACATCGTGATCTCGAAGCTGCGCGACACGCTCGGCCCCGGCGTCATCGAGACCGTGCCGGGCGGCTACCGGCTCGCCGTCGAACGCGACCACGTGGACGTGCACGCCTTCGCCCACCTGTCCAGGCAGGCCCGCGCCGCCTGCGCGGACGGCGCCACGGCCACCGCGGACGCGCTGTTCCGCGGCGCGCTGGAGCTGTGGCGGGGGCCGGCGCTGACCGAGGTGGACGCGCCCTGGGCGGGCATCGAGGCCGAGCGGCTGGAGGCGGAGCGGCTCAGCGTCCTTGAGGACCACGCCGAGCTGCGGCTGGCCGCCGGCGACCAGCGGGCCCTGGCCGGCGAGCTCGCCGGGCTCGTCCGGGCGCACCCGCTGCGCGAACGTCTCACCGGCCAGCTCATGCTCGCGCTGTATCGGGACGGCCGGGCGCCCGAGGCGCTGGAGACGTACCGGCGCCTGCGCCGGGCCATGGTGGACGAGCTGGGGATCGAGCCGGACGCCGAGCTCCGCCGGCTGCACCAGGCCGTCCTCGCCAAGGATTCCGCACTCGACCTGCCCAGGACGCGGCGGCTCGAGCACGTTCCTCCGGCGGAGCTGCCCGCCGACGTCCAGGCGTTCACGGCGCGGGCGGACGAGGCGGACCGGCTGCGGGCCGACCTGCTGAGCGACGTCATGGTGACCGTGATCGACGGGCCGGGCGGCGTCGGGAAGTCGGCGCTCGCCGTCCACGTCGCGCACGGCGTCGCCGGCCGCTTCACCGACGGCGTCATCTACGTCAACCTGCACGGCTCCACCGCCAGGCTCGCCCCGCTCGCCCCCATCGAGGCGCTGCGCCACCTGCTGCGCTCACTCGGCCTCGACGGCGCCGCCATCCCCTCCGACGCCGAGGAGGCCGCCGCCCGCTACCGCTCGCTCACCGCCGCGAGCGACCTGCTGGTCATCCTCGACAACGCCCGCAACGTCCGCCAGGTACGCCCGCTCATCCCGGCCGGGCCCGGCTGCCGGGTGCTGATCACCGGCCGCGACCCGCTCGCCACCCTTAGCAACGCCCGGCACCTTCACCTGGGCGGGCTCGACGACGCCAACGCGGCCACCCTGCTCGCCCGGATCGTCGGATCCGGTCGCCTGGAGGCCGAGCCGCGGGCGGCGGAGGAGATCGTCCGGCTCTGCGGCGGTTTCCCGCTCGCGCTGCGCATCGTGGGCGCGCGCCTGGCCGCACGTCCCGACCGTCCGCTGTCCCACCTCGCGGCCCGTCTCGCCGACGCCACCAGACGGCTCGACCTGCTGGAGTACGCGGACCTCGCGGTACGCGCCGGCCTCGCGGTCAGCCATCAGCAGTTGCGCGAGGAGCCCGCCGGCCAGGACGCCGCGCACCTGCTCTGCCTGCTCGGGCTGGCGGACCTGCCCACGTACACGCCCGCCGCCACGGCCGCGCTGGCCGGCTGGCCGGAGCACCGCGCCGAGACCGCCCTGGAACACCTCCTCGACGCCCGCCTGCTCGAACACGCGGGGCCGGACCGCTACCAGCTCCACGACCTGGTCGGCCTGTACGCGCGCGAGCAGGACCTCCCTGACGACGAACGCGCGAGCGCGACCCGCCGCGTGCTGCACCACTACCTGGCCACCGCGCAACGGGCCGCCGACCTGCTGAACGACCACACGGAGGCCGGCATGTACGCCACCGACCAGGCAGGCGAGGAGCTGCCCACGCTGGAGGCCGCCAACGCCTGGCTGGTCGAGGAGCGGGCCGACCTCGTCGCCACGGTACGCCAGGCGGCGCGGCTGGCCGACGGCTCGGCGGTCGGGCTCGCCCACCACCTGCTGTGGCTGTTCGACCGCAGGGGATGGTTCGCCGAGGCACTCGAAGTGGGTGCGGAGGTGCTGCGGCAGGCCAGGGAGCGGGCGGACTGGCAGGCTCAGGTCAACCTGCTGCAGGGGCTCGCCGGCATCCATCAGCAGGTCGGCGATCTCCAGGAATCCGTGCGCTGCCTGGAGGACGCGCTGGCATGCGTCGATCGGACGGAATCGTCCCGCAGGAAGGCCGGCCTCTACAACGACCTCGGCATCACCTACACCCAGATGAAGCGCTACGACGACGCGCTCAACGCGCTGCGCGGCGCCCTCGCCATCACCCAGGAAGAGGGGCGGACCCTGCACGAGGGGATGGTCCGCTCCAACCGGGCGCAGGTCTATCACCGGCAGGGGAGGCACGCCGAGGCCGTGGACGAGGCGCGGCTCGCCCTGTCGCTGACGGTGAAGGATCAGGGCAACGCCGGCGCGGTGGGCACCGCGCACGACACGCTGGGCGACTGCCTGCGGGCGCGGGGCTCGCTCGAGGAGGCGGTCGGCGAGTACCGCGTGGCCATCGAGTGCCAGCGCGAGGCCGGCTACACCATGGGCCTCGCCGTGTCCCACTGGTGGCTCGGTCACACCCTGTACGACCTGGGCCGGCACGAGGAGGCCAGGGAGTCGTGGCGGGTGTCGCTGGCGATCCTGCGCGAGGCCAGGCTGCTCACGCCCGAGGAGGAGGCCCGTTACCTCGCGCAGCCGGTCCCCGACCTGCCCGAGGCGATCAAGAACCAGCTCTGAGAACCAGGACATACCGGCGGCATACCGCGCCTGCGTAGGGTCCTGCCCTGATGACACTCGAGATCGGGCTGCTCGGGCCCTGGCAGATCACGATGGACGGACGGCCGCTGCGGGTGGCCGGCCGCCGCCGCGTCGCCGTGCTGACCCGCCTGGCCCTTGACGCGGGCCGGCCCGTCACCACGCGCCGGCTCGTCGCCGACGTGTGGGGGCAGACCTCCACGGCCACGGCCGCCAAACAGGTCAACATCGTCGTGTCGAAGCTGCGCGACACGCTCGGCTCCGACGCCATCGTGACCGTGCCCGGCGGCTACCTGCTCGACGTTCCCCGCGAGCAGGTCGACGCGCACCGGTTCACGCTGCTGGCCGGCCAGGCGCGCACGGCCCGCGACCGGGGCGAGTCCGGCACGGCGGACAGGTGGTTCCGCCAGGCGCTGGACCTGTGGCGGGGACCGGCCCTGGCCTGGCTGGACGAGCCGTGGGCGCAGGAGGAGGCCAAGCGCCTGGAGGCGGAACGCGTCGCCCTCTTCGAGGATCACACCGAGCTGCGGCTGGCCGCGGGTGACCAGCTCGCGGTGATGGCCGACCTCGTGCCGCACGTCAAGGCGTACCCGCTGCGTGAGGGGCCGCGCGCGCAGCTCATGCTGGCGCTCTACCGGGCGGGGCAGCCGGGCGAGGCGCTCGCGGTCTACCAGGAGGGGCACGCGGCCATGGTCGAGGAGCTCGGCCTGGAGCCGGGCGCCCCGCTGCGCCGGCTGCGGGAAGCCATCCTCGCCAGGGACCCCGCGCTCGACCTGCCCGTGCCGGCGCGGCAGGCCACGATCGTCCCCGCCGAGCTGCCCGCCGACACACGGTCCTTCACCGCCCGGCGGGAGGAGGTGACGTGGCTGAGCGAGGCGCTGCTGCACGCGAACGTGGCCGTCATCGACGGGCCGGGTGGCGTGGGCAAGTCGGCGCTCGCCGTGCACGTGGCGCACACGATGGCCGGGCGGTTCCGCGACGGCGTCGTCTACCTCAACATGAACGGCTCCACGCCCGGCCTGCCGCCCCTGCCCGTGCCCGACGGCCTCGGCCACGTGCTGCGGTCGCTGGGTCTCGACGGGTCCGCCGTGCCGTCCGACGTGGAGGGGGCGGTGGCCCGCTACCGGTCGCTCACCTCGGGGAGCGAGCTGCTCGTCATCCTGGACAACGCGCTCGACGCCCGGCAGGTGCGGCCGCTCATCCCGGCCGGGCCGCGCTGCCGTACCGTCATCACCAGCCGCACCGCACTCGGCGGGCTGGACGCGGAGCTGGGGGACGTCCGCCGGCTGCACCTGGCCGGGCTCGGCCACCGGGACGCCGTCACGCTGCTGTCCAGGATCGCCGGTGCCGAGCGCGTCGAGCGCGAGCCCGAGGCCGCCGCGGCGGTCGCCCGGCTCTGCGGCGGCCTGCCGCTGGCCGTGCGCATCGCCGCCGCCCGCCTGGTGGCGCGGCCCGACCGGCGGATGGCCGACCTCGCCGGCCGCCTGGCCGACGCCACCCGCCGCCTCGACACCCTGCAGTACGACGACCTCGCGGTACGCGCCGGCATCGCGGTCAGCCACCGGCAGCTCCACGAGGAGCAGGACGGCCACGACGCCGCGCACGTACTGCCGCTCCTGGGCCTGCTCGACACACCGACCCACACCCCGGCCGCCACGGCCGCCCTGGCCGGCTGGCCGGAGCCACGGGCGGAGGCGGCCCTCGAACACCTGCGCGCCGCCCGGATCCTGGAACCGGCCGGCCGCGACCGGTACCGCTTCCACGACCTCATCCGCCTGTACGCCAGGGAGCAGGCCGCCGAGCTGCCCGGGGACGAGCGCGCCGCCGCGCTCGACCGCGGCTACCACCACTATCTGGCCACGCTCAACACCGCCACCCTGCTCGTGCACCCGCAGCCCATGGAGCCCTGCTACGAGGCCGAACTGCCCGGCGTCCCGCTCGCCGACGCGCAGGAGGCCGGCAGGTGGACCGAGGCGGAGCGGGACAACCTCCTCGCCGTGACCCACCAGGCGATGGAGTCCGCGGTCCCGCACGTCGCCCTCGGGCTGGCGCTCGGGCTGCACATGCCGTTCAACTACCGGGGCTGGGTCACGCACCTGGCCGACGTTCACGCCGGCGCGGTCGAGCTGGCCGCGCGGTGCGGCGACCGGGCGGGTGAGGCGCAGGCGTCGGCGTACCTCGGCTGGGTCCACCGCGACCAGGGACACGACGAGCAGGCCATCGCGTACCTGGAACGGGCGGCGGAGCGCTGGGACGAGGCTGGGCTGCCGCACCGGCGCACCGGGCCCGTCAACAATCTGGGGATCATCCACACCAAGCTGGACCGGCTCGACCTCGCCCACACCTACCTGTCGGAGGCGCTGTCCATCGCCGTGGCGAGGGGCGAGGAGTACCAGCGCGGGGCCATACTCAACAACCGCGCGCACGTGCTCTACCGGCAGGGCCGCTACGACGAGGCCGTCGCCGAGGCGAAGGAGGCGACCGCGGCGTGGGCCGGCAGCCTGTACGGCGAGGGCCTGTCCCGCGAGACCCTGGCCCGCGCCTACATGCACGCCGGCCGCCTGGAGGAGGCCGCGGAAACCTTCCAGGTGGCGCTGACGCTCCTGCACGAGGGCGGCTACCGCATCGGCTACGCCGTCGCCGCCTGGTGGTCCGCCCAGACCCTGCACGCCCTGGGCAGGACGGACCTGGCGCGCAGGGACTGGCGCCGCTGCTTCACCGCGCTCCTGGAGGCCCGCCTGCTGACCCGCTCGGAAATGGACGACCTGCTGGCGCAGCCCGTCCCCGGCATGCCCCAGCCGATCAGGCACATGCTGTAGAGGAAGCCCCGCCGGTTCTGCGGCGGGGCTTCCCTCACGTCACTCGACCGTGATGCGGTGGACGGCCTTGGCCGGGCCGGCCGTGATGTCACCTCCCCATGTCGCGAGGTAGGTGTAGCGGCCGGCGGTGGTGAGGGTGTCGGTGAGCGTGAACGTGCCGTCGGCGTTCAGGCGTACCGGCGGGAGCGTCACGCTGTCACTGGCGCCGTCGACCTTGATGCTGCGCAGCACGGTGAACGTGGTCCACGAACCGAGCGATCGGCCGTTCGCCGTCAAGGTGCCGGTCAGCTGCACGGTCGTGCCGGCGGTGCCCGTCTCGGGGCCGTCCAGGGTGAGGGTGGACCTGTCCCTGGCGTTCAGGGCGGCGAAGGCGCCGGCGCGGCGGTAGCGATCGTCGCCCTCCCAGTACACCAGGTAGATCCACTCGCCCCGCTCCTGCATGGTGTCCTCGAAGCTGAACGTGCCGTCCTTGCCGGTCCGCACGCCGGTGATCAGCTCCTTCCCCTCGTAGGTCGAGCGCCGGACCACGGTGAGCGGCTTGAGCGCGAGCGGCTTGCCGTCGGCACGGGTGAGCCGGCCCTCGATGGTGGCCGGCGAGCCGACGTACGCGTACGTCGGGGCCGTCACCGTCAGCGTGGAGGCCGGCAGCTCGGCGCCGGTCACCCGCCACAGCAGCAGCCGGTCCGTCGTGCTGCGCAGCAGCATGAAGACGTCGGAGCCGGAGAACGCGACGCCGTCCAGGAGTGCCTCGGCGTCCCACTGCTCGGCCCCGAACAGCGCCGTGCCGCTCGCGGCGTCGTAGACGGTGAGGTCGTGGTTGCCGTATTCGGCGGCCAAGGCGACGTAGGCGCCGTCGCCGCTAAGTGCCACGGCCGACGCGTAGCCGACCCAGCCGTCGCCGTATTCGCCGGTCACGGTCAGCGTGCGGGTGTCGAACCGGATGACGTCGTTGGGGCTGCTGGCCATGGCGAACAGCGCGGTGCCGTCGGAGCTCAGCGCGAGGTCGCGCAGGTAGTCCAGGTAGACCTGGTCGCCTTCGATGGTGCCGCGCAGCTCGGGGGTGTCGCCGACGACGTCGTAGACCAGCAGGTCGCCCTCGTGCACGCTGCGCTGGCCGACCACCAGCGTGTCGCCGGCGGCCGCGAGCACCGGAGCGCGCAGCTGCTCGCCGCCGACCGCCACCGGCACGGGGGCGGTCGCGCTCAGGTCGAGGCCGACGACGCCGCCCTTGCCGGTGTCGCACCCGTGCCCCACCCACAGCCGCTCGCCCAGCAGCGCCAGACTGACCGGGCACGGGTGTGACGACAGGTCGAGCCTGCGGGTGACGGCGAGGCTCGCGGTGTCGATCTCGGCGACCTCGTTCGAGCCGCTGAGCGCCGCGTACAGGCGGGCGCCGTCCTGGGCAATGGCAAGCTGGCGGACGCCGGACAGCCCGGTGATGACGTCGCCGGTGGGGATGCCGGTGGCGTCGGCCACGATGACCCGGTCGTCGGCGCCGACGAACACCCGGCCGCCGCCGACGGCCAGGTCGGCGCTGTAGGCCTGGGTGGTCACCCCGAGGTCGGCGGGGGCGGTGGCCGCCGCGGCGGCGGGGGTGGGGACGGTGAGCAGGCCCGTGACCAGGCCGGCGGCGCCCAGGTGAGCGGCTAATCGGCGGACGAGGGAATGACGCACGAGAACCTCCGAAGACGATGGGAACGTACGTTCTAATAACGTCGTACGGAGGCTCTCGCGTCAAGATCGGCCACTCGCGTGACACCGAACCGTGATCATGCGAATTCCAGGATGGCGGGTTCGGGCGGACGGTGCGAATGTAGAGGCATGGCGACCCGCTGGAGGAGAACGTGGGAAACCCCGAGCTGACCACCAAGACAGTGCTTGCCGCCATCCGTGACCACGGAGACGCGGCCTACGACTTCCTCATCGACGACTACCCGTCCGACCGGGTGATCGCCGAGTTCACCAAGGCGGCCAGGTCGGGCTTCACCACGTTCGGGGTGGCGGTGCACATGGCGTCGCTGACCGACAAGGGCCGTAAGGAGCTCGGCTGAAGGCGGCGGTCACCGGGCGAACGCCTGGAGCGCCTTCTTGAGCTGCCGTGAGTACGGCAGCGGGTCGCCGTAGTGCTCGGCGGTCCTGCTCGGGTCCTCCTTGAGCACGTGGCTGACCCCGGTCAGCCGGACGAACGTCGTGTCGGCCTTCCTCAGCCCGGTGGCCAGGTGCTCGACGTCCGCGCAGCTCACCTGGATGTCGGCGTCGCTGCAGCTCAGCAGCGCCGGGGTGCGGGGCTTGAGCCGGGCGGCGACCTTGGGCGGGTCGAGGCGGTCGATCTCCGACAGGAACTTCGCGTTCACGGGGGAGAGCAGGCTCGACAGGCCGCCGGGCAGATTCGGCGGCACCGTGCCGTCGGCGCGCAGCGACGCGACGGCCCGCGCCATGGCGTCCCCGATCTCCTTCGCCTGCGCCTCGGTGATGAGGCCCGCCTGCACCTGGGCCCGCAGCTGGGCGGTGACCTGGGCGCTGATGACGTCGAGGTAGCGGCGGCTCAGCGGCTGGAGCAGGGCGACGCCGCGCACCGGGGTCTTCGACCTGGTGGCGAGCAGGAGGGCGAACAGCGCGCCCTCGCTGTGCCCGATGGCCGTGAGCCGGCGCTTGTCGACGCCGGGCCGCCTGGCCAGGAACGCCAGCGCCGCCTGGGCCTGCCGCTCGAAGACGCCGACGCCGATATCGGCGACCTTGTCCGCGTACGGGCCGAGCCCGGTCTTGCCGGTGCCCAGCTTGTCGTAGCGCAGGCTCGCCACGCCCGCCTTGGACAGCAGCTCGGCCGTCGACTTCAGCGAGTTGACGCCGCTGAGCAGGGCGCTGTTGCCGTCGCGGTCGGTGGGGCCGCTGCCCGCGATCAGCAGCGCCGCCGGAACGGGTCTGCCCGCGCGTGCCGGGTGGCGCCAGGTGCCGTACACGGTCATACCGTCCACCCGGAAGCTCACCTCCTCCTCGACCCAGCGGGCCTGCGCGGAGGCGGCGGCCGGGGGAGCGGCGGCGGCTCCGTCCACGTACGCGGCGGTCAGGAGGGTGAACGCGCACAGGCAGGCGGTCAGGCGTGAGCGGACGAGCATGGGTCACTCCCTTTCTCGGGGAACGTCACAGAGCGTCGGGGCGCAGGAGGTAGAACCCGGCGGTCCTGCCGTCGCGGTCGTAGGTGACGCGCAGGGTCAGCTCGCCCGCCTCGAAGAACAGCGGGGCGTTCACGACGGTGTGGTCGGCCGCCTGGTGAGCCGTCGGCTCGCCCATGCGTTCGTAACCGCCGATCGCGCCGACCACCTGCGCCCAGATCGTGGCGAGCTGGTCGGGGGAGAGCCCGGCGGCCATCGTCTCGTCGAAGTCGCGGCACACCTCCTCCCACCGGCCGTCGGCCAGGCCGGCGACCAGCGCCGTCGTACGGTCGGCCGCGCCGGGCAGGATCGTGTCGGTCATGGGAGCTCCTGTTCGCGGGTCGAGGGGCCGGCCGAAGCGCTGGAACGCGGCCTGCCGGCTGGAGCCCAGCACGTCGCCGATCTCCTGCCAGGTGTGCCCGGCCGTACGCGCGCCGGCGACCGCCGCCCGCATGGCCTGATCGGCCACCCGCGCGAGGTCGCGAGCCGCCGCGACCGCCTCGAGCGGCGCGGCGGCGGCACTCAGCCGCTCCAGCAACCGTCCCGCGGCCTCCGCCAGGTCCGGTTCCGTTGCGTCGTCAATATCTCCTTTACGAGCGGTGTCTGTCAAGTTCTCTTTTACGTGCTCCGCCTGATCGCGAGCCCTCCGCGCCGCGCTCCGGCAGGTCGCGTCGCAGTACTCGCGCTTCCTCCCCCGGCCTGACCTGGTGGGAAGTGGTCTCCCGCACTGGCGGCAGGCCAGGCTGTCGTACGACTCCACGCCGCTGCTCCTTATTTCGTGCCAGCTCGATGGCACGTAATAATATCCGAGAGCAGCACGAAAATCAGACCCTGATCCCCTTCACGATGGCGGGGAGATCGCGGACCAGGGGCGCACTGGCCATCACGGTGACGACGACGCCGCCGCGCGCCACCCAGCCGACGTACCGGCCGTGGCCCAGCGCCCCGTCGCCGGTCTTGCCGAGGACCTTTCTGCCGCCCAGCCGCGCGGGCTTGCCGGCGCTCGTGAAGGTGCCGAGGTCCACGGGAAGCTTTCGCAGGTCCTTCAGGTCGCGCGCCTTCGGCCAGCAGACCACCCGCACCCACAGGGATCGGTGGGCGCGGTCGGTGTCGTCGCGGTCGTCCGACCAGCGGTAGGCGTACTCGGTGACGCCGTCGTGCCTCGACGCCTCCAGCTCCCCGTAGGTGAAGCCCTTCGGAAGGTGGGCGACGCGGACCCCCTTGAGCGCTCGGGTGCCCTTGGCGGGCTTGTCGGTCCGTCCCTTCAGCTCCGCCTTCGACGGGGCGGGGCAGGTGGGAGCGGCGTGGGCGGGGAGCGCGAACAAGGTCGCGGCGGCTATGGGGGCCGCGGTGAGGGCGGCGAGGATTCTGATCGTTTTCATGCCGGGTTGGATGCCGGTCCGCGCCCATAAGTTGCGGCGAACGCCGATGGGCCGGCGCCCGCTGCCCGCGCCGCAAGGGAGATTCGAGTCGGCTGCCGTACCCAAGAGGGGTGTTGCTGGGTCGAGCCGAAAGAAGGGCCTGCATGTACGGACTGACAGTTCTGGTGCGCGCCGGCGAGCGGGCGGGCGGCCTCCCCCGGGGCGGCGGGCCGCGATGAGCACCGCCGACAGAGCCATCACCCTGCGCGGGATGCCTCGCTGGTACTTCACCCTGTTCACCAGCGACGCGCTCGAACGCTTCGGCTTCTACGGCCTGCAGGCCATCCTGGTGCTGTACGCCTCGGCCCCCGCCACGAGCGGCGGGCTCGGCCTGCCGGTCACCGACGCGGCGACGTTGTTCGGCGCCTGGATCGGCTTCATGTTCATGCTGTCCATCGCCGGCGGCTGGCTCGGCGACCGGGTGCTGGGCAACCGGCGCGCGCTGGTCGCGGGCTGCCTGACGGGCATGGCCGGATACCTGTGCCTGGCGGTGCCCGCGGGCTGGGCGGCGGCGGTCGGACTGCCGCTGGTGGCGGTCGGCGGCGCGGTCTACAAGCCGAACCACCAGGCCATGATCAACATGATGTTCGGCGGGAGCCGGGGCCGCGAGGCCGGGATCTCGCTGATGTACGTCGCGACCCAGGTCTCCGCCCTGGCGGCACCGCTGCTGGTCGGCTATCTGGGCGAGCGGGTCAGCTGGAGCCTGGCGTTCCTGGTCGCGGCGCTGGTCATGCTGATCACCGGGGTGCAGCTCCGGGTGAGCGCCGCCCAGTTCGGCGAGGTGGGGCAGCGGCCGGTGCGGCCTTTGACGGCCGGCGAGCGGGGGGCCGCCGCGCGGCGTACCGGGCTGGCCGGCGGGGTGGTCCTCGCCGTGGTGCTCGGCCTGGGGCTGGCCGGGATGCTGAGCGTGTCGCTGGCGATCGGGCTGGTCGGCGTGTTCAGCGTGATCGTGCCGATCGTCGGATACACCGTGGTCTACCGCAATCGCGGGCTCGGCGCGGACGACCGGCGCAGGCTGCGCGCGTTCCTCGCCGTGTTCCTCGGCTCCACGCTGTTCTGGATGATCATCGCGCACGCCGCGTCGCTGCTGAACCTCTTCGCCCGCGACCACGTGGACCGCGTGGTGTTCGGCATGGAGATCCCGGCGAGCTGGCTGCAGGCGGCGACGCCGCTGTTCATCCTCATGCTCGCGCCGCTGATCGCGGTGACGCTGCCGGCGCTGTCAGGCCGCACCCACGTGCCGGTCAAGCTGGCCATCGGACTAGTCCTCGTCGGCGGCGGCTTCCTCGTCATGTCGCTGACCACGGTGTTCGCCGCGTCGGGCGAGAAGGTGTCGCCGCTGTGGCTGGTCGTCGTCTACCTCACCCACGCGTGCGGCGAGGTCATCGTCGCCGCGGTGATCATCTCGGCCGCCGCCGAGGTGCTGCCGGCCGGCTACATGGGACGCACGCTCGGCCTGATGTGGCTGTTCGCCGGGCTCGGCGGCGGGCTGGGCAGCGGCGTGGTCAGGCTCGCGGAAGTCGTCCCCGAGCCGATCTACTACCTCGGCCTCGGAGGCGTGGCGAGCGTCGTCGGGCTCGCGTTCGCGCTCGGCCGGCGGGCCCTCGCCAACGGGCTGAGGGCGGGCCTCGAGACACCGGCGGAGCGTCCGGAGAGCGACGCCGTCACGGAGGGCAGCCGATGAGCGAACGCAACGACCGGCCGGTGGTGACGGGCATCGGCGTCATCGCCCCCACCGGCATGGACACCGAGACGCACTGGCAGGCCACGCTGGCCGGCAAGTCGGGCATCGGCCGGATCACCCGCTTCGACGCCGGCGGCTATCCCGTGCGGCTGGCCGGGCAGGTGCCCGGGTTCGTCGCCTCGGAACGCCTGCCCCACCGGCTCATCCCGCAGACCGACCACTGGACGCACATGGGCCTGGCGGCGGCCGAGTCGGCGCTGGCCGACGCCCGCGTGGTGCCCGCCGAGCTGCCCGAGTACGAGATGGCGGTGGTGACCGCGAGCTCGTCGGGCGGCACCGAGTTCGGCCAGCACGAGATGGAGCGGCTCTACCAGAACGGGCCCTCCTGGGTGGGCGCGTACCAGTCGATCGCCTGGTTCTACGCCGCCACCACCGGCCAGGTGTCGATCAGGCACGGCATGCGCGGCCCCTGCGGGGTGATCTGCTGCGAGCAGGCCGGCGGCCTGGACGCGGTCGGGCAGGCACGCAGGCTGATCCGGCGGGGCTCGCGCGTCGTGGTGACCGGCGGCACCGACGCCTCGCTGTGCCCGTACGGGCTGGTCGCGCAGCTGTCCAACGGCAGGATGTCCACCGTCGACGACCCAGAGCGCGCGTACCTGCCGTTCGACGAGGACGCCTCCGGCTACCTGCCGGGGGAGGGCGGCGCGATGCTCATCGTGGAGAGCGCCGAGAGCGCGGCGCGGCGCGACGCGACCGTCTACGGCGCGGTCGCGGGCTACGCGGCGGGCTTCGACCCCGCCCCGGGCTCGGACCGGCCGCCGGCCCTGCGCCGCACGATCGAACGCGCGCTCGCCGACGCCGGCATGTCGCCGTCCGACATCGACGTCGTGTTCGCCGACGCCTGCGGCACGCCGGACGACGACCTGGCCGAGGCGCGGGCCATCACCGAGGTGTTCGGCCGGCGCGGCGTCCCGGTCACCGCGCCCAAAACTCTGACCGGCCGGCTCTACGGCGGCGGCGCCGCACTCGACGTGGCGACGGCGCTGCTCACGCTGCGCGACGGCGTCGTCCCCGCCACCACCGGCACCTCCCGGCTCGCGCCGGGCTGCGACATCGACCTGGTCCTCGGCCGGCCGCGCGACGGCGCGCTGCGGACCGCGCTCGTCCTGGCCCGCGGGCACGGCGGATTCACCGCCGCGCTCGTGCTCACGAAGTGAAAGGGAAGGGAACACCATGGATCTCGGCCTGAGCGGTAAGCGGGCACTCGTCACCGGCGGCACCCGCGGCGTGGGCCGCGGCATCGTGCTCGCGCTCGCCAAGGCGGGCGTGGACGTCATCACCAACTACCGGCAGGAGGGTGAGAACGTCGTCTCGCTGGAGCACGAGCTCAAGCAGATCGGCGGCCGCCACGGCGTGCTGCGCGCCGACCTCACCGACCCCGGGCAGATCGCCGGCCTGCTGGAGCAGTGCGGCGAGCGGTTCGACGGCCGGCTCGACCTGGTGGTCAACAACGCCGCCGCGATCAGCCACGTCCCCTACGCCAAGCTCGACCTCGCCGAGTGGCAGCGCATCGTGGACACCAACCTCACCGCCGTGCACCTGACCATCCAGAACGCGCTGCCGCTGCTGGGCGCGGGCTCGTCGGTCATCGGCGTCAGCTCGAAGTCGATAGAGGTCGGCATCCCGCTGCGCGCCCACTACACCGCGACCAAGGCCGCGCTGCACGGCTTGTTCCGCACCCTGGCCAGGGAGTTCGGCCCCCAGGGCATCCGGTTCAACGTGGTGGCGCTCGGCATGATCCACACCGAGGCGTTCGACGCGATGCCGGAGGAGCAGCGGAACCAGATGATCGAGCGCTACTCCGGCAAGACCTGCCTGGGCCGGCTCGGCACCCCCGACGAGGTCGCGGGCGCGGTGATGTGGCTGGCGGGAGACCTGTCCCGGTACGTCACCGGTTCCGTCGTGGCGGTGGACGGGGGGATCTCATGAGCCAGGCCCGGTTCCGCGTCATGCTGCGCCTGCAGATCAAGCCCGGGATGGAGCGCGAGTTCGAGCGGGTGTGGATGGAGGTCGGCGACTCGGTCACCACGCACCCGGCCAACCTCGGCCAGTGGCTCGCCCGCGACGGCGAGGAGAAGGGCGTCTACCACATCATGAGCGACTGGGTGGACGAGCCGCGCTTCCGCGAGTTCGAGCTGAGCGAGCGGCACCTGGAGCACCGCAAGAAGCTGCACCCGTACCGCTCGGGCGGGTCGATGAGCACGGCCCACATCGTCGCGCACCTGCCCGGCGCCACCTCGGAGGAGACGGCCACGCACGAGGCGTGGGAGGAGGCGGCGCGATGACGGCTCAGGCGCCCGACGGGCACGGCGTCCGGGTGCTGCTCTACCACGCCACGGACGACCCCGCCGGCATCGAGGCGGCCTACCACGAGGCGAGCAACCGGCTGGCCGGGGTGCCCGGCCTGCTCGGCAACGAGCTGCTGCGCTCGGTCGCCGACGAGGGCGACTTCGTGGTGGTGAGCACGTGGCGCAGCATGGAGGACTTCGAGAAATGGGAGCAGGGGCCGGACCACAAGCGGCAGACGGCGCCGCTACGCCCCTTCCGTGACGGCAGGATGCGCCGGCCGTTCGCCGTCTACCGAGTAACAGCGTCCTACTAGCCAGGAGACCGGCTCGTGAAACTCGTTCCGAATGGGACTTCGCATACCACGATGGATCTGACCGACTGGCTGTCCTGCGCGGGCTGCGGGATGCTGGTCTACCGCAAGCGGTTCGACCGCATGGGCGGGGTGTGCCCCGACTGCGGCAGGCACGCGCCGCTGACCGCCGAGCAGCGGCTCGGGCGGCTGCTCGACCCTCGCTCCGGCACGACGGTGGAGCCCGCGCCGTCGGTGCACGACCCGCTCCGGTTCGAGGACCTGCTGCCGTACGCCGACCGGCTGGACACCGCCCGCTCGCGCACCGGCATGGACTGCGCGGTGCGGGTGGTGCGCGGCACCGTACGCGGGCGCGGCGTCGTGGTGGCGGTCATGGACTTCCGCTTCCTCGGCGGCAGCATGGGCACCGCCGAGGGCGAGGCGGTCGTGGCCGCCGCCGAGGAGGCGCTGAAGCACCGGCTGCCGCTGCTGATCGTCACCGCGTCGGGTGGCGCGCGCATGCAGGAGGGCGCGTTCTCCCTGCTGCAGATGGCGCGGACGAGCAACGCGATGGCGGCGCTCGACGAGGCGGGCCTGCTGACGATCACGCTGGTGACCGACCCCACCTACGGCGGGGTGGCGGCGTCGTACGCGACGCTCTCCGACGTGATCATCGCCGAGCCCGGAGCCAGGATGGGCTTCGCCGGACCCCGGGTGATCGAGCAGACCATCAGGCAACGGCTGCCCGAGGGCTTCCAGACCGCCGAGTTCCTGCTGGAGCACGGCCTGCTCGACGGCGTCGTGCCGCGCGCCGAGCTGCCGCAGGTGCTGCAGCCGCTGCTCGCCCTGGGCACGCCGGCCGAGCCCGGCTGGGGCGCGGCCGTCGAGGACCCGGTGATCCGCTACCCGGACCTGCTGCCCGAGCGGCCCGCCGCGCAGGTGGTCAAGCTGGCCCGCGACCTGGGCAGGCCGACCACGCTCGACCACGTCGCCGCCTGGGGCGGCGAGTTCGTGGAGCTGCGCGGCGACCGGGCGGGCGCCGACTGCCCCGCCGTGGTGGGCGGCCTGACCGACCTGGACGGCCTGCCGGTGATGGTGATCGGCCACCAGAAGGGCCACACCACCCAGGAGCTGGTACGCCGCGACTTCGGCATGCCGTCGCCGGCCGGCTACCGCAAGGCGGTGCGCCTCATGCGGCTGGCCGCGAAGCTGCGGGTGCCGGTGGTCACGCTCATCGACACGCCTGGGGCGCACCCCGGCCTGGAGGCCGAGCGGCACGGTCAGGCGCACGCCATCGCCGACTGCCTGCGGGTGATGGGCTCGCTCGACGTGCCCGTGGTCAGCGTGGTCACCGGCGAGGGCGGCAGTGGCGGCGCCCTGGCGCTTGCGGTGGCCGACCGGCTGCTGGTGAGCGAGAACGCCACGTTCTCGGTGATCAGCCCGGAGGGCTGCGCGGCGATCCTGTGGCGCAGCGGCGAGGCCGCCGCCACGGCGGCGGACGCGCTCGGCGTGGACGCGCCTACGCTGCTGGCCAACGGCATCGTGGACGGCGTCGTGCCGGAGCCCGCGGGCGGCGCCCACGTGGCGCCCGAGCAGGCGAGCGAGGTGGTGCGCGACGCGGTCGTGTGCGCGCTGCGCGAACTGCGCGAGCAGGACGGCGCCGCGCTGCGCGAGGCCAGGCGGCGGCGCCTGCGCTGGTTCGGCACCTACAGAGAGAAGGTGGCTCTATGACGGACGGGCAGCAGCCGAGCGCCTGGGACGGCGCGCTGGCCGGCCTGGGCGCGCGGGACGCGGTGGCGATCCTGTGCCGGGGGCTGGCCGACGCCGTCCAGGCGGCGCCCAGGCCGCCGAGCAGGGCGTGCGTCCGGCTGGGCAACGCGAGCATCGAGGTCGAGTGGCCGGCGCTCGCCGAGCCCGCCCCCGGCGCGTACGCCCCGCCGGAGGCGGCGGACCCCGCCACCGAGGCGGCGGGGCACACGGTGCGGGCCGAGCTGGTGGGCACCTTCTACCGCAGGCCGGAGCCGGGCGCGAAGCCGTTCGTGGAGGTCGGGGACCTCGTCGAGCCGGGCCAGCAGGTGGCCATCGTGGAGGCGATGAAGCTGATGAACCCCGTGACGGCGGACGTGGGCGGCCGGGTGTCGCACGTCCTCGTGGACGACGCCCAGAGCGTCGAGTACGACCAGCCGCTCATCGTGATCGACCAGGAAGCCGACGAATGACCGGGGACACGCGCCGCCCGTTCGACACCGTCCTGGTGGCCAACCGCGGCGAAATCGCGCTGCGTATCGTACGGACGTGCCGGGAGATGGGCATCAGGACCGTCGTCGTGCACTCGTCGGTCGACCGTGACTCGGCCGCCGTACGCGCCGCCGACGTCGCCACCCAGATCGGCCCGGGACCGGCGAAACGCAGCTACCTCTACCCGCCGGCGATCATCGAGGCCGCGCTGCGCACCGGCGCGCAGGCCGTGCACCCCGGGTACGGGTTCCTGTCCGAGGACCCCGACTTCGCGGAGATCTGCGCGGCCAACGGCCTCGTCTTCGTCGGCGCCCGCCCCGAGGTCATGGCGAGACTCGGGGACAAGGCGCTGGCCAGGAGCATGATGGCGGACGCCGGCCTCCCGGTGCTGCCCGGCACGCCCGAACCCGTCGGCACCGTCGCCGACGTGGTGGAGGCCGGGCGGCGCATCGGCTTCCCGCTGATCATCAAGGCGGTGGCCGGCGGCGGCGGGCGCGGCATGGCGGTGGTGCGCAGGATGGAGGACCTGGCCTCCGCCTACCGCGCCACCGGCGCCGCCGCGCGCGCGGTGTTCGGCGACGGCCGGGTCTACCTCGAACGGCTGATGGAGCGGGCCAAGCACGTCGAGGTCCAGGTGCTGGCCGACGAGCACGGCTCGGTCGTGGCGCTCGGCGACCGCGACTGCTCCGTGCAGCGGCGGCACCAGAAGCTCATCGAGGAGACCCCCGCGCCCGGCGTGTCGCCCGGGCTGTCCGCCCGGCTCGCCGAGGCGGCGGTCGCCGGGGCGAAGGCGGCGGGCTTCACCGGCGCGGGGACGTTCGAGTTCCTGGTGGCCGGCGAGGAGTTCGCGTTCATCGAGGTCAACTCGCGCATCCAGGTCGAGCACCCGGTCACCGAGGCGGTGACCGGGATCGACATCGTCCGCGAACAGCTCTGGATCGCCGCCGGCCGGCCGCTCTCCTTCTCGCAGGAGGACGTCCGCCCGCGCGGCGTCGCCGTGGAGTGCCGCATCAACGCCGAGGACCCCGAGCGGGACTTCGCGCCGAGCGCGGGCACACTGAGCGAGTTCGTGCCGCCGGGCGGCCCGTTCCTCCGCGTGGACACGCATGCCTACGCGGGGTACGCGGTGCCGCCCGACTACGACTCGCTGCTGGCCAAGGTGATCGCCTGGGGGCCCGACCGCGAGCAGGCGATCGCCAGGATGGAGCGGGCCCTCGCGGAGTTCCGCATCGAGGGCCGCGGCATCCGTACGACGAAGGCGCTGCTGCGGGCCGTGCTGGCCGAGCCGGCCTTCCGGGCGGGCGCCCACACCACGTCGCTGCTGACCGAGGGCGTCTCCATGAACGGGACGCCCGCCCGCTCGGCGGGTTCACCCCCGGGTGCGAGCCGGGGGTGAACCGCCGAGGCGGGGTCACGAGACGTGCGCATGTCCGGCACCGACGGCTCGGTAAGCGGCCGAGCCGTCGACCGGGCCCGCGTCCGCGAGCAGCAACCGCCCCGCCGCTCGCACGCTGGGTAGGAAACGGTAGTGCAGGTCCCCGTCCGTTCCGAGTTCGGCGACCATCAGCTGGAACTCGACGAGCTCGTCCAGCAGCGACTCCGTCTGCGCCTCGGTCATGTCGAGCAGGCACGAGGCGAAGCGCGGCGTGAACGTCGAGAGGTCCAGCCTGGTGAGCTTGCGGAAGGCCCGCTGGACGCTCGGCGGAGCGAGCCGGTAGCTCAGCTCCACGCTGGCGTACAGGAACAGCTCGTGGTGGTTGGGTGTGCCGGGTTCGGACGGCAGGCCGCTGCCCTTGACCACCTTGCTCAGCGGCCAGTGCCGTCTCAGTTGCAGCAGCGCGGCGGCCGCCTGCAGCGCCGTGGGCAGGCCGTCGCAGAGGCGCACCAGCTTGCGGGCGGCGTCCTCCTCCTGCATGACGCGGTGCTTGCCGAGCACGTTGACCAGCAGCCGCAGGCCCTCCTCGACGTTGAGCGGGCCCACCTCCACGACCGCGGTCACCACCGGCGCCGACAGCTGCCTGCGCGCGGTGACCAGGACGCCGCAGTCGGGGCTCGCCGGCACCAGCGGATGCAGCTGGTCGGCGCGGACCACGTCGTCGAGGGTCACCAGCACGTGCCGGTCGGCCGTCCAGGTGCGGAAGAGCCGGGAGCGCTCGCTCAGCGTGCCGGGGATGCGGTCCTCGGGCACGTCGAGCGCGCGCAGGAACTCGGCGAGCACGTCGCGGGGGTCGGCGGGGCGGCCCTGGGCGTCCACCAGCCGCGCGTAGAGCTGTCCGTCGGGGTAGGGGCCGTTGGCCCGGTGCCCGACCTGCGCGCACAGCGCGGACTTGCCGGAGCCTGGCGGACCGGTGATGACGACCACCGGTGGCGCGTGATGCTGCCGCGCGGACAGTGCCCCCAGCACGGCGCCGACCTGCGGCTGCCGGCCGACCAGGGCGGTGCGCTCAGGGGGGAGCTGGCGCGGCGGCCTCGTACGGCTCAGCGTGACGGGCGCCCTGGGCTGGGGGAGCGCGAGGCTTTCGTCGGCCGCCAGGACGGCGCGATGCAGCTGTTCGAGGTCGCTGGACGGGTCGAGGCCCAGCTCGCCGGCGAGCGTGCTGCGGGTGCGCTGATAGACCTGCAGCGCCTCGGAGCGCCGGCCCGCGCGGTGCAGCGCCAGCATCAGCTTGCCCTGGAACCCCTCGTGGGTGGGCTGCTCGGCGGCCAGCCTGGTGAGCTCTCCGAGCAGTTCGTGGTGCCTGCCGAGGTAGAGGTCCGCCTCGATGCGGCGTTCGAGGGTGTTCCTGTTGATCTCCTCCAGCCGCAGCACCTCGGCCCGCAGCACGGGGCCGTGGCCGACGTCGACGAGCGCGGGCCCGCGCCACAGGCGCAGCGCGTGGGAGAGCGTGTCGGCCGCGGCGTTCATGTCGCCCGCCTCGAGCTCTCTCCTGCCCTGGTCGGACAGGCGCTCGAACCGCGTGGTGTCGAGCATGTCGGGGTCGAGGAACAGCGCGTAACCGTAGGGAGAGGTACGCAGTGCGGCGTCGGCGGGTGCGTCCCCCGCGCCGCGCCCGTCCGGCGGCGTGCCCAGTCGCAGCAGCTTGCGCAGCTGGTAGATGTACGTCTGCAACGTGGTGGTCACACTCGCCGGCGGGTTGTCCTCCCAGAGCTCTTCAATGATCTTGTCGGTTCTGACGACGATGCTCGACTGGACGGCCAGCAAACTGAGCACCGTGCGCAGTTTGGGGGCCGACGGCGTCAGGACGACGCCATGTCTGAGTACTTCCATTGGTCCGAGCAGGTTGATTTCCACCACCACACGCACCGTCCCCTGCATCCATTGGCCGGCGTACGTGCGGGAGGACCCCGCACGCCGCGCGCCATGCGTCTGCTTACCCGAGAGCGTGCGCCGACAGCGTTGAGACGTCACCCCGTTGTCGTCGGCCACACTGGACGATCTGCTTCCTCAAGGGAATTTAGCAGATGCGTGTTACAAGATCTCGAAATTCACTCGAAGATCACTGGGTTTCGGTAGATGGTGGTACTTGACTGAGAATATTTCCACATTCTGACAAATGGCATCAGGGAAATCCCTGAACCTATCCCCTACTCCCGGTGCCGTCGTCCTGTGCGGATGCCGGTCAACGAGCCGTCCGCCATTCGAGGAGAGGCCTGTGAGCTGGGTATATCCCGAGTATGCCGGGCTGCGGCCCTTGCCGGCGAGTAGTGGTGATCCCTGGTTTCACGACTCTTCCCCTTGGTTGCCTTGACATGGATAGATAATCGAGTCATGGCCATTGTGCTGTGCCGTTATACGGAACGGGCCAGGACCATCGCGCTTTGGAACCCGCCGAAACCGCTGCCCACACTCAGCACCACGTCCATTTCGTGGTCGCGCGCTGTAATCGGCACATAGTCCAGGTCGCATTCGGGATCGCGGTTGTGCAGATTGGCCGTGGGCGGCACGACCTGCCGTTCCAGCGCCAGAGCGCACGCCGCGACCTCCAGCGAGCCGATCGCACCGAGTGAGTGCCCGACCATCGACTTGATCGAGCTCGCCGGAATCTCGTACGCGCGCTGCCCGAGGCTGCGCTTGAACGCCGCCGTCTCGTGCCGGTCGTTCTGGCGCGTCCCCGAGCCGTGCGCGTTGATGTAGCCGACGTCCGCCGGGTCGATCCGTGCCTGGTCCATCGCCACCCTGATCGCCTCGGCCATCTCGCGCCCGTCGGGCCGCAGGCCGGTCATGTGGAAGGCGTTGCTGCGGCTGGCGAAGCCGGCCAGGTGCGCGTAGATCCGGGCGCCGCGCCGCCGCGCCGACTCGGCCTCCTCCAGCACCATCACGGCGGCGCCCTCGCCGAGCACGAAGCCGTTCCTGGTCGCGTCGAACGGGCGCGAGGCGTGCTCGGGGTCGTCGTTGCTCGGCGAGGTCGCCCTGATCGCGTCGAAGCAGGCGGAGGTGATGGGCGACAGCGGCGCGTCCGTCGCCCCGGCGATCACGACGTCCGCCGCGCCCTCCTGGATGAGCACGGCGCCGTGGCCGACCGCGTCCAGCCCCGAGGTGCAGCCGGTCGAGATCAGCGCCGCCGGGCCCTCGGCGCCCGCCTCCCACGCCACCTCGACGGCCAGCGTGCTCGGCACCATGTAGCCGTACAGGTGCGGCACGCCGTAGGTGTGGTCGGCGAGCCAGTGGCGGCCCTCGTCGGTCAGGACCGTGTACTCCTCCTCCAGGCTCATCGTGCAGCCCACGGCGCTGCCGATGGCGACGCCGACCCGGTCCGGCTCGACGGTCCCGAAGTCGAGGCCGCTGTCGGCGACCGCCTCCCTGGTGCAGACCGTGGCGAACTGGGCCGCCCGGTCCATCCGCCTGACCTGCTGCGCCGACAGCCCCGCGGCCCTCGGGTCGAAGTCCACCTCGGCCGCGATCTGCGAGCGGAACCCGCTCGGGTCGAACAGCGTGATCCGCCGGGTCGCGGTACGCCCTTCGGTGAGCAGGTTCCAGAACGCCTCCCGGCCGATGCCGCCCGGCGCGACCACCCCGATACCGGTGATCACCGCCTCTCTGCTCAACTCGGCCCCCCGACCTGCGGGCCCGGCTCCTGCGGCGCCGGCAGCTGCTCGGTGTCCACGTGGCCGAGCTCGGGACGGGGCGCCAGCGGCGACAGGTGGAAGACCACCTGCGCGCGCTCCGTCCCGACGTTCACCAGCCGGTGCCGTACGTCGATCGGCACCAGCAGCGAGTCGCCGGCGTTCAGCGGGATCGGCGCGCCGTCCAGGCTCATCTCCAGCTCGCCCGCGACGACGTGCAGGAACTCCTCCGAGTACGGGTGGTAGTGCTCGGCGACGAACTCCCCGGCCTCCAGGTAGAGCACGCCGCCGAACCCGGAGGCGCAGGCGGCCGTCTTGGGGCTCAGCGTGACCCTGATGTCGCCGCCGCGGCGGCGGTTGGGCGCCACGTCCGCGGCCTTCACCACGGCGGGCCTGGCCGTCTTGGCGATCTTCGCGCCGGTCGTCCCGGTGCTCGTCCCGGTGCTCGTCTCCGTAGTCACTGGATCCTCCCCTTGTCGCTGGTCCACACGTAGAACGGGCTCGCCATGGCGTCCTTCGGCTCCTTCCAATCCGGGTCGTACGGCGCGACCAGCTTGGCCAGCCGCGCGTTGACGTCCTCATAGAGCGGGTGGCTGCGCGCCTTGTAGAGGTTGGGGGAGATGTCCTCGTCCGCCTCGACGAGATGGAAGTAGAGGTCGTGGAAGTGGAAGAGGGTCCGCCTGCTCACCCCCACCATGTGGGGCAGCTCCGACTCGTCCGACGCGCCGAACGTCTCGGCGATCGGCCCGATGTTGTCGGCGCTCCTGAGCTTGGCGACGATCAAGGTCCTGTGCACGTTCCTCGCCTCCTGCGGTGAGTGGGAAAGGCTGCCTCGATGGTGGCCGTACGCAGTGGAAAGATGCTCGAAGTAAGCTCCATCGGGCTCACCACCCGATCTCCCTGCCGCCGCTCAGGAACACGCCGGAAGGCCCGTCGTCGGGCAGGGTGGCGGCGTCGGCGATGCCGGCGGCGGCCTGCTCGGGGGTCCGCTCCGCCCTCGGCATCATCCTGGTCCTGGTCTGTCCCGGGTTGACCGCGTTGACCAGCACGCCGGTGCCCTTGGTGCAGGTGGCCAGCATCGTCGTCAGCCCGTTGACGGCGGCCTTCGACACCGAGTACGCCGGCGCCCCCGTCCACAGCCCGGCGCTGAACGACCCGGTGCCGCTGGAGACGAAGACCACCCGCCCCCAGCCCCTTTTGACCATGCCGGGCACGAACGCCTGGGCCACCCGCCAGCCGCCCAGCAGGTTGACCGCGAGCGTGCGCTCCACCACGTCCAGCGGCACCGCCAGCGGGTCGTCGCCGGCGTCGAGCAGCACGCCCGCGTTGCACACGAGCACGTCCACGGCGCCGAGCCGGGCCGCCGCCCGCCCGGCCGCGTCGGGATCGGTGACGTCGAGGGGATGGGAGCGGACGTCGGGGCCGATGCGCGCGGCGGCCTCGGCGGCGGCGTCGCCGTCCCGCGCGGTGACGATGACGCGCAGGCCCCGGCGACGCAGCTCGGCGGCGGTCGCGTGCCCCAGCCCTCGGTTGGCCCCGGTGATCAGGGCGGTGCGTGGTTCGCTCATGCCGTCACGATGGCCGCGCCCGCTCGATGCGCGACGGTGCCGCGCTCCAGCGAGTCTCCAGGACGCGGTGCCATCGTCGGCGCAGGAGCACGCGCCCTCCGACCGGCTCTGCAGGCGGGCGCGACCGCGATCAGCCGAGGAGGAGATGCCCCATGCGGGTGCTGTTCACGACCTGGGCCTGGCCCTCGCACCTGTACGCGCTGGTCCCGCTGGCCCGCGCCTGCCGCGCCGCGGGGCACGAGGTGATCGTCGCCAGCGAGCCAGGACTGACCCGCGACGTCCTGCGCGCCGACCTGCCGTCGGCGGTCGTGGGAACGGACGTCGACACGGCCGGGATGGTCCACGAGTTCCTGCTGCCCCTGCCGGGCGACCCGGCGCCGGTGCGCGACGGCAAGGGGCCGAGGGTGCTGCGCATGCTGATGGCGCACGCGGAGACCATGACGCCCGGCCTCGTCGAGCTGATCAGGGACTGGCGGGCCGACCTCGTGGTGTACGACCAGGTGACACTGGCTGGCCCGGTCGCCGCGGCGGTCACCGGCGTCCCCGCCGTGCGCCAGCTCTACGGCGTGGACCTGCTGCAGCGGGCCCGCGCCGTGCTGCCGGACGCGCTGGCGCCGCTCGCCGACCGGCTCGGCGCGGGGCCGGTGGACCCGTACGGCACGGTGAGCGTGGACCCGGTGCCCACCGGCATGCAGCTGCCCGGCGAGCACCGGGTGCTGCAGATGCGGCACCTGCCCTACAACGGGCCGGAGGCCGCGCCCTGGCGCCCGCCGGCCACGCGCGGCCGGCCCCGGGTGTGCGTGAGCTGGGGGCACACCATCGCGAAGGTGGACCCGTCCAGGTTCGTCGCCGGCCGGATCGCCGCGGCGCTCGCGGAGGCGGGCTTCGACGTGGTGCTCGCGGTCTCCGCCGCGCAGCGCGACCTGCTCGCCGCCCGGCCCGACCTGCGGACTGGGCGGTGGGACCCGCCGGCCGGGCGTCGGGACCAGCCGCCCGGCCGGCGGGAGGCGGAGGGCTCGCTGCCGGAGAACGTGCGCGTCGTGGTGGACACGCCGCTGCGCGACGCGCTGCGCGACTGCGACGTCTTCGTCGGGCACGGCGGCGCCGGCGGCATACTCGCCGCGCTCGCCCAAGGGCTGCCCATGCTGCTGGTGCCGCAGCTGCCCGACCACGCCGGGCACTCGGGGCGGGCCGTGGCGACCGGCGCGGCGTCCGTGCTCGGCGCGGCCGGGCTGACGCCTGAGGATCTGCGGGATGAGGTGACCAGGCTGCTGGACGCCCCCGAGCCCGGCCTGGCCGCCGCCGAGCTGTGCGAGGAGATGGCCGCCCGGCCGGCGCCCGCCGAGGTG
Organism: Nonomuraea sp. NPDC049421; assembly: GCF_040677005.1. NCBI lineage: Bacteria > Bacillati > Actinomycetota > Actinomycetes > Streptosporangiales > Streptosporangiaceae > Nonomuraea > Nonomuraea sp. NPDC049421. Next base: position 142,410 of record NZ_JBFAQA010000005.1, read on the forward strand.
GCGGGCGCGCTGACCGAGCTGACCCCCTCACTCGCGCGCGGCTGAACGCCGGATCCGCCGGATCGCTACGCGCCGGTGATCTGGCGGACGGCGCCCAGCTCCAGGTTGAGCAGCGCGTCGGGCCCGAACGTGGTGAACCTGTGTTCGGCGCGCCGCATGCTGCGCTCGGCGGCCTGCCGCAGCGACGGGTCGGCGCGCAGCCTGCTGTCCACCGCCTCGTACGCCTCCGCCGCCCCCTCCTCCGTGCGCAGATCGAACTTCCCGCTCAGGGCGAGGTCCAGGTAGAGCACGTGCAGGTACAGCTCGGGCAGCCCGTACGGGTTCAGCTCGGCGTGCACGGCCTCGGCCCGGCTCTCCGGGATGGCGGTGAACGGCTGCCGCGTCCGCGGGTAGGGCCCGCCCGCGGCGTACCGGTCGAAGTTCTTGAACACCACCCTGCGCCCGTTGAGATAGGCGACGCTGATCCTCCTGCGCAGGCAGAAGTTGATCGTCTCGCGGATGGTGTCGATGATCGGCTCGCCCTTGTCGTTCAGCGAGGTGTTGCAGAGCATCGGCACGCCGGTGCGCTCGTGGAAGGCGGTCAGCAGCGCGTGCAGCGCCGGGTTCTGCGCGGCGTTGAGCGACTGCACGCGGGCCGAGTAGTCGAGGTGCGCCACCGCCGGGATCTGCGCGCGCCGCTCCTCCCTGATCGTGAAGGTCTCCAGCATGTACGGCGACGGCCTGCTGTCCTCGAACCACTCCGCCAGCCGGTCCTCCAGCACCACCGGCGCGACGGGCCGCCACCACTCGCGCAGCTTGAACGCGTTGAGCGCGTCCTTGGCCGCCCGCGAAGTCGGGTCGCCGATCAGGCTGCGGTTGCCCAGCGCCCGCGGCCCGATCTCGGAGCGGCCGTGGAACCAGGCGATGGGCTCGGCCAGGATGTCCCGTACGGCCTGGTCCAGATCGAGGTCGGAGACCTCCGCGACGTGGTCGCCGAACTCCGCGAGCGCCCCGTCGAGGTCGTCGTCCGCCCGCCCCAGGTACGCGCCGGGGAACCGGAAGGTGAACGGCTCGCCGCCGGTCTTCTTGTGGAAGGCGGCCAGGCCGATGCCGACCGCCTGCCCGCCGTCGTCCACGCAGGGCGGGGCGAGGAAGCCGCGGAAGCCGTACTTCTCCATGAGGTGGCTGTTGGTGGGGCAGTTCAGCGCGTAGCCGCCGGCCAGCGCGAGGTGCGTGGTCGCCGGGTCGAGGTCGTAGCGCTCCAGCGCGGTCTCGATGCTGCGCTCCATCACCATGACCGAGATCGCCTGGATCTCCTTCATGACGGCGCTGACAAAGCTCTCCTCCTCGGTGAAGTCGGGGTCGGTGCTCGCCGTCTCCTTGACCTGGGCGACGATCTCATCGAACGCGCGCGGCGCGCCCTCCAGCGCGGCCAGGCCGGTGAAGTCGTAGGAGTCGAGGATGTGCTGACGGTCGCACCGCCCGGTGGCCGTGGTCGCGGTGGCGAGCGCCATCAGCGTGCCCTCGCGCATCTTGAACCGGTCTTTGGCGGTGCTGTAGAGCAGGCCGGGCGAGGCGACGGGGAACGTCTCGACGACGCCGCGCCGGCTGACCGCGCCGGTGAACCAGTAGCGCTTGTAACGCCCGTCGAGCAGGCGGTCGGGGCCGCCGTCCACGGCCAGCGTCAGGATGTCGCCGCCGAAGAACGTCTCGCTGTCCAGCAGCATCGCGCTGTAGAGATGCGCGATGCTGTGGAAGGACAGCTCCGGATACTCCTCGACGAAGTGGTAGTCGTTCGTGGTCGCGAGCCCCGGGGTGCCCCAGATCTCGGTCATGTCGTCGAGCGACACCCCGAACGGGCCGATCAGGCCGTTCACGAACGCACGCAGCTCCTCCATGCTGAGGAACGGCGTCCGATGGTGTTTCAAGCCGCTCATCCGCTCGAACTCCCAGTGGCCGAGGAGCCGGATCAGCGATCCCTCCTTGTGCCACAGCGACACGTTGTTGTCGTGCCGGTACGACACCATCGCCAGCCGGTGCAGCCCCGGGATGGTCACGTAGCTCGAAAGATAGAAGCCGTCTCGCATGTCTCCTCCGGTGGTCACCAGGTGACGGGAACCTCGACGAAGCCGAGTTCGAGTGGGTTGTCGTGATGCCTGAGCTCGGTCACGTCCACCGCGAGCCGCAGGCCGGGGAAGCGCCCGATCAGCTGGGCGAACGCGGTCCGCAGCTCGAGCCTGGCCAGCGCCGCGCCCAGGCAGTAGTGGGGTCCCGCGCTGAAGGCGATCTGGTCCCGCGCGTCCCTGGTGACGTCCAGGCGCAGCGGGTCGGGGAACACGGACGCGTCGAAGTTGGCGGACTCCAGCACCGGCACCACGCCGGAGCCGGCCGGCACGGTGCACCCGCCGATCTCGATGTCGTCGGTGACGTAGCGCAGCATCGACAGCGAGTGGCCGGCCACCTGGAAGCGCAGCAGCTCCTCCACCGCGTCGGGGATGCGCTCGGGGTCGTCGCGCAGCAGGGCGAGCTGGTCGGGATGCCGCATGAGGAGCACCGCCCCGCTGCCGATCTGCGCCGCGGTCGTCTCGTGCCCGGCCATCAGCAGCACCGTGCACCAGACGTGCAGCTCGTGCGTGCTCAGCCGCCCGTCCTGGTCGTCGTGCACGGAGATCAGCTCGCTGATCAGGTCGTCGCCCGGCTCCGCCCGCTTGACCTCGATCAGCTCGCCGATGTACTGCCACGCCTCGCCCAGCCCGGTACGGAAGCGCTCCTGGTCGGCCACCGGGACGCCGAGCAGGCGGCAGATGACCCGCAGCGTCAGCGGCAGCGCGAACTCGGAGACCAGGTCCACCGGCGGCTTCCGCCACCGGTCGAGCAGCTCCGCCACCACCTCCTCGACGTAGGGGCCCAGTTTCTCGATCCGCGCCGGGGTGAACGCCTTCGTCATCAGGCGGCGCATGCGGGTGTGCTCGGGCGGATCCCGGTCGATCTTCGGGTTCTGGAACATCTTGGTCCTCGCCGCCGCGGTCATGCGCGGCGCGCCCGGCCGCTCCCTGTTACGGCTCAGGCGCCGGTCCGACAGCACCGCCCGCACGTCCGCGTAGCGCGTGACCAGATAGACCGGGTCGCCGCTCGGCATGACCGCCCGTACCACCGGCTCGTCCCGGAGCGTGGCGAGTTCCTCCGGCGGTCGTGCCCCTGGCGGCCAGTCGAACGGGAACTTGAGCGTCATCGGGCTCTCCTGCTCTGCGTGAGGTCGTCACCCAGAACGATGGGCGCGGCGGCTCAAGGCGCCCGCAAGCGGCGCTGGACTCTCGTCCTGGTCTCGCTCGGTGTTCGAGCGGGCGAGCAGAGCATGAGGCGGCACATCGTCCACCAGGTGGTGAGAGGAAACGGATATGACCAGCACGACAGGACCGTCTCCCGCGGCCAGGGTCCGCCGCCTGTCCAACTCGGTGCAGGACGCCGCGATCGTGCGGGCGGCGGCGGAGCTCGGACTCGCCGACGCGGTCGGCGACGGGCCCACGCCGGTGACCGAGATCGCCGCGCGGGTGTCCGCCGAGCCGGCGACGCTGGCCCGCCTCCTGCGGGCGCTCACCGCGTACGGGATCTTCGAGCAGGTGACCCCGGACATGTACGCGCACACCGAGATGTCACGCGCGATGCGCAGGGACCATCCTGGTGGCCTCATCCACACCCTGCTCACCCCGTCCGACTGGGGCTGGGCGATGTGGGGCAGGCTCGCGGAGTCGGTCAGGGCCGGCCGGTGCCTGTTCCCCGACGTCTTCGGCACCGACTTCTTCGACTACCTGGGCGAGCACCCCGAGGCGCAGGCGCGGATGTTCCGCGGCATGACGTCGTGGTCGGACCAGATGAACCCGGCGCTGGTGGGCGCGCTGCCGCTGGAGGGCGTGGGCACCGTCGCCGACATGGGCGCGGGCTCGGGGACGCTGCTGCGCGCGATCCTGGAGCACGCCCCGCACGTGTCGGGCGTCTGGTTCGACACCGAGGCCACGCTGGCCGTGGTGGAGGACGAGCTGCTGTCAGGCCCGCTGTCGGAGCGCTGCGCGCTGGTCACCGGCGACTACTTCCACGAGGTGCCCTTCAGCGCCGACCTGTACGTCTTCAAGCTCACCCTGCACATGTACGACGACGAGCCCTCCGAGCGCATCCTGCGCAACGTGGCGGCGTCGGCCAAGCCGGGGGCGCGCATCGTCATCGCCGACCCGCTGCTGCAGGACCCGCCGGCGAGCAAGTTCGTCCCGTCGATGGACCTGCACATGCTGCTGGTCATGGGCGGCAAGGAGCGCACCGAGCAGGACTACGCCGACCTGTTCAAGCGGGCCGGCCTGGAGTTCACCGGCATCACGCCGACGGGGACCGACTTGCATCTGACCGTGGGGCGGGTTCCCGGCTGACCCGCCGGGACCGCGCGTTCAGGTAGGAGCCGAGCGCCGCGAGCAGCACGCTCGCGGCGCACACCAGCAGCGTGAACCTGACCGCCGCGCCGAACGCGGTCCCGTAGGAGGTCTGGGCGAGCCCGGCGTCCAGCCTGGCCTGCAGCACCGTGCCCAGTACGGAGATCCCGAACAGCGTCCCGGTCTGGCGGATCGTGTTGAACACCCCTGAGGCGGCGCCCGCCAGGTCGGGGCTCACGTCCCGCATGGCGAGCGAGGTGATCGGGCCGAACGCCGCCGACTGCGACAGCCCGGCGATCGCGAGCGGCGCCACCAGCGCGTACCCGGCCACGCCGGGCCGGCTGAGCAGCGCGACGGCGGCCAGGGCGGCGGCGTAGACGAGCAAGCCGCCCAGCAGCACCCGCTCACCGCCGTACCGCTCGGTCAGGCGGGCCGTGACGGGGAAGCCGAACGTCATGCCCAGCGCCCACGGCGCCAGCGTGAGCCCGGCCTGCGCGGCCGGCATGCCGAGCACCGTCTGCAGGAAGAGCGTCATGGTCAGCGACAGCGTGATCACGCACATCGACACGATCGCCATGGACGCGGTCATCAGCGTGAACGTGCGGTCGGCGAACAACCGGGTCGGCACCAGCGGCTCCCGCGCGCGGTGCTGGTGGACCACGAACCCGGCGAGGAGCAGGAGGCCGAGCCCGATCACCATCGGCACGGTGATCGGCACGTCCGCCACCGACGCGACCGTGCCCCAGCCGTAGTGCCTGCCCTCCAGCAGGCCGAACGTGATCGCGCCGAGCCCCACGCCGGCCAGGGCCGCGCCCGCCGCGTTCAGCCGCCTGGCGGCCTGGCCGGTCACGGCGGGCGGGACGACGAGCAGGGTGAGCACCACGATGAGCACGCCGACCGGCAGGTTCATGGCGAAGATCGAGCGCCAGCCGGCCGTGGAGACCAGCAGGCCGCCGAGCGTCGGCCCCGCCACGCCGGCGAGGCCCGCGGTCACCCCCCACACCGCGCTTGCCCGCCCGCGCCGCTCCGGCGGGAAGACCAGCGTCATCATCGTCAGCGTCTGCGGGATGATCAGTGCGGCGCCGACGCCCTGGAGCAGGCGGGCGCCGATGAGCTGCCACGGCGTCTGGGCGAACCCGCACAAGGTCGAGGCGACGGTGAAGACCGCCATGCCCGTGAGGAACACGGTACGCGGCCCCGCCACGTCGCCCAGCCGGCCGGCGGTGACGGTCAGCACGGCCAGGGCCAGCACGTAACCGCCGACCACCCACAGCACCTCGCTGAGGCTCGCGCCGAGCCCCGCCTGGATCTCCGGGACGGCGATGCTGACCGAGGTGGAGTTGAGGATCGTGATGAAGTAGCCGAGGCAGGTGGTCGTCATGACCGCCCAGGGGTTGCCGCGCAGCGCGGCGAGCCTGCGGGTGCCCATGGCGCTCACGCGGCGAGGCCGGCGCGGTCCAGCGCCTTCGCCGCGGTGCGCAGGATCTCGACGCGCTCGGCGGTCGTGCCGCCGAAGGGCGAGACGAGCAGGGTGGTGATGCCGTGCTCGGCGTACGCGCGCATCCGCTCGGCGACCCGCTCGGGCGGGCCGAGCAGCGAGATGTGCTCCACCAGGCCGGCCGGCACCGCGGCGGCGGCCCCGCGCGGGTCGCCCGCGGCCATGCGCTCGTGCACGACCGCGCTCTCCTTGCCGTAGCCCAGCCGCTCGAAGAGCGCGAGGTAGACGTTGCGGCTGCGGCCGCCCATGCCGAGGAAGTGCGACAGGTAGCCCCTGATCGGCGTGGCGGCCGTCTCGACGTCGGCGCCCAGCGCCATGGGGACGCCGCAGAGCACCTCGAACCCCGCGAGCTGCTTGCCGGCGCGGGCCCGGCCGGCGCGCAGGGCGTCGATGGTCTTCGGCAGCTCGCCGGGCGGCGAGAACGCGCCCAGCCAGCCGTCGGCGATCTCCCCGGCGAGTTCGAGTCCGCCCGGTGCGACGGCGGCGAGGTAGATGGGCACCCGGGCCGGCTCGCCGTACAGCCGCAGCGGCGCGGCCGTGCAGCCCTCGGGCGGGAGCCGGTAGTGGGCGCCCTCGTGGGTGACCGGCTCGCCGGTCAGGGCGCGGCGCACGATGTCCACGTACTCGCGGGTCCTGGCGAGCGGCCGCCGGAACGGCACACCGTGCCAGCCCTCGGAGATGTCCGGGTTCGACACCCCGAGTCCCAGGCGGAACCGGCCGCCGGACAGGGCGTCGAGCGTGGAGGCGGTCAACGCGGTCATCGCCGGCGTGCGGCCGGGCACCTGGAAGACGCCGGAGGCCAGGCCGATGCGGGTGGTCGCGGTGGCCACGGCCCCCAGAACGGTCGCGCCGTCCGCGCGGAACCCCTCCGGGACGACCGCGAGGTCGAACCCGAGTCGTTCGGCCTCCCGCGCGACCTCCACCGCGTCGAGATAGGAGAGATTGACACCGAGCTTCATGCCTAGGCCGTCCCTTCTGTGAGGCCGCTCTGTGAGGCCGCTCTGTGAGGCCGCTCTATGACCCGCTCCATGGGCCGCTCTATGGGCCGCCGGTGCGGCGGGCCGCGCCTGCGCGCTCAGCGTCACAGGCCCGCCTCGAAGACGGAGCAGGTAGCGGCGGAAGTGCGGTCGTGCGATCTCGGCCGAGGGCGGTTGGACCGCCGTTCGAGCACCCTGCCGGATAAAGGAGTGCCACGTCCGAAGGGAGCTCGCATGAGAACGGACCTGAACCGCCGCAGCCTGCTCAGCCGGGGCGGGAGCCTCGCCCCGCTGGTCGGGCTCGGCCTGCTCGCCGGGGCCACGCCCGCCGCCGCCGAGACCGGCGCCCAGGAGAGCAGGCGCCTCCCGCTGCTCGGCACCTGGGCGGTGGAGGTCACCTTCCCCACGGTGAACCGGCCGCCGGAGGCCGGCCTGTTCGCGTTCGTCGCGGACGGCGTCCTGGTGGCGACCACGACAGGGGCGGGCCACCTCAGCCTGGGCTCGTGGCGGCTGGCCTCAGGCGGCTTCTCGTTCTCCTTCCGCCACTTCATGTACGCCGACGACGACGGCACCTGGACCGGCGAGGTGCGCATCGAGCAGACCGGCACGTTCACCTCCTCCTCCTGGCAGGCGACCGGCACCGGCACCGCCTTCGACACCGAGGGCAACCAGGTCGCCGTGGTCCAGAGCGCGACCCGCGCCACCCGCTACTGACTCACTTCAGCCTGATTCGAGCCGCTGTCGACGTACGACCGCGACGCTGCACATCGGAGAGGAGCCAACATGGAACTCGGACTCGCGGGCAAGGTCGTCCTGGTCACCGGTGGCAGTGGATCCATCGGCGCCGCCATGGCGGAGGCGTTCGCCGCGGAGGGCGCCCACGTCGCGCTGACCTTCCGCGACAACGCGCAACGCGCAGAAGAGCTGGCCCGCGTCATCGGCGAGCGGGGCGGCCGGGCGATGGTCGTCAAGTACGACCTCGCCGACCCGGCCGCCATCCGCTCGTGCGTGAGCGCCGTGCTCGACGAGTGGGGGCGCCTCGACGTGCTCGTGCTGAGCGCCTCCGCGCAGGACGGCACCCGCACCGCGCCGGTGAACTTCGAGGACGTGCCGCCCGAGGAGTGGTCGCCGCTGCTCCGGGCGGACGTCGAGGGCTCCTTCCACACGGTGCAGGCCGTGCTGCCTGCCATGCGGCGCCAGGCATGGGGCCGCATCATCCTCATCTCGGCCAACATCGTCGCCCGCGGCGCGACCGGGGACGAGGCGTTCGTGTCGAGCAAGATGGCGCTGCACGGCCTGGGCCGCACGCTGGCCACCGAGCTGGCGCCCGACGGGATCCTCGTCAACGTGGTCGCCCCGGGGGCCACGGTGAGCAGGGGCTTCCTGCGCCGCTTCCCCGAGGAGAAGCAGGCGAGGTTCGCCGAGCTGGACGACGTACAGATCAAGCGCATGCTCAACCAGGACCGTCCCGTCGGCAAGGTGTCGACACCCGCGGACGTCGCCAACACCGTGCTGTTCCTGGCGTCCGAGGCCAACGGGAACGTCAGCGGTCAGGTGATCCACGTGGCCGGGGGCCATTGAGCCGCCCGGCCGTTCAGGACACGGAGCAGGAGAGACGATGACCACAGCACCGCCCGCCTTTCCCCAGGCGCGCGTCTGCCCCCACCTTCCACCCCCGGCGTACGCGGAGCTGCGCGGGGGACCGGCGCTGCGCCGGGTGACGACCCACGCCGGGCAGCTCGCGTGGCTGGTGACCCGCTACGACCAGGCCCGTACGCTGCTCAAGGACCCGAGGCTGTCGTCCGACCGCAGGCGTCCAGGCTTTCCCGTCATCTCGGTGCAGGTCAAGCTGCTGACCGAGCGCAAGCGCCAGGCGCTGATCGGGATGGACCCGCCGGAGCACGACGAGCAGCGGCGGATGTTCCTGCCGGACTTCACGCTGAAGAAGGTGCGCGAGCGGCGCGCCGACATCGAGCGCATCGTGCACGAGTCACTCGACGACATGCTGGAGCACGGCCCGCCGGCCGACCTCTACCGGGAGTTCGCCCTGCCCGTGCCCTTCCGGGTGATCTGCCGGCTGCTCGGCGCCCCCTGGGAGGACCGCGACTTCTTCCAGGACGCCATCCGCCGGCTGGTGCGCACGTTCGACACCGCCGAGGGCCGCCAGGCGGGCGCCGAACTGCTCGCCTACTTCGAGCACCTGGTCACCGAGTACAAGAAGACCCCCGACGGCGCCGGGCTCATCGGGCGGCTGGCCGGCACCGGCAGGATCGGCGACGACGACCTCGCGCTCGCGGCCATGTCGCTGCTCATCGCCGGCCACGAGACCACCGCGGCGATGATCTCGCTGGGCGCGGTCACGCTGATGGAGAACCCCGACCAGCTCGCCGCCATCCGCGCGAACCCCGAGGCGATCGCGCCCGCCGTGGAGGAGCTGCTGCGCTTCCAGTCGATCGCCGACAGCGCGAACCTGCGGGTCGCCACCGCCGACATCGAGATCGACGACGTGGTGATCAAGGCGGGGGAGGGCGTGCTGATCCCCGGCTCGCTCGCCAACAGGGACGCCGGCGTCTTCACCGACCCCGACGTCTTCGACCCGAGCCGCGACGCGGGCGGGCACATCGCCTTCGGCTACGGCAGGCACCAGTGCCTCGGCCAGAACCTCGCCAGGCTGGAGCTGCAGATCGCGCTGACCGCGCTGTGGCAGCGCATCCCCACCCTGCGCATGACGGTGCCCGCCGAGGAGCTGGCCCCCCGCCCGCCCGGCGCGATCCAGGGCATCGACGCGCTGCCGGTGACGTGGTGAGAGGGGGAGCGGCATGAGCGTCGTGGGTGACCAGCGGGTGTGCGTCGGCGCGGGCATGTGCGCGCTGACCGCGCCGGGCGTCTTCGACCAGGACGAGAACGGCCTGGTGGTGGTGCTCACGGAGACGCCCTCGGGACAGGCCATGGACCAGGCGCTGCGCGCGGAGCGGCTGTGCCCGTCGGGAGCGGTGCGGGTCGGCACGCTCTCTCGTCCAACGGAATGAGGATCGGATGCGCATTCTCCTGCTTGGCGGTACGGAGTTCGTCGGCCGCGCCGTGGCCGAGGCGGCGCTGGCCAGAGGCTGGGAGGTCACGGTGTTCCACCGGGGGCGGCACGCGCCGCCGCCCGGCGTGCGGGCGCTGGAGGGCGACCGCGGCCTGCCCGACGGCATGCGGGCACTCGCGGACGGCGAGTGGGACGCGGCGGTGGACACGTGGTCGGGCCCTCCCCGGGTGGTCCGCGACACGTTGCGGCTGCTGGACGGCCGGATCGGCCACTACACCTACGTCTCCAGCCGCGGCATCTACGACTTCCCCGTGCCCGCGCCGCTCACCGAGGAGCGGCCGGTGGTGGCCGGCTCGCCGGACGGCGAGGAGATCGGCTACCGGGACGCGAAGGCGGGCGGGGAGGTGGCCGCGGAGCGGGCGCTCGGTGAGCGAGCCCTGCGAGTGCGGCCCGGCCTGATCTTCGGGCCCCGCGAGAACTCGGGGCGGGTGCCGTGGTGGCTGCGGCGCGCCGCCCGGGGCGGGGTCCAGCTCGCGCCGGGGCCGCGTACCTCGTCGCTGCAGTACATCGACGCCCGCGACCTGGCCGCCTTCGTCCTGGACGCGGCGGGCCGCGGCCTGCACGGCGCCTACAACCTCGTGTGCCCGCCGGACCACGCCACGATGGAGGCGTTCGTCACCGCCTGCGCCGAGGTCACCGGCGCCGGCGCCGAACTGCGCTGGGTCGACCCCGAGCCGATCCTGGCGGCGGGGATCCGGCCGTGGGTCGATCTGCCGGGCTGGCTGCCGCCCGGCGACATGTACGAGCTGCTGCACAGGACCGACGTGTCCAAGGCGGTGGCGGCCGGGCTGCGCTGCCGTCCTGTCGAGGAGACCGTGGCCGACACCTGGGCCTGGTTGCGCGACGTGGGCGGCGACGTGCCGGAGAGCTCCCAGAGCGCCTATCGCGCGGACCACGTCCCGGCCGACCTGGACCCGGACCTGGAGGCGAAACTTCTGGCCGGCTGAGCCAGGGGCAGGAGCGTCCGGCTCGGCGCGGGCCGGAGACGAGGCGGCCGCCGGCGGTACATCCGCCGGCGGCCGCTTCATGCCGGGCCCCGATCAGTCGCCCGCACGTGCCTCGAGGAGCCGGATCGTGCCCGTCGGGCAGCGCCTGGCCGCCTCGCGGACGAGGTCGGCGAGGGCGGCCGGCGGCTCCGGCTCGCGTACCACGACCACGGTCTCGTCGTCGTGGCCGAACACCTGCGGCACGGCGGCCACGCACAGGCCGCTGCCGCAGCACGTGTCACGATCCACCGTCACGCGCATGCTCACCACTCCACCGGGATCCTCAGCAGCCCGCCGATCAGCGTCCCCTCACTGCGGCCCAGCTCGGCCGCGGGCACGGCGAGCCGCAGGTCGGGGAAGCGGCGCAGCAGCGTGTCCAGCACGATCTGCAGCTCCAGCCGGGCCAGCGAGGCGCCGATGCAGAAGTGCGGCCCCACGCTGAACGTCAGGTGGTAGTTGGACGGCCGCGCCACGTCGAACTCGTGCGGGCAGCAGAACACGCTCTCGTCCCAGTTCGCCGACTCGACCGCCGGGATGATGCTCGTGCCCTTCGGCACCGTCACCCCGCCCACCTCGATGTCGTCGGTGACGTAGCGGAGCATCGACAGCGAGCCGTTGAGCAGCTTGAAGCGCAGCACCTCCTCCACCGCCGACGGCACCAGCGACAGGTCCGCGCGCAGCTTGGCGAGCTGGTCGGGATGGGCCAGCACCTTCGCCACCATGTAGCCGATCTGGCTGGCCGTGGTCTCGTAGCCGACCAGCAGGAGCAGCCGGCACCACCAGTGCAGCTCGTACTCGCTCAGGCGGGTGTCGTCGTCCTCGTGGACCTGCGTCAGCGCGCTGATCAGGTCGTCACGGGGGTTCGCCCGCCGCTTCTCGATCAGCGCCCCCATGTACGCGCTGATCTCGCGCATCGCCGCGCCGATCTCGGGCCCCGAGTACTTGCCGGTGGACAGGAACCGGTCCGTCCAGCCGCGGAAGCGGTCCTGGTCCTCGGCGGGCACGCCCAGCAGGTCGCAGATGACCCGGATGGACAGCGGGAACGCGACGGCCTCCGACACGTCGGCCGGGCACGGCCCGTTCTCCATCTTGGTCACCAGCTCGTCCACGATCTCCTGCACCTTGGGGCGCAGGTTCTCGACCATGGTGGCGGTGAACGCCTTCATCACCAGCCGCCTGACCCTGGTGTGCTCAGGCGGGTCGGGGTCCATCCGCTCGTCCTGGAACATCTTGTTGTTCGAGGTCATGCGGGCCGCGTCGGGGCGGTTGAGATTGCGGCTGACCCGGTGGTCGGTCAGCACGGACCGCACGTCCTCGTACCGCGTGACCAGCACCGCCCGGTCGCCGCTCGGCAGCACCACGGGGAGCACGGGACGCTCGCGCAGGTCCGTCAGCTCGGCGGGCACGTCGAGGGGGGAGGGGCGCGGGAACGGGTACGGTACCGGCTGTTCGCTGCTCATCTGGTCACCTTCCTGATCATGCGGCTCACACCGGCCGGGCCTCGACGATGCTGTGGGGCGGCTCCGTCGGGTGGATGTCGACGACCTCGAAACCCGACTCCTCCACGAGCCGCGTCCAGTCGGCGACGGTCCGCTCCCGGCCGCCGTTGGTGACCGCCATCGAGATGTCCATCAGCTTGATGTAGTGGGGGTCGTTGCCCTCCGGGACGACGCCGTCCACGATCAGCACGCGGGCGTCGGCGTCGTCGCCGATCGCCTGCCTGATCCTGCCCAGCACCTTGCTGCACTCGGCGTCCGCCCAGTCGTGCATGACGGCCTTCAGCGTGTACGCGTTCGCGCCCGACGGCACCTCGTCGAAGAAGCTGCCGCTGACCAGCTCGACCCGGTCGGCGACGCCCTGCGCGGCGAGCACCGGCGGCGCCGTCGCGATGGCGGTCTCGATGTCGAACAGGATGCCCCGCGAGTCCGGGTAGCGGCGCAGGATGGCCGACAGGAACCGGCCCTGGCCGCCGCCGATGTCGGCGATGGTGGCGAAGCGCCCGAAGTCGAAGGAGTCGGCGATCTTCGGCGCGCGGCTCTCGTTCAGCTCCGACATGGCCTTGTGGAACGCGGCGGCGAACTCGGGAGCCTCCTGCTCCAAGTACTCGAAGAAGTTCTTGCCCTCCCGCAGCTTGCGGCCGTTGGGCTCGCCGGTGCGCACGGTGTCGTAGGCGTAGCCCCAGCAGTTCCACACGGTGGTCTCGCCGTAGAAGTAGGCGAGGTACCTGAGCGAGCCCGGCACGTCGCTGCGCAGGTACTGCGCCTTCGGCGTCAGCTCGAAACGCCCGTCGCCGCGCTCGGCGAACACGCCGACGGACGCGGCGGCGCGCAGGAACCGGTGCAGCGTGGGCGCGTGGCTGTCGGTCCGCGCGGCCAGGTCTTCGACGCCGCACGGGCCGTCGGCGAGCAGGTCGGCGACGCCGAGGCGGGCGAGCACGTTCAACGTGCCCGCCACCCATTTGCCGGCCAGCATCATGAGCAGTTCCTGCTGCTCCTCGCCGGGACCCTGCGCCGGTACGCGGTCGGTCGAGGTCGTGGTCATCCCGATTCCTCCTTCTGGGTGACAGGTCGTTTCCGCCGCCTTCGGGCCGGTCAGGGGCCTGCCATGCCCGGCAGGCTGCCACCGGCGGCTCAAGGGCGGATCAAACCGGCATGGAGCGCGGGCCGGGCCTTCCGGCCGAGCGGTTCGCGAGGGCGTTTCGAGCCTCGCCGCGCATCCTGGGGACCCACGTTCACGATCTCCCGAGGAGTTGCCATGCCGTACACGGCGATCACTTATGACATCAAGGGCGGACACGAGGACGAGGTCGCCGAGGTGTTCGCGAACTTCCGGCGGCCGTCCGGGAACGTCGTCCCCGGGGCCGACGGCGGCCAGGCCGGCCGCATCCTCGCCACCGCGGTGTTCATCAGGGACAGCATGCTGGTGCGGTTCATCGAGTACGAGGGCGACCTCGACGCGGTGATCAAATTCATGGCCACCCAGCCGGGCGTGGCAGAGGTCGAGCGCAAGCTCGCCCCCTACCTGAACAGGCCGCGCGACACCGGCACGGTCGAGGGCTTCACCAAGACCTTCAACGCCAGCCGGCTGCGCTGCATCACCCAGTTCGCGGTGCCCAGGAACCCGGAGCCCTCAGCCTCTGCGGCAGACCAGTAGCGTGTCGAAGTCGCCGAGCGGCCGGTGCTCCAGCGCGGTGAAACCGGCCGCCGCGGCGTGCTGCCTGACCTCCTCGACCGGATACTCCGAGCCGCCCTCGGTGACCAGCATCATGTCGAGGCTGATCACCAGGTTCTCGATCAGGGCGGGGCCCTCGTCGAGCATGCGGTCGTAGATCACCAGCGCGCCGCCCGGCTTGACCGCCGCGCCGGCCTTCTCCACCAGGAAGCGGCGGCTCTCCTCGTCGTAGTCGTGCAGCACGTGCCCCAGGACCACGACGTCGGCGCGCGGCAGCGGGTCCTTGAAGAAGTCGCCGCCGTGGAAGCTCATCCGCTCGGTCAGGCCCAGTCCTGCCATGTGCTCGTCGAAGAACGGCTCCATCTGCGGCAGGTCGAACACGGTGCCGGTCAGGTCGGGGTGCGCCTTGGTGATCTGGCCGGCCAGGTTGCCCCGGCAGCCGCCGACGTCGAGCAGCGTCGCGTGGCCCGAGAAGTCGAACGCCTCGATGAGCTGCGGCCCGAGCACCTGGGTCAGCGCGTCCATCATGTGGATGAACCGGCCCAGGATCTTCGGGTCGCGCAGGACGTCCTGGAAGTCGCCCTTGGCCTGCGGCTCGCCGGTGCGCAGGGCCTCGGACAGCTTGCCCCAGGCCGGGTAGAGGTTGTCGTTGGTCCTGCGCATGAACCCGCCGACGTACGTCGGCTGCTCGCGCACCAGATACTGGTCCGCGCCGGCGGCGTTGCGGAAGCCGTCGCCGTGGCGTTCCAGCAGGCCGAGCGCGGTCAGCAGGTGCAGGAAGTCGCGCAGGCCGCGGCCGTGCAGCCCGAGCCGCTCACGCAGCTCCTCCTCGGTGGCCGGGTTGTCGTGCAGGACGGTGAACAGGTCCAGCTCCACCGCGGTGAGCAGGGCCTTGGCCTCGCAGAAGGCGTTGCACAGCCGGATGAGCCCGGTGGGGGTGGTGACGTCCGGAGCGATGCCCGTCATACGTGACTTCCTTTCTCGCAGCCCTGGCCGACGGTCGTGCCGGGTCGCTCGCGACGCTTCCATCGCGAGGTGGAGACCGGCTCGAAGCCGGTTGGAGCGCGACGGCGGCGCCGCCCTGCCTCGACCGGGAATCGAGGGGCGGACCAGCCGGTGCCTGCACGATGGGCCGAGCCGTACGTCGCAGCGAGAGGAATGGTCTGGTGGATCAAGGGCTACGCGGCAAGCGCGTGCTGGTGACCGGTGGGACCAGGGGCATCGGTCGTGCCACGGTCCTCGCCTTCGCGCAGGCCGGCGCACACGTTCTGGCATGTCATCACACCGAGGGCGAGGACGCCGACACCCTCGCAAGGGAGCTGAAGGAGCTCGGCGACCGCAGCCGGGTGGTGCGGGCCGACGTGACCGACTCCGCGGACGCCCGCCGGCTGGCCGGCACCGTGGACTCCGAGCTCGGCGGGCTCGACGTCCTGGTCAACAACGTCGGCGTGGACGGCGCGGCCCCGTTCGCCAAGATCTCGGGCGAGGAGTGGCAGCGGCTGCTCGACCACAACGTGACCTCCGCCTACCTCGTCACGCAGTCGATGCTGCACCTGCTGGCCGACGGCGCCTCGGTGATCAACATCGGCGCGTCGGCGGCGCTGCGCGGGCGGATGAACGGCGTGCACTACTCCGCCTCGAAGGCGGCGCTCATCGGGTTCACCCGGGGGCTGTGCAAGGAGCTGGGCGCCCGCGGCATCAGGGTCAACCTGGTCGCGCCTGGGCTCACCGAGACCGAGCCGGGTGCGGGGCTGCCGCCGCAGGTCGTCGAGCGGATCGTGTCGATCACGGCGCTCGGGCGGCTCTGCCGGCCGCACGACGTGGCCGGCGCGGTGCTGTTCCTGGCGGGCGACACCTCCCGCTACATCAGCGGCGTGACCCTGAACGTGGACGGCGGGATCTGAGCGGCGGGCGGGAGACCCATGGACATCGGAGTCGGCGCGCCGAGCACCGTTCCCGGCACGGACGGCAGGGAGCTGGCCGAGTTCGCCCGCCGGGCCGACCGGCTCGGCTTCAGCACGCTGGCCGTGCTCGACCGGCTGGTCTACGACAGCTACGACACCGTGGTGACGCTGGCCGCCGCGGCGGCCGTGACCGAGCGCATCACGCTGGCGCCCACGATCCTGCTGGCCGCGTACCGGCCGAGCGCGACGCTGCTGGCCAAGCAGCTGGCCAGCGTGGACCGGCTGTCCGGCGGCCGGCTGGTCGTCGGCGTCGCCGCGGGCGGCAGGGAGGACGACTTCACCGCGACCGGCGTGCCGTACGGCGGGCGCGGGCGCCGCCTCGACGCGGTGCTGGAGGAGATGGAGCGGGTGTGGTCGGGGAAGGTCCCCGGCGTGGGTCCGCGCCCGCAGCGCGGCGGGATCCCGCTCTGGGTCGGCGGCAACTCGGCCGCCTCGATGGCGCGCGCCGCGAGGTACGGCATCGGCTGGATCTCCGGCAGCACCCCGCTGCACCGGTACGCCGAGGTCGCCGCCACCGTACGCAAGTGCTGGGCCGACGCGGGCCGCACCGACCAGCCCCGGCTGGGCGCGCTCGCCTACGTCGCACCCGGCGCGGACCGCAGGCAGGCCGGCGGCCGCTACCTGCTCGACTACTACGCCTACACCGGCCAGAAGGCCCGCTTCCTGGCCGAGAACGTCATCACCGACGACACCCGGCTGCGCGAGACGATCGACGGCTACGCCGCCGCCGGGTGCGACGAGCTCATGCTGATCCCCTGTACGTCCGATGCCGGCCAGCTCGACCTGATCGCCGAAGTGGCCTTCGGCTGAGCCCGCGCCGACGATTGAGAAGGAGGACGCCATGCCGTACGCGGCCATCACCTACCGGGTCAAACCGGGTTACGAGGACGAGATCGCCGAGATCTTCGCCGGCTTCCAGCGGGTGGACACCCCGGTGTTCGCCGGCGACGACGGCGCCGACGCCGGCCGGCTGCTCGGCACCGCGGTCTTCATCAAGGACGACGTGATGGTGCGGATCATCCACTACGAGGGCGAGTTCGCCGCCATCGCCCGCCACATGGCGAAGCAGCGCGGCGTGCACCTGATCGAGGACCAGCTCGCCCCCTACCTCCAGGAGCAGCGGGACACCGGCGACGAGGCCGGGTTCGGCCGGTACTTCCGCGACGCCGTCATGCGCTGCATCTCCCAGTTGTCCGTCGAGACCCACTCCGCGCAGCGATGAGCGAGCGGCCGACGTCGATCGCGGTGCTCGGGCTGGGCGGCATGGGCGCGGGCATGGCGCGGGCCCTCGTCGCCGCGGGTGCGCGCGTCACCGCGTACAACCGGAGTCCTGACAAGGCCGTGCCGTTGCGCGAGGCGGGGGCCGCGATCGCGGCCACCCCGGCCGAGGCGGTGGCCGGCGCCGAGGTCGTGCTGCTCAGCCTGGCCGACGAGGCGGCCGTGGAGCAGGTGCTGTTCGGCGCGCTGGACGGGCGGCTGCCGGCCGGCGCGGTCGTCGTGGACACCTCGACGGTCACCCCGGCCTTCGCCGTGGACGCCGAAGCGCGGCTGGCGAAGGCGGGGGTGCGGCGGGTCGAGGCGTGCGTGCTCGGCAACCCGGCGATGGCCGCGAAGGGCGAGCTGCGCGTCTTCGCCGCCGGTGAGGACGCGGCGGTGGCCGACGTGCGCGACGTGCTGGAGGCCATCGGGCAGGACGTCCGCGTGCTCGGGCCGACCGGGAACGCGAGCGCGCTGAAGCTGGCGTTCAACCTGATGCTGGGCGTGCAGATCATCGGGCTCGCGGAGGCGGTGACGTTCGTCGAGGCCATGGGCGTCGATCGGGGCGTGCTGCTGGACGTCTTCGAGCGCAGCGGCTGGCGCTCGCCGGTGCTGTCGTTCCGCGCGCAGTTCATGCGCGGGCGGACGTACCGGCCGGCGGCCTTCCGCGCCACGCTCATGCACAAGGACCTTCGCCTGGCGATCCAGGAGGCGCAGGCGCACGGGGCCGAGCTGCCGGTGACGGCGAGCGCCCTCGACCGCTACACCGCCGTCCTGGAGGCCGGCCGCGGCGACGACGACGCCGCCACGGTCGCCGAACCGACACCCCCCGCCGACCTCCCCACGCCCGCCGACCCGGTGTCACGCGGCGATCGCATCCCCACCCCCGCCGAGCCGGCCACGGACGGCGGAGGTCAAGGGCCGTGATCACGGATCTGCTGGCCGTGGCGGCGCTGGTGGGGAGCGGGGTGGTGGCCGGAGTGCTGTTCGCGGTCGCGCTGAGCGTGCTGCCCGCGCTCTTCGCCATGCCGGCCGACCGCTACGTCTACACCCACCAGCTCGTGGGCCGCCGGTGGGACCCGACCATGCCGATCATCGTGCTGACCTCGATGGTCCTCGACATCGTGCTCGCGGTGCTGACCAGGGCCGAGCCGGCCGCGCTGTTCGCCACGGCCGCCGTCCTGCTGCTCGGGGTGTCGGTGGTCTCGCACTTCTGCAACGTCCCGATCAACCGGGTGGTCAAGGCCCTCGACCCGGACAAGGTGCCGCCCGACTGGCGCGACCCCCGCCCGCTGTGGCGGCGCTGGCACCTGCTGCGCACCGCGCTCGCCCTGATGGGCGTGACGGTGAACGCCGTCGCCGTGGTGCTCGCCTGACCGCGCCGGGCACCGCGGCGCAAAGCCGGATGAGAAGTCAGAAAGCGCCGGAACATGGCGCGGCCGACCGAATGGAGAAACTGCAATGAGCGCCTTCGACATGGACGAACTGAAGGACATCCTGCGCAAGATGGGCGGCGTCGACGAGGCCGACCTCGACGGCGACATCGCCGACACGGAGTTCGCCTTCCTCGGCTACGACTCGCTGGCCCTGCTGGAGCTGTGCAGCCAGGTGGAGCGCCGCTACGGCGTCCAGATCAGCGACGAGGCTGTGCTGGACATGCCGACGCCGGCCAAGGCGATCGACTACGTCAACTCGCTGCTGACGGCGAAGGCGGGTGCGTGACATGGCCGGGCACACCGACAACGAGATCGTCGTCAACGCTCCCATGCAGCTCGTCTGGGACATGACCAACGACATCGAGTCCTGGACCGAGCTGTTCAGCGAGTACTCGGAGGCCAAGATCCTCTCGGACCGTGACGGCACGATCCTGTTCAGGCTCGCGCTGCACCCCGACGAGAACGGCAAGGTGTGGAGCTGGGTGTCGGCCAGGCGCCCCGACGAGGCCACGAAGACCGTCCGCTCGCAGCGGGTGGAGACCGGGCCGTTCAAGTACATGTGGATCTACTGGGAGTACCTGCAGGAGGACGGCGGCGTGCGCATGCGCTGGGTGCAGGACTTCGAGATGAAGGCGGAGGCGCCGGTCGACGACGCGACGATGCAGGCGCGGCTCAACCGCAACACCCCCGTGCAGATGGCACTGATCAAGCAGAAGGTGGAGGCCGCCGCGGCCGCCCGCTGAGCGGTGCGGACGCGAGGGCCGGTGGCAGGCTGACCGTTTGGAGGAGCTCGTGCTGGAGATCGTCGTCCCGCTCGTCCTGCTGGCCAACGGGCTGGCCGCCGGGGTGCTGCTCGGCACCCAGATGGGCGGCTGGCCGCTGCTGGACAGCCTGCCACCCGACCGCTACGTGCACGCGCACGCGTTCTTCTCGACCAGGTTCGACCCGTTCATGCCCGCCTGCCTGCTGCTCACCACGCTCGGCGACCTCGCGCTCGCCCTGCTGGCCGAGGTCACGGCGGCGCGGGTGCTGTACCTGGTGGCGGCCGCGCTCTGCCTCGGCACGATCGCGATCTCGGTGACGAAGAACGTGCCGGTGAACCGGTGGGTACGCACCCTCGACCCCGACCACCTGCCCGACGACTTCGCGCAGCGCGACCCCCGGCGGCAGTGGGGCTCGTGGAACCGGGCGCGCACCGCCCTGTCCACCCTCGCCCTGATCGTCAACTGCGCCCTCGTCGGCCTGGTCCTGTAACCCCCCGCGACGTCACCCCACGACGCCAAAGGCCGGCTCCCGTGCGAGAGGAGCCGGTCCTTGGCGTGTCCTGTCGACGTCTCACCCGCCGTTCACTCGGCTTTGGCGGCCTCCAGCACCGGCACGTTCGCCGCCCGGCGCGCGGGCAGCGCCGAGGTGAGCAGCGTCGCCACCGCCGCGCCCGCCAGGAGCGCCAGGAACAGCCACCACGGCGGCGCCGGGCGCAGGAACGAGCTGCCGCTGGTGACGTACAGGAGCCCCAGGGTCCCGATGCCGATCACCAGGCCGAGCAGCGTGCCCAGCACGACCACGGTGGCCGCCTCCCAGCGGACGATCCCGCGTACCTGCCGCACGGTCGCGCCGACGGCACGCAGCAGCCCGAACTCGCGGGTGCGCTCGACCACGCTCATCGAGACCGTGGTCGCCATGCCGAACAGGGCCAGCAGCAGCGCCATACCGACGAAGCTGTACGTCGAGCGCAGCGCCCTGGTCTGCGACTGCGATGCGGCGTCCACGTACGCGTCCCTGTCGAGCACCCGCACCCCCGGCACCCCGGACAGAGCGCTCTGCAGCGCCTGCGCGGAGCCCCCGCGGACGAGCACCGCCAGCGTGGCCGCGTTGGTGTCGAGCCGGTCCATCGTCGCCGGGGCCACGAGTGCCTGGTCGGCGAACAGGTGGGACGGGTCGTGGTAGGAGCCCGCGATCTTGAGCGTGACCCGGCCCTGGAGGCCGCGTACCACGATGTCCTGGCCGCGCCGCAGCCCCCGCTCCTTCATCACGGTCGAGGCCAGCGCGATCTCCCCGTCGCGCAGGACGGGCGGCCTGCCGCCCAGCCGCAGGACCTCGCGCAGGCCGCTCTGCTCGGCACCGCTGACCAGGAAGCGGTACGGCTCGGCGCCGCCGGGCGACACCAGCGTGACCTCGCTCTGGGTCAGCAGCGCGCTCGCCGACACGCCGGGCGCGTTCGCGACCTTGGCCGCGACGTCGCGGGCCAGCGGCGCGGGCGCGCCCTCCGCGGTCCGCGCGGTCGAGGCGATCGCGTGCTCGGCGACCATCACCTGCCGCCCCGCCTCGATGAACCGGTCGTGCACCGACATCGTCACCAGCACCAGCGAGGCGACCAGCGCGACGCCGAGCATCAGCGACGAGGCCGCCGAGGAGACCCGGCGCGGGCTGCGCGTGATCGTGGCCCGCGCGAGCCGCCCGGTCTCCCCGCTGACCACGGTGCCGACCCGCCCCACCAGACCCCCGAGCGGCCCGACGAAGAACGGGGTGAGCACGGCCAGCCCTGTCACGCCCAGCATCGACGCGAAGAGCACCATCAGCGTGATCGCGAACGTGCGGTCCGAGCCAGGCGTGTCGCTGATCCGCACCGCCACCGCGACCCCGCAGAACAGGAGGGCGGCGGCGAAGAGCCCGCCCGCGAGCAGCAGCCGGGGCCAGCGGCGTTCGACCGGCTCGGCGACGGTGCTGCGCAGCGCCTCGATGGGCGAGACCGCCCCGGCGCGGCGGGCCGCCCGCCAGGCGGCGGCCTGGGTGACGAGGATCCCGGCGGCGGCGGGCACGAGCAGCGCGGCGAGGCCGAACTGCGGGTCGGACGCGGAGACGTCGAAGCCGTCTTTGGCGAACAGCCAGATGATCAGCTCGGCCAGCGGGAAGCCGGCGGCCACGCCGCCCAGCGCCGCGACCGTGCCCAGCACCAGCGCCTCCAGCCGGATGAGCCGGCCGATCTGGCGGGGCGTGGCGCCGATCGCGCCGAGCAGCGCGAGCCGCCTGGTGCGCTGCCTGACGAGGGTGCCGAAGGTGTTGGCCACCACGAACAGGCCGACGAAGATCGCCACGGAGGCGAGCATGCCGACGACGCCGGCGATCGAGGCGCCCTCGCCCGCCGCCGCCGCGGTCTGCGCGGCCCGTACGGACGCCGCGGTGCGTACGGTGGCCGTGTCGCCCAGCTCGCGGGAGACCTCGTCGCGCAGCCGGTCGGCGGACACGCCGGGAGCGGCCTTCAGCCAGACGCCCTGCCAGCTGCCCGGCGGCAGCATCGCGGCCTGCCGCACGGTCTCGGGCGGCGCCAGCACGAGGTCGCCCGCCGCCACCGCGCCGCGGTCCTGGACACTGACGATGCCGGAGATCCGCACCTGGCGGGTCTCGCGCGGCAGCGTCAGCGTCAGCGGGTCGCCGACGCCCAGCTCGCCGGCGCGCGCCAGGTGCCGGATGACCACCACCTCGCCGTCGGCGGCCGGCGCGCGGCCCGCCTCCAGCCGGTACGGGCTCAGCCGCGCATCGGCCACCCAGGGACGCAGCAGCGTACGGCCCTCGGCCGCCGCCATGATCGCCTGCCCGTCGGCGCGGGCGGCCGTCACCGCGACCGTGGCGTCACCGGCCGCCGCGGCCACCCCGGGCCGGGAGGCGAGCCGGTCGAGCTGGATCCGGCCGTCCGGCGGCGCGAACGGGTCGGCGGGATCGACGGTGCCGCCCTGCACGAGCACGTCGGCGTTGGCGTACTCGGTGGCGTCGCTGCCGGCCACCGCCTCCTGCGCGCGCAGCGCGAACTGCGTCGAGCCCGCGATGAGCGCGATCGAGCCCAGTGCCGCCAGCAGCGTGGCGGTGAGCCGCACCCAGCCCTCGGCGAACGTGCGGCGCGCGATCAGCCACAACGGGTTGCCCATGACGCTCAGCCCTCGATCTTGCGCATGCGGGCGTGCACGGCGTCGATGGTGGGCCCGGCCAGCTCGTCCACGATCATCCCGTCGGCCAGGAACAGCACCCGGTCGGCGTACGCGGCGGCGGCCGGGTCGTGGGTGACCATGACCACCGTCTGCTGGTAGTCGTCCACGGCGGCGCGCAGGAAGCTCAGCACCTCGGCGCTGGAGTTCGAGTCCAGGTTCCCGGTCGGCTCGTCCGCGAACAGCACCTCCGGCCTGGTCAGCAGCGCCCGCGCGACGGCGACCCGCTGCTGCTGGCCGCCGGACATCTCCGAGGGCCGGTGGCTCAGCCGGCCGCGCAGGCCGAGCGCGTCCACGATCGTGTCGAACCAGCCGGGCTCCACGTCACGGCCCGCCAGCCGGCCGGTGAGCCTGATGTTCTCCTCGGCGGTCAGCATCGGCAGCAGGTTGAACGACTGGAAGACGAAGCCCATGCGGTCGCGGCGCAGCTCGGTGAGCCGGGTGCGGGACAGCTGGGTGAGGTCGGTCTCGCCGACCCTGATCGTGCCGGACGTCACCACGTCAAGACCGGCCAGGCAGTGCATGAACGTCGACTTGCCCGAGCCCGACGGGCCCATGATCGCGGTGAACTCGCCGCGGACGAACGCGGCCGAGACCCCGCGCAGCGCGTTGACCGCGCCGTCGCCTGATCCGTAGGTCTTGGCCACCTGCGAGGCGACCATCACCTGGCCCGCCCCGGTCATCGCGGTCCTCCCGCGTGGCGGGGGAGCGGGCGCGGCGCGTCCTGCCGGGCCGTGGCCTGGCGTGTGCGGCTGCGGGTCGGCTCGGGCATGAGGATCTCTCCTGGTCGGCGAATATTTGAACCCCTGCGAGATAATCTCACTGTGAGACTATATCGGATGGGACTACAGTGGGCCGCATGCTCCAAGATCTGCTCGAGCGCTTCCTGGCCGGAGAGGGCGGCCCCGCCGCCGACCACGTGGGGCTCGGGATGCTGCTGGCCGAGGTGCACAACCAGAGCCGGGAGCGGCTCAACCAGGCGCTGCGCCCGCTGGGTCTCAATGTCCGCACATTCGCCGTGCTGCTCGCGCTCCCGATGTACGGCCCGGTCAGCCAGCGTGATCTCATCGACCGCCTGCGCATCGACAAGTCCGCGATGGTCCGGCTCATCGACGAGCTGGAGGCTCGCGGGCTGGTCGCCCGCGAGCGGGCGCCGCAGGACCGGCGGGCCTACTGCATCGTGCTGACGCCCCAGGGTGAGCGGACGCTCGCGGCGGCGCGGCAGGCCACCGACCGGATCGGCGGCCACCTCTTCGGGTCGCTGCCGGAGTCCGAGCGCGGGCTGCTCGTCGAAGTACTGCGCGGCGTGGCGGAACGCGCCGCCACTCCTGCGCCGGACGCCACTCCTTCGCCGGACGCCACTCCTTCGCCGGACGCCACTCCTTCGCCGGACGACGCCACCTCTTCGCCGGACGCCGCCGCCCCTCGCTGAACGCCGCGGCCCTGCTGAACGCCGCCGCCCCGCTGAACGCCGCGGCCCCCCGCTGACCTGCGCCCCGAGCGGGGAGTGGACAGGGGTCACTTGCGGTCGCCCGTTATGGCGACATTTCGGTATTGACACCCTTCGGGCAAGATCCGTAGCGTGTCGGGTAAAGGCCGAAATTTAGGGCGTTCTTGAACGCCTTGCGGAAAGGAAAAGTGTGCGACGCAGACTGGCGAAAGTCGCTTCGATCCTCCTCGCGACAGGATTTCTGACGGCGGGAGGCACCTTCCTCGCAACCACCTCCGCACAAGCAGAGACCACCCGCACGTCGAATGTCGCGGCCCCGGCCGCCGTATGGGTGGACTACAAGAACTATCTCGACTATGAGGCCTGCCGCCAGCAGGGCAGGGAAATGCTCGGCGGCGGCGTCGTCATCGCCTACAGGTGCGATTGGGACAGCCCGTTCTGGATCCTGCGCGTACGCATCGAATAGGTGCGGAAAAGGTCCCGGTCAGGGCGGCGAAAGGTGCTCCGCCGCCCTGACCGGGTTTCATCTTCTCAGCGGTAGACGCTCAGCAGCCAATAAGGGCTGTCCCACGAGCAGTCCCAGTCCTTGATGATTCCGGCGTTCAGCAGTTCGCCGCCCTCGCGGGCGCACGCGGCGTAGGTCGCGTAATTCTTGTACGGTGACCAGCCGGCCGCGGCCTGCGCCTGCTGCGTCGTTCCGGCCGCCGCTGGAGCGGCTGAGAGGGAGGTTATTCCGGCTGTCAGGAATGCCGCCGCCATAAGCGTCGAGGTGGCTCGCGCCAGTCTACGTCGCACGCTTTTCCTTTCCGCGGGAAACCGATTATTCGGCCTTTCGGGACACGCTACGGATCTTCACGGAGATCTGTCAACGCCGGATTTCGGACAGCACTTCGCCTGATCACCTTCCCGTATCAGCTGGCCGATCGCTCTTGCCGCCGGTCGGGCCCGCGTCCGAAGGTCTAGAAGGATCGGGGGAAGGAGAGGCGGGAATGCGGGCGCCGCTGGTCGTGAAGCGGGCCCTGGATGAGCCGTTGCTCCTGCTCGGCGCGTTCGGGGCGATCCTCCTGGCGACGACCACGCTGGTGGCGATGACCATGTACGCCGCCGCCGTCTCCGGCGCGGGCGTACGCGAGGCGGTGCGGGACGCCCACTACCGCCAGACCAGCGTCACCGTCACCGCCCAGGTCGACGCCACGACCTTCCCCCAGTACGACCGCCTGGTCCGCGACCGGCTGACCGAGACCTTCGGAGCGCCGCCCGGCGTCACCACCAGCCTGCGCTCCGACTCGTACGTCATGCCGGGCGAGGACGACGAGGAGCTGCCCGGCCTGCTGCGCTTCGGCAGCCACGACGGGCTCGACCGGCACGCCAGGCTGGTCGCGGGCAGGTGGCCGCAGACCGGGGGAGAGACGGTGGAGGCGGCGATCTCGGAGCCGGCGGCCACCGCCACCGGGTTCGAGGCCGGCGAGGAGTTCGTCACCAAGGCGCGCGGCGACGGCCACCCGGTCAAGGTCCGCGTCGTCGGCGTCTTCCGGCTCGACGACCCGGTGGGCGAGCGCTGGGCCGGTGAAGAGCTGCTGAGCCGGGGCGTGGAGCGCGGCGAGTACACCACGTACGGGCCCCTCATCGTGACCCCCGAGACCTTCGTCGCCGGCTTCGCCACCCGCGTCAGGGCCGTCTGGGCGGCCGAGCCCGGCTTCGGCACGCTGACCGCCGAGCGGCTGCGCCCGCTGGCGGCCGCCGTCGGCGGGCTGAGCCGCGGGCTGCCGGCGGCGGGCTGCGTCACCTGCCTGACCGCCACCGACCTGCCCGCGCTGCTCACCCAGCTCGACAGCGCGTCCCTGGTGACCCGCTCGGTGCTGCTGATCTCGATGCTGCAGCTCCTGCTGCTGGCCGGCTACGCGCTGGTGCTGACCGCGCGGCTGCTGACCGACCACCGCCGCATGGAGACGGCGCTGCTGCGCTCGCGTGGCGCGGGCACGGGCCGGCTGGTGGCGCTGGCGGGCGGCGAGGCCCTGCTGATCGCGCTGCCGTGCGGGGTGGTCGCGCCGTTGCTCGGGCCGCCGCTGATCGCGCTGATCGGCCTGCTGTCCGGGACTTCGGTGCGGACCGAGCCGGACGCGGGGGCGTACCTCGTCTCGTTCGGGGTGGCTTCGGCCGCCGCCGTGCTGCTGGCGCTGCCGGCGGTGGCGGGCGGGCGGCGCACGTACGTGCAGGAGCAGTCGGCGCGCGGCCGTGGCCTGCGGCGCGCGCTGATCCACGGCGCGGGCGGCGACCTGGCGCTGCTGGCGGCGGCCGGGCTGGCGATCTGGCAGCTGCAGCGCTACGGCGGCCCGGTCACCGCGACGGCGGCGGGCGGGCTCGGCATCGACCCGCTGATCATCACCGGCCCCGCCCTGGCCCTGCTCGCGGGCGGCCTGCTGGGGCTGCGCCTCGTGCCGCGCGTGTCGCGGCTGGCCGAGCGGGTCACCGCCCGCCGCGCCGGCCTCGCGCCCGCGCTGGGCGCCTGGCAGGTGAGCAGACGGCCGCTCAGGTACGCGGGCCCCGCGCTGCTGCTGACCCTGGCCATCGCGATCGGCGTCATCTCCCTGGCCACCACCGCCACCTGGCAGACCTCGCACCGCGACCAGGCCGACCACCAGGCGGGCGCCGACCTGCGGCTGCGCGGGCCTTCCGAGGGGCCTGAGCTGGGGGTGCTCGGGCGGGGGACGGCGTTCGCGGCGCTGCCGGGCGTCACCGCCGCCTCGCCCGCCTTCCGCGCGCAGACCGACGTGGGCGGCGAGAGCGCGCTGCTGCTCGCCCTGGACGCCGACCGGCTGCCCGAGCTGCTCCACCTGCGTCCCGACCTGTCGGCACAGACGGTTCCGCAGCTCGCCGCCGCGATCACCGGCGATCGGGGCGCACGGTTGGAGCTGCCCGGCAAGCCGCGCGCGCTCACCGTGCGGGCCGACGCGCGCGCCGCCGGGCCCGGCAGGCTGGTGCTGTCCGACGCGCTCGGCGTCTGGCACGACCTGCCGCTCGGCGAACTGCGAGAAGGCGCCAACACGGTCGAGCTCGACCTGGCCTCGCTCGCGGGCCGCTCGGGCACGATCACCTATCCGCTGTCCGTACGCGGCCTCGCGGGGGCGGGGGACCCGCGGCTGACCGCGCTGAGCGCGGACGGCGGTGACGTTCCGGTGAGCGGGGCGCTCGGCGCCGCGCGGAGGCCGCTGCCCGTGGTGCTCACGTCCGGCCTCGCCGCCGCGCTCAGGCTGACCACGGGTCAGTCCGGGGAGGTGCGCTTCTCCGGACTGGTCGTGCGGATCGAGGTCGTGGGCATCGTGACGAGCCTGCCCACCAGTGACCCCGGGCAGGAGGGCGTGCTCGCCGACTGGGAGTCGCTGCACACGTACGAGCTGGCCGCCGCGCAGCCGTCCAGGCCCGCCACCGAATGGTGGCTCGCCACCACCGACTCGGCGCCCGCCAGGGAGGTGCTGCGCCGCAACCCGCAATGGGACGTCACCGCCGTGGACCGGCACGAGCTGGCGGCGAAGCTGCGCGACGACCCGCTGGCCGGCGCGCTGCGCGGCGGGCTGACGCTGGGGTTCGCGGCGGCGCTCGGCTTCGCGGTGCTCGGCTTCCTGGTGAACGCGGTGGTCGCGGCGCGGGAGCGGCGGGCCGAGTTCGCGGTGCTGCGGGCGCTCGGCACCGGGCCCCGGCAGATGTTCGGGCTGCTCGCCACCGAGCAGGCGTTCGTCATCGGGTTGTCGCTCGCGTCCGGCACCGCGCTCGCCGTCGCGGTCGGCGGCCTGGTGGTGCCGCGCATCGTGCTGAGCGGGCAGGCGGCGGCGGTGGCGCCCGACGTGCTGTTCCGGCTCCCGTGGGGGTCCGTGGCGGTGCTGCTGGCCGTGGTGACGGCGGTGCTCGCGGTGATCGTCGCGGGGCTGGCCGAGCGCATGTGGCGGGGACAGAGCTTGGAGGAACGTTGAGGATCCCCCTGGGCGTCCGCACGCACGCGGGCACCGTCGCGCTGCTCGCCGTGCTGACGGCGCTCGCCTGCCTGCTGGTCTCCGGGCTGCCGCGAACCATGCAGGCGTCGTACGACGAGGCGCTGCGCAGATCGCTGACCGGGGCCGACGTGACGGCCGCCGACCTGACCGTCACCGGCGCCCCGGCGCAGCAACCCGGCGAGCTGCACTCGCGCGCCGAGTTCGAGTACGCGGCGCAGCGCTGGCGCGCACTCGTGCCGGCCGCGCTGCGCCCCCTGACCGGGCCGGGCGGCCACATCAGCGCCAAGACCTTCCGCACGCCCGCCGAGGGGAAGGGCCCGATCCGCGAGTTCGTCAACCTCGGCTGGCTCTCCGACGCCGACCGGCGCGTGGACTGGGTGCGCGGCCGTGCCCCGGGCGCGCCCACCACCATGCGGTACGCGGGAAGCACGATCCCCGTCATCGAGGTGGGCGTCGCCGAGGAGGCCGAGTCCCGGATGGGGCTGCGCGTCGGTGAGACCAGGCTGCTCGGCGAGAGCGTGCACACGGCCGTGCGGATCGTCGGCGTCTTCCGCGCCAAGGACCCGGCCGACCGCGCCTGGGGCCACGACGCCGACGTCCTGCACGTCACCCACGCCGTGCCCGCCGACGGGCCGGAGGAGCTGCACACCACCACGCTCATGGCGGACGCCGGGCTGGCCGCGCTGGCCGACCCCACCCGCAACCTGACCTACCGCTGGGTGTTCCCGCTCGACCCGCGCGCCGCGAACGCCCTGTCCGCGCCCGGCGTCCCCGCCGCGGTCGCCGAGTTCCGCCGGCAGGTGGACGTCCAGGGCACCGGCCTCATCAGCTACCGCCTGGCCACCGGGCTGCCCCAGCTCATCACCGCCTTCCTGACCGCGCTCGCCGCCGCCCAGACCGTCCTGTACCTCGTGCTCGGCGGGCTGTTCGCGGTCGCGCTCGGCGTCATCGCGCTCGCCGCGCGGCTGCTGACCGACCGCATGGAACGCACGCTCGCCCTGGCACGGGCGCGCGGCGCCGCGCTGGGGCAGGTGGTGGCCGCGGGGACCGCGCTGACCGCGCTCACGACGGGGCCCGCCGCGCTCGCCGGGTACGCGCCGGCGTACCTGCTGCCGGGGCCCGCGCTGCCGATCGTGCACATCGGGCCCCTGGCCGTGGTCGTCGTCACCGTGGCCTTCGCCGGGACGCGCGTGGCGCTCGCCCACCGCACCCCACTGCGCGAGCGGCGCGGCGACCTGGCCGCGGTCCGGCCGTCCGCGCGGCGCGTCACGGTGGAGGCGCTGGTCGTCGTGCTCGCGCTGGCGGGGGCGTACCTGCTGCGGGCCAGAGGGGTGTCGGGGAGCGCGCGGCAGGATCCGTACCTGCTGGTGATCCCCGTCGCGCTGACGCTCGCCGCCGCGCTGATCACCCTGCGCTGCCACCCCTACCCGCTGCGGCTGCTCGTCCGGCTGGCCGCGCGCGGGCGGGCCGCCGTGCCGTTCCTGGGGCTGGCCAGGGCGGCCAGGCAGCGCGCCACGGGAGCGCTGCCGGTGCTGATCCTGCTGCCCGCGCTGAGCCTGTCGGTGTTCGCCGCGGTGATCCACGACGGGATCACCACCACCCAGCAGGTGGCGTCCTGGCAGAAGGTGGGCGCGCCCGTCAAGCTCACCGCGGCCGGCCTCACGCCCGAGACGATCGAGCGGGTACGCACCGCGCCCGGCGTCGAGCGGGTGGCCCCCGCCATGACCGGCCGCGCGCAGATCACGGGCACCGGCGAGCAGCCGTACGTCGTCGCCGTGGACTTCGCCCAGTGGCGGCGGGTGAACGAGGGCGCCCCGATCAGCCTGCCCGCCCTGTCCGGCGGCACGTCCGCGCTGGTCTCGCCCGCGCTCGGGCCGCGCGGCACCTTCGACCTCACCTGGCTGTCACCCCTACGCCTGAACGCCCAGGGCGTCATCGACGCCGTGCCCGGGTTCTACGCCGGCGGGCAGTTCCTCCTCGTGCCGTGGGAGGTGCTGCCCTGGCACGCGGCCGACACGCTGCTCATCAAGGGCGACATCAGCCCCGCCGAACTGGCCCGGCTCGTCCCGTCGGCCACCATCGAGACGCAGGAGGCGGCGCTGCGGGCCATCCAGGCCGATCCGCTGACCGGGACCGTCCGGACGACGATGGTCGTGGTGACGGTGGCGCTGGGGGCGTACGCGCTGGTCGCGATCGTGCTGTCGCTCGTCGCCGGGGCCGAGGGGCGGGCGCGGACGGTGTCGCTGCTGCGCACGCTCGGGCTGTCCGACCGGCAGGCCAGGCGGCTGACCCTGCTGGAGCTGCTGCCCGTCGTCGTCATCACCGCGCCCGTGGGCGTGGCCCTGGGCATGGGGCTGCCCGCGGCGCTCGGCCCCGGTGTGGACGTGTCGGTGTTCGCCGGCGGCCTGCCCGTCGCCGACCACACCCCGGGCCTGCTCACACCTGCGGCGCTGGCGGCGGGGCTGGCGCTGTGCGCGGTGGCGGGGGCGTACGCCCACACCGCCATGACGCGGCGCCGCAAACTCGACGCCGCACTCCGCGTCGGCACCGACTGACCGAACTCAAGGGGGTGCCGCCTGCAGGCCGTCAGCGGAGGGTCAGGGCGCGGTCAGCGGGGGGCGGGAGGGTCGGGGGCATGAACATCACTCAAGTCGCGGGCGGCAGGCAGGACTTCCAGCTCGTGCGTCACATGACCGTACAGGGCGGGCAGATCGGGATCGGCAGGCGGCTCACCGACGAGGCGTTGCGGCTCGGCTGGCGGCCCCGCCCGGTGGACCCCACCGTGAACCGGGCCAGGCGGACCTGGTTCGAGCGGCACTGGCCGCAACACCACGCCAGGATGGACGGCGCGGCCGAGGCGCTCGGCCTTGACCCCGACCAGGACGAGCTGGCCCTGGACGGGCTCGGCTACGTCCCGACCGGCTCCGCCTGCTCGGCCCTGTGGGTGCCGCCGTCGGCGTCGGCGGACGGTCACGGCAGGATGGCCCGCAACTACGACTTCTTCACCCTGACCGCGAGCGAGTTCAACGGCGGCGCACCGGGGCCGGACGAGCTGCCGATGGCCGCCCGCCCGTACGTGATCACCACGATCCCGGACGACGGCCTCGCCTCCACCGTGATCACCATGTCGGACCTCGACGGCTGCATGGACGGCATCAACGAGGCGGGGCTGGCGGTGACGCTGCTGATCGCCGACATCGAGAACGCCGAGCCGCCGCAGGACACCACCCCGCAGGTCGGCCTGAGCAGCTTGCAACTGCCCCGGTTCCTGATCGACACCTGCGCGACCGTGGAGCAGGCCAAGCAGGCGCTGCTGTGCGCCAAGCAGTACGACCACGGCGCGCCGCTGCACTACCTGATCTCCGACGCGCACGGCGGCGCGTTCGTGTGGGAGCGCGGCGCGAACGGCACCGAGCACATCGTGGAGGTCGGCGACGGGCCGCTGTGCGTCACCAACCACCAGCTGCACCGCCACCCCGACCCGATGGCGCTGCCCGCCGACACCGAGGAGACGCTCGGCACGTACGGCCGGCTGCGCGCGCTGTACGAGCACAGCAAGGGCGTCACGATGTCGGAGCGCGACATGTGCGACGGCCTGGAGGTGGTGCGCGCGCCCGAGTTCGGGCCGTTCCGCACGCTGTGGCGTACGGTCTTCGACACCGCCGAGCGGACCCTGTCGAGCTCCTTCTACCTGGGGGACGGGCGGTACACCGACGAGCTGGTCTTCAGCGCCCGCCGAGGGTGACCTGTGGCGTATGGGGCCGTCCTTTACCTACGTTTGACACTGGTAGCAAAGGTGCATAAGTTGCACCGCACCACGTGTGTGGCGATCTTCGTGCCCGGTGCGGGCGCGAGCAGCCACCGCGCGACAGCTGGACGACGTTAGGAACGGCTCTTATGCGCAGATACAACCGGGCCGGCGTGCTCGCGCTCACCAGTGCGGCCGCCCTCGCCGGATCCCTCCTCACGAGCGCCCCCGCGCAGGCGGCGTCGTCGCCCATCGCCGCGTGCGGCAGCAGCTACCACGTGATCGACAAGCACAGCCTGGGCGGCGCCACCGTCTACCTGCTCTACAACGGCAAGACCAACTGCGTCGTCACGTGGCGCAACAAGCCCAGCAGCAAGCGGGTCTACCTCAAGGCGCTGATCCACCGGGAGCGCCAGCCGTGGAAGGTGGACGGCGGTAACTTCACCACCTACGCCGGGCCCGTCAAGATCGACGCCAGGGGCTACTGCGTCCAGTGGGGCGGCGACTACGGCAAGAAGAAGTGGACCTCGAAGTTCGGCCACTGCGGCAAGTGATCCCTACCGCCTGAAGGTGACCCGGCCTGAAGTGACCCGGCCTGAAGTGACCCGGGCCGCCTAAGGGGTGGCGAATGGCGGGGCGCCGGACCAGGCGGGCAGGGGCTCGCAGCGGGCCCGCCACTCGTCCGGCAGGCGCGTGGCCGCGCCGGCGGCCACGATGCCGCCGACGATGGCGCACGTGGTGTCCACGTCGCCGCCCGCCATCGCCGTCGTCCACAGGGCGCTCGCACCAGCCTGAGCATCCGGTTCGTCGCCGGGCCGTAGCCCCGGTCGAAGTCGTGGCGCGCGGCGGAACCCGACGCCAGCTCGTCCTGGGCGACGCCGCCGCGATCGCCTCCCATTATGGGACAGCTACGATTACGCCGCCTCGGCGCTGAGCGTCGGGGCCACCGGGCGCCGGGCCGCGAGCCGGGTGGGCAGGGCGACCAGCGCCGCCGTCACCACCACGGCCGCCGCCGCCACGGCGAACAACCCCCACGCCGGCGGCGCCACCGCGTTCCTGGCGCTGAACAGCAGGTTCATGAACGCGCCCAGTGGCACGCCGGCGAGCGCGCCCGACACCGCGGGCAGAAGCTGGGCGACGGACAGCCCGGCGGCCACCTGACCGGGGGTGGCGCCGACGGCCTGGGCGATGGCCAGGTTCAGGCGGGCGTCCATGGCGGTGGTCCAGGTGAGGATCAGCGTGTTCACCACCGCCAGGACGACGATCAGCACGGTGACGGCGAGCAGCACCCGGCGGTCGTGCTCGCCGCGCAGGTTCGGCAGGGCGGAGGAGCCGTTCAGGCCGTAGCCGCGGTTGTGCTGCGCCTGCAGGGCCAGCAGGGCGATCAGCGTGATGACGGTGACGGCGGTGGCGCACGCCTGCAGCACGGCGCGGCCCGGCCTGCGAGCGGTCAGCCGCAGCCCGAGCAGGAGCGGCGTGGGCAGCAGCGCGGACAGCGCGGTCAGCCAGGGCCGGTGCCGCGGGCGGCGCACGCCGGCGCCCAGTGCCGTGACGGTGGCCGTACGCAGGGCGTGCAGCGTGGGACGCAGCGTCGACAGCACCGCCACCACGACGGCCAGCACCGCCGTCGCGACCACGGCCGAGCCGGTCAGCGTGACGTCGCCGATCCTGCTGGCGGTGGGGGTGGCCACGGCCGGCATGGCCAGCCGGGCGGCCACCAGCCCGAGCACGTTCCCCGCCACCGCGAGCACCAGGTACTCGGTGAGCAGGACGGTCGCGATCAGGCCGGGGGTGGCGCCGACGGCCTTGAGCAGCCCGGCCCTGCGGGTCTGCTCGGCCGTCCGCCCGGCGGCCAGCGCGGCCACGCCGGTGACGGCCAGCAGGTCGAGCAGCCATCCGCCGAGCACCAGGATCGGCTGGCTGTTCCTGAGGATCACCATGTCCTGCTGCGCCGTGAACTGCCAGGAGTGGAAGTTCACCCTGATGGCGTCGAGCTCGTGGTGGGCGTCGCGGAAGGTGTCGGCGGTGGCGGGGTCGCGCAGCTTGAGATCCACGGCGGTGGTGACCTCGAGGTCGCGGGCCTCCGCCAGAGCCCGCGCGTCGGACGTGGTCAGCCAGGCCAGCCCGCTGTAGTCGCTGGGACCGCCGCCCGGCCCGATCTGCGCCGCCCACGGGTAGATGGAGGTGGCCGCCGTGACGGCGACCCCGACGACGGGGTACGTCCGCCCGGCGATCGTCACCCGGTCACCGGGCCCGACCTCCAGCGCGGTCGCGAACCCCCGCTCCAGCACCAGGCCGCCGGGACGCACCCACTCGCCCGAGGTCACCACCGGCCGCTCGACGGCGGCGGGCCGCTCGTCGATGGCATGCACCACGACGGGCGACTTGATCCCGTCGCGCGCGCTGAGCTCGCCGTAGACGATCCGGTACGGCCCCCGGTGCGCGACGACCCGCGGATCCTCCGTCAGCGAGGCCAGAGCCGGCGCCACGGCAGGCCCCGACTCCCCGGAAAGCACCACCACGTCGGGCCCGGCGGTGGCGGCGCGCGTCTGCGCGTGAAGGGAGTCGCTGACGCCGGGCAGGGACACCCCCACGGCCAGCGTCGCCGTGGCCACCGCCACCGCGAGCAGGAGCAGCACCCCCTGAACGCGATGCCGCCGCAGATCGGCCCGCACCAGCCGCGCGACGAGCACGAGAGAGCTCACGGCGGTCAGCCCTCCAGCCCGATGAGCCCGCCCAGCCCGCCCAGCCACTGGCCGCCGGTGCCGGTCATGACGGTGTCGCCGACGAACATGCCGTCGCGCATGGTGATCAGCCGGTCGGCCGTGGCCGCCACGCGCTCGTCGTGGGTGACGATCACCAGCGTCTGGCCCGAGCCGCGCAGGTCCTCGAAAATGCGCAGGATGTCGTTCGTGGCGGCGCTGTCGAGGTTGCCGGTGGGCTCGTCGGCGAGGACGACGCGCGGGTCGTTGACCAGCGCGCGGGCGACGGCGACGCGCTGGCGCTGGCCGCCCGACAGCTCCGACGGCAGATGACGGGCGCGTTCCGCGAGGCCGACCCGTTCGAGAAGGCCGGCCGCGCGGCGTCTGGCCTGCCGGGGCGAGCGGCCGGCGAGCAGCGCGGGCAGCTCGACGTTCTCGGCCGCCGACAGCTCCTCCACCAGGTGGAACGCCTGGAACACGAAGCCCACGGAGCGCCGCCGCAGCCGGGCCAGGGCACGCTCGCTCAGCGTGTCGATGCGCCGCCCGTCCACCCACACCTCGCCCTCGGTCGGCCGTTCGAGACCGCCCAGCAGGTGCAGGAGTGTGGACTTCCCGCAGCCGCTCGGCCCCATCACGGCCAGCGACTGCCCCTCGGGCACCTCCAGGTCGATCTCGTCCACCGCGCGGACCCGGCTCTGCCCCTGGCCGTGCGTCTTCACCAGGCCGCGGGTCTGCACCGCGATCATGCGTCCTCCGTCCCGGCGCCGGGCGTCCAGGCGCGTTCGCAGACGTCGAGCCAGCGCAGGTCGGCCTGCAACCGCAGCACGACCCCCTCGAGCAGCAGGGCGGCCCCCGGCCCGGGCGGCTCGGCGAGCGCCGCCTGCTGGGCTTCGCGCAGGCGGCGCAGCAGCTCGCGGCGCTGCGCGGCGACCAGCTCCACCGGGTCGGCCAGCCGGGCCGCCGCGGCGGCGGTGAGCTTGAGATGGAACTCCGCGAGGTCGGGCTTCGGCCAGCCCACCTCGCTCAGCCAGGCGGTCACCCGCTGCTGCCCGGCCGGCGTCAGCGCGTAGACCTTGCGCTCGGGCCGGTCGGGCAGGCCGTCGGCCCGCTCGCAGACGACGAGCCCCGCCTTCTCCAGGCGGGACAGCGTCACGTAGATCTGGCCCCGGTTCATCGCCTCGCCGAGCGGGCCCAGGCTGCGGCGCAGCCGGGCGTGCAACTGGTAGCCGTGCGACGGCTCCTTGGCGAGCATCGCGAGCACCGCGTCCTGCATGGTCGCTCCCCTAACGGTTGGCTAATAGATAGCGGTTACCCAAGGGGAGTGTCAAAGCGGCGCACGCACCGCCGCCGTCGTACGCGCGGTGTGATCACACCGGCCGGCCGGTGAGGCGGGTGGCGTCCTGGCTTGGAGGCAGGCCGTACTGGCGGCGGTACTCGCGGCTGAACTGGGAGGCGCTGTCGTAGCCGACGCTGTGGGCGACGGCGGTGACGTCGCGGGGATGGGCGGCGAGCAGCAGCCGGGCCTGCTGGAGGCGGAGCTGCTTCTGGAACTGGATCGGGCTCAGCGCGGTCACGGTCTGGAAGTGCCGGTAGAACGCCGACGGGCTCATGCCGGCCGTACGGGCCAGGTCCTCGACGCGGAACGGCTCCGCGTAGTGCTCCTTGATCCACCGCGCCGCCCTGGCGACGTGGCTGAGGCTGCTGTCGGCCAGGCCGAGCTGGCGCACGGTGCCGCCCTGGTCGCCGGTGAGCACCCGCCACAGGATCTCGCGCTTGACCATCGGCGCCAGCACGGCCTGGTCGCCCGGCCGGTCGAGCAGCCGGACCAGGCGGGTCAGGGCGTCGAGGAGGTCGTCCGTCATGGACGCGACGGCGATGCCGGGCAGCGCGGGCCCCCGCCCCTGCGGCGGGTCGGCGTGGAGCAGCAGGTCGGCGATGGCGGACGGGTCGAGGACGAGCGCCATCCCCACGGCGGGATGATCGGGGCCGATGTCCACGAAGTGGCCGGTGCACGGCAGGTCGATGGAGGCCACCAGGTAGCTGCCCGGCCGGTATTCGAGCACCCGGTCGCCCACCACGAGCCGCTTCGCCCCTTGGGCGAGCACCGCGAGCACCGTGCCCGACATGGAGGGCGAGGGCGGGCCGGGCTGCTCGATCCTGGCGATGTGCAGGCCGTCGACGGCAGTGGTCTCGTCGGGGCGGACGTGCCGGTCGAGCAGGGAGAGCAGCTCGTCGAATCCCATCGCTCCACCCTACGCCGAGCCGTCTCGCGCGCCCGTCCCCCCGAAATGCCCACGACCACCATGCTGTACGTCGTCGTGGCCGTGCCGCTGAAGCTGGCACTCGCGCTCGGCGCGGCGATGCTGCTGAAGAACCTCACCAGGGGCAGGGGCTTCTACCGCTCGGCCTTCTACGCGCCGTCGCTGCTCGGGGCGAGCATGTCGATCGCGCTGGTGTGGCGGGCGCTGTTCAACGACGGCGGCTCGGTGACCGACGTGCTCAAGTGGTTCGGCATCGACACCGGAGGCTGGGTCGGGAACCCGCAGCTCGCGGTGTTCGCGGTGGTGCTGCTCGCGGTGTGGCAGTTCGGGGCGCCCATGGTGATCTTCCTCGCCGGGCTGCAGCAGATCTCTCCCGAGCTGTACGAGGCCGCCGCCCTCGACGGCGCCGGCGCCTGGCGGCAGTTCGTCTCCGTCACCGTGCCGATGCTGTCGCCGGTCGTCTTCTTCAACCTGGTGCTGGAGATCATCCAGTCGTTTCGGTGCTGCCGATCGTGCTGTTCTTCTTCGTGTTCCAGCGCTACCTGGTGCAGGGCATGGCGACCTCCGGGCTGAAGGGCTGAGGGCGGGATGGCCCGCGTGACCGGCAGGGCGCCCGGCGAGCCGTTCGGGCCGGGGTTCGCGCTCTTCGCCGACATGCTGCTGGCCGGGCTGCTGACCACCGTCGCGGCGGTGCCGGTGGTGACCGTGCCGGCCGCGTTCGCCGCCGCGTCCGCGTCGCTCAGGGAGTCCGCGACCGGCGGCGCGCACGTCACCGTCGCCGGGTACGCGCGGCGGCTGCGCGCCCGGCTCACCCCCGGGACGCTGGCCGCCGGGCTGGCCCTGCCGCTGCTCGCCGGGGTGCTGCTGGTCGACCTGGCGCTCGTCCGTGCCGGGCTGCCGGGCGCCGGCGTCATGGCGCCCGCGCTGGTCCTGC
The DNA here is from genome assembly GCF_040677005.1 of Nonomuraea sp. NPDC049421. Lineage (NCBI taxonomy): Bacteria > Bacillati > Actinomycetota > Actinomycetes > Streptosporangiales > Streptosporangiaceae > Nonomuraea > Nonomuraea sp. NPDC049421. The sequence continues at coordinate 180,251 of NZ_JBFAQA010000005.1, forward strand.
TCGCGCTGGGGGCGCTGACCGTCGGGCTGCGGGCGGTCGCCTCGCCGTACGGGCCGTCGGTCCGTACGGCGCTGCACCGCTCGGCCGGCGATCCGCGCGGCACGCTCCTGCTGGCCTGCGCGGTGCTGCTGGCGGTGCTGCTCGTTTGGGCGATCCCGCTGCTGGTGCCGCTGCTGCCGGGCCCGCTGGCGTTCGCCGCCGCCGTCGTGGACCTGCGTTCGGCGGATGAGCGCGCCTGAGACCTGCGCCCCTCCCGGCGGTCAGGGGAGGGCGGCGAGCTTCTCGCGTACGGCGTCCGCCTGGGGCCGGCCCGACTCGGCGAGCAGGCCGAGTGCGCGGCGCCACGCGGCGCGGGCCTGTTCCCGTGCGCCGGCCGTGGCGTGGACGTCGCCCAGGTTGACGAGCGTCTGGGCGAGGAAGGAGCGGCTGTCCAGCTCCTCGAACACCGTGGCCGCCCGCCGGTAGTACGCCACCGCGTCGGAGTGCCGGCCCGCCCGGTGGTAGGCGTGGCCGATGGTGTCCCAGGTCAGCGCCTGGTTGTTGGGGTCGTCGAGCTGCTCGTACAGGGCGGCGGCCCGGCGGCAGTAACGCAGCGCCTGCTCGTACTCGCCGGTCTCCACGAGCACGTTGCCCGCCGTGTTGAGCGCCATCGCCTGCCCGATGAGGTCGTCGGCGGCCACGTACAGGCGCAGCGCCCGGGTGCCGTGGTGCAGCGCCTCGGTGTACTGGCCCTGCCGGTAGAGCAGCGCGCACAGGTTGACGTGGGTGTGCGCCTGGCCGACGCGGTCGCCGAGCCGGTCGTACAGGTCGAGCGCGAGCCGGATGTGCGGCTGCGCCTCCACGTGCCGGCCCAGGTTCGAGCAGGCCATGGCGATGCCGCGGTGGGCGATGGCCTGCGCGCGTACGTCGCCGAGCCGCTCGGCGGCGTCCAGCCCGGCGCGCTGGGTGGCGCGCCACTCGTCCCAGTGACCCTGCCGGTAGAGGAAGTCGGTGACGACCCAGACGAGCTGCCAGGCGTGTACGTCGAACGCCTCGGCGGCGGCCCGGGAGATCAGCCCGAGCAGCACGCGGTGCTCGTTCGCGTACCAGGCGAACGCCTGCTCGTAGCCGTCGAACGCGGTGACCGTCACGCCCGCCTGGCGGGAGGCGAGGGTGATGGGCTCGCGGTGCGGGTTGAGCAGGCGGGCGGCGGCGTGGCCGGTGTGCAGGTGGTGGTCGAGCAGGCGGTGCAGCGCGGCCCGCCGCTCGGCGGCGTGCGGGCGTACCAGCTCGGCGGCGTAGCTGCGCAGCAGGTCGTGCAGGCTGTAGCGGCCGGGCAGGTGCTCGGTGAGCAGGTGCGCGCTGCGCAGCTCGCCGACCGGCGCGCGTAACCGCTCGGGCGTGACGCCCGCCAGGCTGGCCATCGCGGCCGGGGTGAAGTCGGGCCCGGGATGCACCGCCAGCAGCCGGAACAGGCGGGCCGTCTCGGCGCTCAGCGTCCGGTACGACCAGGAGAAGACGGCACGGGCGTCGGCCGCCGGATCACCGGCGTCGAGCGTGTCGAGGCGGCGGCGCCGGTCGCCGAGCTGGGCGGCGACCGAGGCCAGGGAGAGCGCGTGGGTGGCGGCGTGCGCGGCCGTGATCGCCAGCGCCAGCGGCAGCCCGGCGCAGCGGGCGATGATCGCGCCGGCCGCATCGGGCTCGGCGGCGACGCGGGCCGCGCCCAGCCGGCCGGCCAGCAGCTCCCTGGCCTCCTCGTCGCGCAGCAGGTCGAGGGTCAGCGCGGCGGCCGCCTCCGTCGCGACCAGGCCGGTCAGCGTGTTGCGGCTGGTCACCAGCACCGCGCAGGACGGGGCCGCGGGCAGCAGCGGCTTGACCTGCTCGGCCTCCAGGGCGTTGTCCAGCACGATGAGGACCCGCCTGTCGGACAACGTCGTGCGGTAGAGGGCGGAACGTGCGGCGAGGTCGTCCGGGATCTGCCGGGGCGGTACGCCCAGCGCTTCGAGGAACGTGCCCAGGGCGTCGCGCGGGTCCACGGCGTCGCCCGACGGGCAGAAGCCCTTGAGGTTGACGTAGAGCTGGCCGTCAGGGAACCAGCCGCGCGCCCGGTGCGCCCAGTGCAGCGCCAGGCACGTCTTGCCGACGCCGGCCATGCCGGAGACGACGCAGATCCGGGTGGCTGCGCCGCCCGCCTGCGGCCCCAGCAGCTGGTCCAGCTCCGCCAGCGCCTCCGTCCTGGCCACGAACCTGGACACCCCCACAGGAAGCTGCCGCGGCTCGCGCCGCCCGCCTTCTGTCTCCGGGCCGGCGGCCTCTTCGGCGGGCGGGGGAGGAGGGCCCGCCTGGGCGGCGGCGGCGAAGGCGGCCTGTTCGAGCGGGTCGAGCTGCAGCGCCTCGGCCAGCAGCCGGAGCGACCTGCTGCGGGGCCGCTCCACCGCGTCGCCCTCCAGCCGGCGGATCGTCCGGACGTTGACCCCGGTCTTGCTCGCCAGCTCCTCCTGGGTCAGCAGCGCCCTGTTGCGCCACGCCCGGACGAGCGCTCCCAGACTCTGACCCTCCTGAACGATCCCAGCAGACATGGTGACCCCTCGATCCATGCGCATTGCCCATATCCCCGTGCCCCCCGCCGGGGTGGAGTCTACGAGACCATCCATAACACCTAGGGGTGTCATGTCTGTTTATTTCGGAGGTGTGTCCGAAATGGCGGGACAAATGTTCTGAGCTGGGCATTGATCGTTTGATCGTGTGAAAAGTAAATAATCTTGTCAAGGTGGATCAACGCCCGGAGCCGCGCGTGCGGCAGGCGGACCCCCGTGTCCGCGAGAATGGCGTCACCGGCCCTTCATCTTCGCCGGTGAAGGCGGTCGGCCACCAGGACGAAAACCGGGCATTCGCCGGACAGCGCATCGCGTACGCCGCAAAGGCGTACGCCTGCGACCACGGCATGCCCTATATGATCCGTCTTCTGCGGAGGCGGGAGTATGAACATGAATCGGGCACCGGGCATGGTGGACGTGGCACGCGAGGCAGGCGTGTCCCACGTCACCGTCTCCCGCGTGCTCAACGACCACCCCTCCGTACGCCCCGAGACCCGGGCCAGGGTGGAGGCCGCCATCGAGAAGCTCGGCTACCGGCGCAACAGCGTCGCCCGCGCGCTCAAGAGCCGCCGCTCCTCCACGATCGGCGTGGTGCTGGCCGGCGCCGAGCTGTACGAGCTGCCCAGGATGCTGCGCGGCGTGCAGAGCGCGGCCCAGCGCGCCGGCTACTGGGTGAACCTGGCGAGCTGGCAGGGCGGCAGCACCCGCGACTTCGCCGAGACGTTGCGGCGGCTCACCGACCAGGCGGTCGAGGCGGTCGCGGTGATCGGCGACCGGCCGATGGTGGTGGACGCGCTGGCCGAGATCGCCACCGACGTGCCGGTGACGGTCATCGTGTCCGGCACGGTGCCCAACCCCGACCTCGGTTTCGTCGAGCTGGACCAGGAGCTGGGGGCGCGACTGGCCGTACGCCACCTGCTGCAGCTGGGGCATCGCCGCGTCGCCTACCTCACGGGCGCGCTGCGCACCTACGACGCGCGGGCCCGGGTGGACGGCTGGCGGGCCGCGCTGGCGGAGGTGCCGGAGGCCCAGGGCGAGCTGTTCGAGGGCGACTTCACCGGCAACAGCGGCTACCGGCTGGCCACCTACCTCGTGACGCGGCACGAGGCCGAGCCGCCGACCGCGATCTTCACCGGCAACGACCAGATGGCCATGGGGGTGCTGGCGGCCTTCGCCGAGCTGGGCGTGCGGGTGCCGCAGGACGTCTCGCTCGTCGGGTTCGACGACATACCGGGGGCCGCGTACCTGGTGCCCGCGCTGACCACCGTCCGCCAGGACTTCCTCGGGCTCGGCGAGCGCTGCGTCGAGCAGTTGCTGGGGCGGATCAAGGGTGACGCGCCCGCGACCGAGCGCATCCCGCCCGAGCTGGTGGTCCGCCGCAGCACCGCCCCGCCCAGGGATCAGGCCGGCTCGTAGTCGAACCAGCCGAACCGCGCACGCCCCGTGCCGCAGGCGTAGAGGCCCAGGTAGACGCCGACGAACCCGCCGGCGCGCTCGGTGCTGAGGACGGCGCGCTCGACCGTGCCGAGCGTGGCCCAGGTGGTGGCCGGGGTGGTGGCCGGGGTGGTGGCCGGGGTGGTGGCCCGGGTGGTGGCCCGGGTGGTGGCGCAGCCGGCGCGGAAGGTGTAGCCGGTCTCGTCGCCCTCCACCTCCAGCACGATTTCCCCGTGCACAGGCGCGGTGGCCAGGCGGGTGGGGACGCCCGACTCCCGTACGGTCAGCACCGCCTCGCCGTCGATGAGGGTGAGCGTCGCGTGCTGGTCCTGGTTCTGGAAGACGGCCAGCCCTGCCTCGGCACCCGGTCGCGCGCCCGTGAAGGTGAGGCTGGTGCGGGCGCGGAACCGTACGTGCTGCTGCCGCCGCCCGACGAACGCCGGCACGCCCAGGGTCGAGAGCGGCTCAGGACCCGCCTCGATCTCCAGCCCGTCGCCCGTCAGATGATCCACCGGGCCGCGCAGGCTGTTCCACTCCGGCCCGAGCACCGGCCCGTCGAAGTGCTCCCGCCCGGCCGGCGGCTCGTCCTCGGGGAGGGCGGCGGCGATCGAGGGGAGGCGTTCGTCCAGGCGCACCCCGCCTGACTCGGGGGCGAAGACCGGCCCGGCGGGCGTCCAGGTGACGGGCACCAGGAAGGTCTCGCGGCCCAGCGTGTGGGTGCCGTCGATGGGGCGGACGCCCAGCGTCACCGCCCACGTCTCGCCGTCGGGCGTGTCCACCAGATCGGCGTGCCCCACGTTGTGCACCGGCTCGCCGGGATCCCGGTGCCGGTGGGTGAGCAGGGGGCTGCGCGGGTCGGTGACGTACGGGCCGGTGACGGTTCCCGCGCGGGCGGCGGTGACGCTGTGGTTGCGCTCGGTGCCGCCCTCGGCCGCGATCAGGTGGTAGGTCCCGTCCCGCTTGTACAGGTGCGGCGCCTCCACCCACGCCCCTCGTACGGCGCCGTGCCACAGCACGTGGGTCGGCCCCACGAGCTTCAGCCGCTCGAGATCCAGCTCCCGCATCCACAACTCGCCCGGCCCGACGTCACCGGCGGCGTCCCGGCAGGCGGTGAACCAGCAGCGGCCGTCGTCGTCGAAGAACAGTGAGGGGTCGATGCCCTCGGCCTCCAGCGGCACCGGGTCCGACCACGGCCCGGCGGGGTCGTCGGCGGTGGCGACGAAGGTGGTCCGGCCGCGCCGCTCCACGGCGAGCGTGGACACGACGTAGAACCGGCCCTCGTGGTGGCGGATCGTCGGCGCCCACAGCCCGTCGGAGACGTCGAGCCCCTCCAGCGGCAGCAGGCCAGGCCGGTCCACCACGTGGCCGAGCTGCCGCCATCGCACCAGGTCACGGCTGTGGAAGACGGGCAGTCCAGGGAAGTACGCGAACGACGAGGTGACCAGGTAGAAGTCGGCCCCGACCCGGCAGATCGACGGGTCCGGATGGCAGCCGGGCAGGACGGGGTTGCGAAAGGTGGGCACGGGGGCGGGCTCCGGTGGCGTGTTACAAGAAGGGGCTTGACAGAATGACAACGTTAACATCAGGTTAGAAACCCAACGCAAGGCCCGGCCCCCCGCCGGAGAGCACCTGTCCGAGGAGACCGCCATGACCCCACCCTCCCTGCCCCCGCGCCGCAGGCGCAGGACGCTCCTGGGCGCCGCCGCACTGGTCGCGGCCCTGACGGCGTCGCTGGCCGCATGCGGTTCGAGCGAGCCGGAATCCGCGGGCACGGCGAGCGCGGACGGTCCGATCACGCTGCAGTTCTGGACCTGGAGCCTCAAGGGCAGCGACCCCGCCGCGCAGGCGATCGTGGACAAGTACCACGAGCTCAACCCCAACGTCACGGTCAAGCTCTCGGAGGTGGGCGGCACGTCCGACACCGCCGCCAAGCTGCTGGCCGCCGACCAGGCCGGCGACACCCCCGACGTGGTGCAGATCGAGTACCGCGGCGTGCCCGCGCTGGTCGTGGCGGGCGCCGTCAAGGACATCACCGCCGACGTGGCGTCCGTCAAGGCGAACGTCGACCCGAACATCTGGGCCCAGACCACCTTCAACAACCAGGTGTACGGCGTCCCCCAGGACATCGGCCCGATGGTGCTCACCTACCGCAAGGACCTGTTCGACAAGTTCGGCGTGAAGGTCCCCACCACGTGGGCCGAGTACGCCGACGCCGCCGAGAAGATCCACAAGAAGGACCCCGAGGTCTACATCGCCAGCTTCGCGGCCAGCCAGCTCGAGTTCTTCGCCGCGCAGGCCGCCCAGGCCGGCGCGCAGTGGTGGAGCACCGACGGCAACAGCTGGAAGGTCGGCATCGCGAGCGAGCCGTCGCTGAAGACCGCCGACTTCTGGCAGGACCTCGTCGAGCGCGACCTGGTCAAGGTGGAGCCGCTGCTCACGCCGGAGTGGAACGCCCAGGTCAACAAGGGCAAGATCCTCAGCTGGGCGGCCGCGGCCTGGGCGCCGAGCGTGCTCTACACGGTCGCGCCCGACACCGCGGGCAAGTGGGAGTCGGCGCCGCTGCCGCAGTGGACGAAGGGCGACCCGGCCGTGCCGTTCCTCGGCGGGTCGGCGTTCCTGGTGCCGGAGAAGTCGAAGCACGCCGCCGAGGCGGCGAAGTTCGCGGCCTGGCTGGGCGCCTCCGACGAGGGCTCGAAGCTGCTGCTCGGCCTCGACCTCTTCCCCGGCGGCAACGCGGGCCGGCAGGCCACGCTCTCCCACGAGCCGCCCAAGCTGATGCCGCAGCAGAAGGACTTCTACCAGGTCACCGACCAGGTGATCAAGAACACCACCATCCCGGTCACCTGGGGGCCGAACGTCAACGTGGCGCAGAGCGCCTTCGGCGACGCGCTCAACAAGGCCGCGCTGGCCAAGTCCTCCTTCCGGGAGGTGTACCAGGCCACGCAGCAGGCGGTGGTCGCCGACCTGCAGAAGTCCGGTTACACCGTCACCCAGTAAGACGCGCGGGGCCCGCCCAGGGCCCCCGCTCGATCCCACTCTGGACGTCTCATGCCCGCCTCCTCCGCCGGCCGCCGCACCCGCCTGCGCGCCGTCGCCACCCCATGGCTGTTCGCCTCGCCGGCGATCGTGCTGTTCACGCTGTTCATGGTCATCCCGATCGGTTACGCGATCTACCTGAGCTTCCGCGGCTTCCGCGTCGAAGGCGGCGGGGCGTTCGGGCGGCGCGTGCAGACCTTCGTCGGGCTGGACAACTACACCGCCGCGCTCAGCGACCCCGAGTACGCCGCCGGGCTCGGCCGCGTGCTGCTGTACGGAGTGATCTCCATCCCGAGTGTGCTCGGCCTGGCCCTGCTGTTCGCGCTGCTGCTCGACACCCCGAGGGTGCGGGCGCGCGGCTTCGCGCGTACGGCGATCTTCCTGCCGTACGCGGTGCCCGGCGTCATCGCCAGCCTGCTGTGGGGCTTCCTGTACCTGCCCAGCACGAGCCCGATCACCTACATCGCCCGCGAGCTGAACGCGGGGCCGCTGGACTTCTTCGGCTTCCCCGCCCTCTACTTCTCGCTGGCCAACATCGCGCTCTGGTCGGGCGTCGGCTTCAACATGATCATCATCTTCACGTCGCTGCGCGCCATCCCCACCTCGGTCTACGAGGCGGCCCGCATCGACGGGGCCAGCGAGCTGCAGATCGCCTGGCGGATCAAGATCCCGCTGGTGGCGCCCGCGCTCGTGCTCACCGGCCTGTTCTCGGTGATCGGCACGCTCCAGCTCTACAGCGAGCCGGCCACGCTGCGGCCGATGACGACCACGATCGGCTGGACGTGGGTGCCGCTGATGAAGATCTACCAAGAGGCGTTCTCGAACGACAACCTGGGCGGGGCCGCCGCCGCGTCCGTGGTGCTGGCCGTCGGGATCCTCGCCATCTCGCTGCTGTTGCTGCGCTTCTTCCAGCGCCGGACCTTCGGAGACAACGCATGACCGCCGTCACGAGCACCGGCGACCGCCAGTTCGGCCGGCGGCGCACGGTGAAGCGGCGCAGGCCGCGGCTGGCGCTGGTCGTGCTGCTGCTCGGCGCGCTCTACTGCCTGACCCCCGTCGCCTGGGTGGTGCTGGCCGCGTCGAAGACCTCGCGCGAGCTGTTCACCACGTTCTCGTTCGCGCCGGGCACCGGGCTGATCGACAACCTGATCGACCTCAGCACGTACGGGGGCGGCCAGTTCTGGAAGTGGGGCCTCAACTCGCTCATCTACGCGGGGCTCGGCGCGGTGCTGTCGACCCTGGTGGCGGCGATGGCCGGTTACGCCCTGGCGAAGTTCCGCTTCCGCGGCCGGCAGGTGCTGTTCTCGGCGATCCTGGCCGGCGTGCTGGTGCCCGGCGTGGTGCTGGCGGTGCCGCAGTATCTGCTGCTGGCCGCCGTCGGCCTGGCCGGGACGCACTGGTCGGTGCTGCTGCCGGTGATCATCAACCCGTTCGGCATCTTCCTGTGCCGGGTGTTCGCGGTGGCGTCGGTGCCGGAGAGCACGCTGGAGGCGGCCCGCCTGGACGGCGCCGGCGAGCTGCGGATCTTCGTCACGATCGTGCTGCCGATGATGATCCAGGGCCTGGTGACGGTGTTCCTGCTGCAGTTCGTCGGCATCTGGAACAACTTCCTGCTGCCCTTCATCATGCTCTCCGACCAGGACAAATACCCGATCACACTGGGCCTGTACACGTTCCTCGGCAAGGGCGCGGGCGACGGTGACCTCTACTCGCTGGTCATCACCGGCTCCGCCGTCGCCGTCATCCCGCTGATCATCCTCCTGCTGGTCCTGCAGCGCTTCTGGCGCGCGGACCTGCTCGCCGGCGGCCTGAAAGGTTGATGGGCATGAAGTTCACCGACGGGCTCTGGCAGCTGCGTCCCGGCGTCACCGCGCTGTACGCGGCCGAGGCCTACGACATCGACGCCGGCGCCGACGCGATCACCGTGACCGCGCCCACCACCGTCATCACCCGGCGCGGCGACACCCTCAACCGCCCGGTGCTGACCCTGCGGCTGTCGTCACCGCTGGAGGACGTGATCCGCGTCCGCATCGACCACCACAGCGGCGGCGGCGAGCAGCGCGGCTTCGACCTGCCGGCCGACGGCCCGGCCAAGACCGACGGCACGACGCTCACCAGCGGCGCGCTCAGCGCCACCGTGACGCCAGGCGCCCCCTGGAACCTGGCCTTCCACGCCGACGACCGGCCGCTCACCACGAGCGGGCACAAGTCGATCGGCTACTTCCAGCTCGCCGCCGACGCCCAGACCGACCCGGGGCCGGTCGGCAAGCCCAGGACGGGGCCGTCCGCCCACCTCGCCCAGCAGCTCTCGCTCGGCGTCGGCGAGGTGGTCTACGGGCTCGGCGAGCGCTTCGGGCCGCTGGCCAAGAACGGGCAGACGGTCGACATCTGGAACGCCGACGGGGGCACCTCCTCCGAGCAGGCGTACAAGAACGTGCCGTTCTACCTCACCAACCGCGGCTACGGCGTCTTCGTCAACCACCCGGGGCACGTGTCGTACGAGGTGGGGTCGGAGGTGGTGCAGCGGGTGCAGTTCTCCGTCGAGGACGAGAGCCTGGAGTACTTCGTCATCTACGGGCCCACCCCCAAGCGGATCATCGAACGCTACACCGCGCTCACCGGCCGCCCCGCCCGGCTGCCCGCCTGGTCGTACGGGCTGTGGCTGTCCACCTCGTTCACCACCGACTACGACGAGCGGACCGTCACCTCCTTCATCGACGGCATGGCCGAGCGGGACCTGCCGCTGTCGGTCTTCCACTTCGACTGCTTCTGGATGCGCGAGTTCAACTGGTGCGACTTCGCCTGGGACCCGCGCGTCTTCCCCGACCCCGAGGGCATGCTGGCCCGGCTGCACGCCAAGGACCTGCGGGTCTGCGTGTGGATCAACCCGTACATCGGGCAGCGCTCGCCGCTGTTCGCCGAGGCCGCAGAGCGCGGTTACCTCCTGCGGCGGCCGGACGGGGGCGTCTGGCAGTGGGACATGTGGCAGGCCGGCATGGGGCTGGTCGACTTCACCGACCCCGACGCCACGCGGTGGTTCCAGTCGAAGCTGCGCGGCCTGCTCGACCAGGGCGTGGACGCGTTCAAGACCGACTTCGGCGAGCGCATCCCGCTCGACGTCGTCTACCACGACGGCTCCGCGCCCGAGCGCATGCACAACCTCTACACCCAGCTCTACAACGAGGCCGTGTTCGAGGTGCTGGAGGAGCGGCGCGGGCGGGGCGAGGCGGTGCTGTTCGCCCGCTCGGCCACGGCCGGCGGGCAGCGGCTGCCCGTCCACTGGGGCGGCGACTCCGGCTCCTCGTACGAGTCCATGGCCGAGAGCCTGCGCGGCGGCCTGTCGCTGGCGTTCTCCGGCTTCTCGTTCTGGAGCCACGACATCGGCGGCTTCGAGGGCACGCCCGACCCCGGCGTGTTCAAGCGGTGGGTGGCCTTCGGGCTGATGTCCTCGCACTCGCGGCTGCACGGCTCGTCGTCCTACCGGGTGCCGTGGGCGTTCGACGAGGAGGCGGTCGAGGTCACCCGGCTGTTCACCAAGCTCAAGCTGCGGCTGATGCCGTACCTGTACCAGGCGGGCGTCGAGGCGCACGAGAGCGGCACGCCGGTGATGCGGCCGATGGCGATGGAGTTCCCCGGCGACCGCACCGCCGCCCATCTCGACACCCAGTACATGCTCGGCCCCGACCTGCTCGTCGCGCCCGTCTTCACCCCTGACGGGACGGTGGAGTTCTACCTGCCCGACGGCACGTGGACGAACTACCTGACGGGGGAGCGGGTCGAGGGCGGGCGCTGGCGTACCGAGCGGCACGGCTTCACCTCGATGCCGATCTACGTGCGCGAGGGCGCCGTGCTGCCCGTCGGCGCCAGGGACGACCGGCCCGACTACGCCTACCTCGACGGCCTCACCCTGCGCGTCTACCCCGGGCCCGACGGCGAGACCACGCTCACCGTCACCGACCCCGTGACCGGCACGCCGGCCCGCTTCACGGTCACCCGGTCAGGCGGCGAGGTGATGGTCACCTCCACCGCTCCGTCCGGCTGGCGTCACGAGCCCGCCTGAGCGATCGGGCAGTGCGTGCCCCGGTAGATCGTGGGCATGCAGCGGTTGCAGTGGATGCAGGTGGAGGCGACGCCCGGGTCCTGCCTGATGCGGTCGATGAGGCCGGGCTCCTTGAGCAGGGCCCGGCCCATGGCCACGAAGTCGAAGCCCTCGGCCATGGCCCTGGTCATGCTCATGCCGAGCAGGTTCGGCCGCCTGCTGGGCGCCAGCGCGGGAAGCCGGGTGGAGGCCGGGTCGGCCACCGGGCCCGGGTGCCCGAGCCGGGCGGACGCTTGGACGCAAGCGGACCGCCCCCACCTGGGCGTTCGCTGCTCGACGCCCGGGGTAGCCGTAGCCGCATGACCACTCCTGATGAGAACGCGGCGAAAACCGACACCGAGCGGCTGCTGGACGCGGCCCAGGAAGACGAGCGGAACGCCCGCGAGCCCGCGGACGAGCCCAGGCACGCCGGCCAGGCGGCGATGGAGGAGGCCCTGCGCCAGTCCGGCCAGACGGCCGAGGACCTCACCTCCGGCACGGAGAACGGCGAGCCGGCGGAGTGAGGGGGCCCCGCACTCCCTGGCGGCCCGCACTTCCTGGCCCCCCGCGCTTCGCCTGGCGGGGCGCGGGCCGCGTTACTGCGGAGACCTTGGGGGCAGCGGGCGAAATGAGGGAGTTGAGATGAGTCATCACGTACCAGAGCACGATCCTCGTTCGCGGTTCGAGGACGAAGGCATACCGGATCTCCAGGACGGCACGCCGCAGCAGCAGTGGGCGGTCGATCCGCAGGAGGCGCCGCTGCCCGCCGACGAGCCGGTGGCCGTGGAGGAGTTCGGCACCACCGACGACGAGCAGATCCAGGGCGAGTCGCTGTCCGGGCGGCTGGATCGGGAGATGCCCGAGGACAAGCCCCAGTTCGGGGTGGAGGAGGGCGCGACCGCCGGGCGCCGGGCCGGTGACGACTCCGACGCGCCCGCCGTGGACCGGGTGACCGAGGAGGGCGGCCTCGGCGTCGGCTCCGACCTCGACACCGGCCGCGAGCGGGACAGCGGCATCGACCCCGTGCCGGGCGCGCAACCCGAGGAGCCGTCCGGGCAGGTGTGGGACGAGCCGCGGCCCGCCGGTCGCCTCGTCGCCGCGGACGAGGGCGCGCACGGGGACGACGAGCCCGACGAGATCGCCACCGAGGTCGGGCCGGACGGCGGCGGCTTCACCGCGGAAGAGGCCGCCATGCACATCGAGCCGGAGTGAGGGGAGGACCATGGCGAGCAAGGACGACGACAAGCGCCGGGAGCAGGACAAGGGCACGACGTTCGACCCCGACCTGCACAACATGGGCGGCGACGTGGGGCCCGCCGGCATCCCCGGCTCCGACGACTCCGGGTACGCCGAGCCCATGGGATACGTCACGGGCCGCGACGACGGATGGTCGGTGACGGCGGGATCGGGCGAGAAGTCGGTCGCGGCCCGTACGGACGAGATCGAGGACCACGTCGCCACCTACGGCCCGAGCCCGCACCCGATGCCGGAGGACCAGCGCGAGCAGCGGGGCGAACCGGGCGACCCGGGTTTCCGCGTGCAAGGCCCCGTGGACGAGTCGGAACACGGCCTCATCGTGGACGACGAGGGCGAACCCCCGTCAGAGCCGGAGGGCGCGCTGCGCGGCGGCGAACACATCAGCGCCGACGTCGACTGGGTGGCCTCGGACGAGGAGGACGACCCGGACGGCGGCTCCGGCCGCACGGGCGCCGACGACGGCGGCTACCTCCCCGGCGAAGGCACCGGCCGCCCCTACTGACGCGCCGCGACGGCCCGGGCCGTGGCGCGGGCGGCCTGCCCCCGCCGCGCCCGGGTGGCCTCCTCCGCCGCGCCCGGGTGGCCTCCTCCGCCGCGTTCGGGCGGCCTGCCGCCCCGTGCCGGTGGTGCGCGCGGTCAGCGGTGGGGGTGCAGGTGGGCGGAGAGCCAGTCCGTGACCCTGGTGACGTAGCTGACGCGGTTGGCGATGCGGCGGATCTCGTGGCCCTCGTCGTCGAACACCAACGACTCGCAGGGCAGGCCGAGCGCGGCGGCCGCCGCGATCACCTGCTCGGCCTCGTACAGCGGGACGTTGGTGTCCTGGGCCCCGTGCACCACCAGCAGGGGAGCGGTGAGGCGGTCGAGGGCGCGCAGGGGTGACAGGGCGCGGAGCAGGTGGCGGTCGGTGTCCGGGTGGCCGTACTCGCCGACCGCCGCCGCGGCGATCCACGGTTCGGTACGGGCGTAGAAGGTCGCGAAGTCGGCGATGCCGCTCACGGTCACGCCGGCCCGGAACAGGCCGGGGTGGGTGACGAGCGTGGCCAGGGTCAGGTAGCCGCCGTACGACCAGCCCATGCAGGCCAGCCTCGACGGGTCACCGGCGCCGATGCGGGCCAGCTCCGCCGCGCAGTCGGCGACGTCGTCGATGGCGTGGAAGCGCAGCTCGCGGTCGTCGGCCTGGCGGAAGGCCCGCCCGTACCCGCCGGAGCCGCGCACGTTCGGGGCGAACACCCCGATCCCGGCGGCCAGCAGGCTCTGGTAGAGCGGGTTGAACGCGGGCCGCTCCTGGTCCTCGGGCCCGCCGTGCAGGAACAGCACGTACGGCGCCGGCCCCTGCGCGTGCGGCGGCCGATAGAGCCAGGCGGCGAGCTCCAGCCCGTCGCGCGCCGGGAACCGCACCAGCTCGGCGCCGGTCGCCGTGGGCAGCCGCCCCGCGCCGGCGGCGTAGCGGTAGTGGCCCTGGCCGAGGTCGCAGAGCACGACGTGCGACGGCTCCTGCGGGCTCTCGGCGGCGAGCGCGGCCAGGGCGCCGTCCCAGCCGATGCGGGCGGAGGTGACCACGTCCGCGGGCGGGGGCGGGAGGTGCTGGAGCCGGCCGCGTTCGAGGTCCAGGACGTCCAGCTCGGAACGGCCGTGCGCGTTCCACACGAGCAGCGCGCGGCGCCCGTCGGCGCTCAGCGCGAAGCGGTCCAGCTCGGCGTCTTCCCGCTCGGCCAGCACCACGGCCTCGGCTCCCTGGTGCACGGCGAGCAGCGCGGCCCGGTCGCGACCGGCGTCCGACACCAGGTACGCGGTCCTGCCGTCGGGGGAGAGCGCCCCGTCGTCGGTGGAGCCGGGCAGTCCGGGCAGCAGGAGCCGCTCGCCGCTCGGCTCGTGCCCGCCGAGCGCCTCGGAGCGCAGGTCCACCACGTACATCCGGCGGCGGCCCCGCGGCCCGCGCCGCAGCAGCATCCTGGCGTGGTCACGGCTGATCGCCACCGGCCGCAGCAGCGGACCGGCGGCGATGACCTGCCGCCCGCCGGTGACGGCGTCCACGAGCACGGCTCTCGACACGCCGTCCGCCGACGTCTCCGTGACGAGGACCGTCTCCCCGCGCCCGGTCCAGCGCACCAGCGAGGCCGACCCGCCGTCGGGCGCGGCGACCAGCCGCAGGTCGCCGCCGTGCGGCTGAACGGTCCACACCTGCGTGTGCTCGCCGCCGCCCGGCGCGACGAGCACGGCGAGATGCGTCCCGGTCGGCGCCCAGCTCACGTCCACCACCGGCTGCGGCCCCGTGTCCACGACCCACGCCTCGCCCGTCCCCAGGAGCGGCCTGATCCACACGCGCGGCGACCCGTCGTGGTCGCTGACGAAGGCGACCGCGCTGTCGTCGGGCGCCAGAGCGGGCGCCAGGCAGCTCCACGCGGTCAGCCCGGCCACCCCCGGCAGGTACGACAGCCCGCCGAGCAGGCACCCGTCCGGATGCGGATGCTCTTGCCGAGCCAGGTGCTCCAGGCGGGGGAGCGCGAACGGGTACACCGGCCCGGCCCCGCCCACGGGCAGGCGGGGTTCGCCGGCGGGGCGGGTCATCACAGGCCGTGCGTCTGCAGCCACAGCTCCAGCAGGCCGAGCTGCCACAACGTGTTCACGCCCGTCGGCGTCCTGTCCCGTTCCGGGTCGGCGAGCAGCCGGTCCACGTAGTCGCGGCGGAACAGCTCACGCTCGCGCGCCGCCCGGCCGGTCAGCACGTCACGCACGAGGTCGAGCAGCGCCCCGTCCACGTGCCGGATCGCCGGTACGGGAAAGTACCCCTTCGGCCGGTCGATGACCTCGGCGGGCAGCAGCCGCCGGGCGGCGTCCTTGAGCACGCCCTTGCCGCCGTGGGCCAGCTTCAGCTCGGCGGGGCAGGCCGCGGCCAGCTCCACCAGCTCGTGGTCGAGGAACGGGGTGCGCGCCTCCAGTCCGTGCGCCATCGTCATGTTGTCCACCCGCTTGACCGGATCGTCCACCAGCATGGCGGTGGTCTCCAGGCGCAGCACGGCGTCCAGCGCGGTGTCCGCCCCGGGCCGGGCCAGGTGCTCGCGCACGAAGTCGCCGCTGGCGTCGTGGTCGAGCAGGCGTTCCTTGGGCAGGATCGCGGCCAGCCCATCGTGCGGCCGGTCGAAGAACGCGCGCGCGTAGACGTCGGCGGCCTGCTCGCGGGGCACGTCGGCCAGCGGCGGGAACCAGCGGTAACCGGCGAACACCTCGTCGGCCCCCTGCCCCGACTGCACCACTTTGACGTGCTCGGCGACCTCCTGCGCCAGCAGGTAGAAGGCGACGCAGTCGTGGCTGACCATCGGCTCGCTCATCGCCCGCACCGCGCCGTGCAGCCCGTCGAGCAGCCGCTCGTCCGGGATGCGGATGCGGTGGTGGTCGGTGCCGAAGCGGCGGGCGACCAGGTCGGAGTACGCGAACTCGTCGCCCCGCTCGCCGCCCGCCGCCTCGAAGCCGATGCTGAACGTGACCGGCGGCTCGTGCTCCTCCTCGGCCAGCAGCGCCACGATGACGCTGGAGTCCAGGCCGCCGGAGAGCAGCACGCCGACGGGCACGTCCGCGACCGTCCTCCTGCGTACGGCGGCGCGCAGCGCGTCCATGACGGCGTCCTGCCACTCCCGGCCGTTCAGCCCGGCCGCCTCCGGCAGCGCGCCGCGGGTGTGGGGCGGGTCCCAGTAGCGGTGGTCGGTGCGGGTGCCGTCCGCCTCGATCACCCGTACGGTCGCCGCCGGCAGCTTGCGCACCCCCGCGAGGATCGTGCGCTCGCCGGGCACCAGCGCGTGGAAGGTCATGTAGTGGTGCAGCGCCACCGGGTCGATGCCGGTGTCCACGCCGCCCCCGGCCAGCAGGGCGGGCAGCGAGGAGGCGAAGCGCAGCCGGCGGCCGTCCTCCGTGACGTACATCGGCTTGATGCCGAGCCGGTCGCGGCCCAGGATCAGGCGGCCGGTGGCGCGTTCGTACACGGCGAAGGCGAACATGCCCTTGAACCGTTCGACGCAGCGCGGCCCCCACCGGTGGAACGCCTTCATCAGCACCTCCGTGTCGGAGGTGGAGGAGAAGCGGTAACCGGCGCCGCGCAGCTCGTGCCGCAGCTCGGCG
Organism: Nonomuraea sp. NPDC049421; assembly: GCF_040677005.1. Taxonomy (NCBI): domain Bacteria; kingdom Bacillati; phylum Actinomycetota; class Actinomycetes; order Streptosporangiales; family Streptosporangiaceae; genus Nonomuraea; species Nonomuraea sp. NPDC049421. Next base: position 196,745 of record NZ_JBFAQA010000005.1, read on the forward strand.
TAGTTGTACAGGCAGCCGTTGAACACCACCGTCAGCCCCAGCTCGACGTCCACCATCGGCTGGGCGCCCTTGTCCGACAGGTCGATGATCTTCAGCCGCCGGTGGCCCAGCGCGACGGGGCCGCGCGACCACAGGCCGGAGCCGTCGGGGCCGCGCGCGTGCATCGTCTCCGTCATCCGCCCGACGGCCCCGATGTCGGCCTCTTCACCGTCGAGGCGCAGCTCTCCGCTCAGTCCGCACATGGCACGCTCACGACGCCGACCGGTACGCGGGCGGATCGCCCGGACGATCCCACCCGTACGCCCTGGTCTCGGCCAGCAGCAGGTCCACCACGTCGGTCAGCCGCCCCCGCCTGGCGAACGCGCGCCGCTGCCGCTCCGCCGACGTGCCCCTGGCCAGCACCTCCTTGACCAGCACGGACACGAGCTCCGCGTCGCCCGTCTCCTCCAGCTGCGGCCGCAGGCCCTCGACCAGCCGCCTGATCACGACCGGCGCCGGGCGGGGCACGCCGCTCACCGGGTCGATCAGCTCGCCCTCCAGCCCCGAGCGGGCCGCCTGCCAGGAGGCCGCGCGTACGGCGGCGAGCTGCACGGTGCGCTCCACGCCCTGGCGGATCTCCTGCAGCTCCCTCGCGACCATCGCGCGGAACAGGCCGGTGATCAGCACGATGTCCTCGACGCGCGGGCAGGAGTCGCAGATGCGCAGCTCGACCGTGGGCACGTGCTGCGAGGGACGGATGTCGGAGTAGATCATCCCGGGGTCGGTGATGACGCCGGTGCGGATCAGCTCCTTGATCATCTCGTCGTACTCGGCGGCGGAGTCGTACTTGTCGATCGGGCCGGCCGTGGGCCAGCGTTGCCAGACCAGGCTGCGGTAGCTGGCGTACCCGGTGTCCTCGCCGTCCCAGTACGGCGAGCTGGCCGACAGTGCCAGCAGCGGCGGCACCCACGGCGTCAGCCGGTGCGCCACCGCGACGGCCAGATCGGGGTCGCGCACCTGGGCGTGCACGTGCGTGCCGCAGATGAGCTGGTCCCTGGTGAGCTGCTGGTAGTCGCTCAGCATCTGCTCGTAGCGGGGCTCCTGCGACACCTTCTGCTCGCGTCTTTCGACCAGTGGCGCGCTGCCGGCCGCGACGATGCCCAGCTCGACCGCGTCGGCCTGCTCGACCAGCCGCCGGCGCAGCTCCCCGAGGTCGCGGGCCAGGTCATCCAGCTTCATGAACGGCGCGCTGTTGGACTCCACCGTCGAACGTTGCAGCTCACGCGCGTAGCTCTCCGGAGGCAGCGACTCCAGCAGCAGGTCGGCTCGCGCGGCCAGGCGGCGGGTGGAGAGGTCGACGACGTGGAACTCCTCCTCCACCCCCACCCGAATCGCTTCCTCGTCTCCCTCCACGACCATCACCCCTTGTCCAGTGGAATCCGGTGAACCTCTCCACTCCCCACAGAAAGGGCAAATGCACCTAATTCCCCGAGGTCAAAGCTCACGGACTACCTGTCCGCGCCCGGGGCAGGGGAACCGGATGCGACCCCCGCCGTCGCCCCGCGTGCGCCGTCCGGTGATGTACCACCGGTGGGCGCGCATGACGTTCCTGCACTGGCGCTACCACCCGGACCAGGTGCAGGCACAGCTCCCCGCGGGGCTGACGGCCGAGACGTTCGACGGGTCGGCGTGGGTGGGGCTCACGCCGTTCCTCATGCGCGACGTACGGCTCCCCGGCCTGCCCGCGCTGCCCCGGCTGTCCGTGTTCCCCGAGACGAACCTGCGGACGTACGTACGCGACGAGCGCGGCCGTACCGGCATCTGGTTCCTGTCCCTGGACGCCGGTCGCCTGGCCGCCGTGCTCGGTGGGCGTGGCGGTTACGGGTTGCCGTACGCCTGGTCGGACATGTCGGTCGAGACCCGCGACGGCCGCACCCGCTACCGGTGCCGCCGGCGGCTGCCCGGCCCGTACGGCGCCCGCTGCGACGTGGACGTGACGCTCGGCCTGCCACTGCGGGAACGCGAGCGGGACGACCTGGCGCACTTCCTGACCGCCAGGTTCCGGCTGTTCAGCCTTGTGGCGGGCCGCCTGGTCACCGCCGAGGTGGAGCACCCGCCCTGGCCCCTGCACCACGCTCAGCTCGACGGCCTGGACCAGGACCTGGTACGCGCCGCGGGCCTGCCCGCTGCCGAGGGGCCGCCGCTGGTGCACGGCTCACCGGGCGTCCCGGTGCGGGTCGGCATGTGGGGCCGGTGAGGGTCAGGTGGGCTGCGGTCAGCGGGGGGTGGAGCGGAGCACGCCGAGCTCCTCGTTCATCGTGTCGAGGAAGGCGGCCACCGTGCGCAGCTCGCCGGGGCTGAACCGGCTCAGCACCCGCTCGGTGCCATGCCCCAGGGGCCGGAAGAACGCCCCGGCCAGCTCTTGGGCGGCCTCGCGATAGTGCAGATGGACCACCCGCCGGTCGTGCGCGTCGCGGACCCGGCGGATGTGCCCCGCCCGCTCCAGCCGGTCGAGGCAGGCGGTGACCGCGCCCGAGGTGAGATTGAGCTCCTCGCGCAGCTTTCCGGGCGTGATCGGGCCGAGCGAGTCGAAGATCATGATCAGCGCCTGCACGTCGGTGGTGTGCAGGCCCTGTGCCTGGGCGAACTCGTGGGCGATGCGGTTGAACTCGGCGGTCATCCGGCGCAGCCGGGTTGCGAAGGACCGCAGGTCGATCTCAGGCTCGCCGTCCCCTTCGCCGCCGTTCATGCGGACCATGCTACATTAGCTTGATAATTGAGAATCTCACTGATCGAGCTACTAGGCGTGGCGAAAGGGTGACCCCGCATGGCGCGGCGATCGATCCGCTGGCTCGTCCCGGCACTGCTGGTGCTGGCCTGGATGGCCGTGGGCGGCGGTCTCGGACCGTTCGCCGGCAAGCTCTCCGAGGTCTCCACGAACGACCAGGCCGCCTTCCTGCCCGAGAGCGCCGAGTCCACACGGGTTCTGGAGGTGCAGGAGAAGTTCCGGCAGGGAGACACGCAACCCGTCATCGTCATCTGGACCTCCGGCGGCGCCGCCGTCACCCCCGAGCAGACCGCGGCGGCCACCGAGGCGCTCGCCGCGCTGCGCGGCACGTCCGGCGTCGTCGGCGCCCCTTCGCCCGCCTTCCCCTCCGACGACGAGAAGGCGCTGCGGGGCATCGTGCAGCTCAGCCCCGACATCAGCAGCGGCGGCCTCGGCGACGTGCTGGACCGCATCCGCGAGGCCGTTCCCGTCGAGGGCCTGACCACGCAGCTCGGCGGCCCCGCCGCCACCAGGGCCGACCTGGGCGACGCCTTCTCCGGCATCGACGGCCTGCTGCTCGGCGTCGCGCTCATCACCGTCCTGGTCATCCTGCTGGCCGTCTACCGCAGCGTGCTGCTGCCGCTGGTCATCATCTCCGGCGCCGTCTTCGCGCTCGGCCTGGCCTGCGCCGTGGTCTACTTCCTGGCCGACCGCGACATCGTCCGCGTGGACGGCCAGGTGCAGGGCATCCTGTCCATCCTCGTCATCGGCGCGGCCACCGACTACGCGCTGCTGCTCACCGCCCGCTTCCGCGAGGAGCTGGCCGCCGGGCGCGACAGGTTCGCGGCCGGGCGCATCGCGCTGCGCCGCTCGATCGAGCCCATCGTGGCCAGCGCCGCCACCGTGGCGCTCGGCCTGCTCGCCCTCCTGCTCAGCAGCCTGACCAACAACCGCGCGCTCGGCCCGGTCGGCGCCATCGGCATCGCCTGCGCCGCGCTCAGCGCGCTCACCTTCCTGCCCGCCACCCTGGTCCTGCTCGGCCGGGCCGCGCTGTGGCCGGCCAAGCCGCGCCCGGCCGACGCCGGCGCGAGCGGCATCTGGGGCCGCGTGGCCCAGCTCATCGACCGCGGGCCGCGCCTGGTGTGGGCCGCGTCCGTGCTGCCGCTCGCCGCGCTCGCCCTCTTCGCGCCCCAGCTCAACGCGCGCGGCGTGCCGCTGGAGGAGACGTTCGTCAACGACGCGCCCTCCGTGGCCGCGCAGGCGGCGCTCAGCGAGCACTTCCCCGGCGGCTCCGGCCAGCCCGCGGTCATCGTCGCGCCGGAAGACCGCGCCGCCGCCGTGACGGAGCGGGCGAAGGCCGTCGACGGCGTCTTCGAGGCCGCGCCGGTCAGCGAGAGCGGCCGTCCCGGCGGCGTGGCCAAGGCGGTCGACGGCAAGGTGCTGATCGAGGCCACGCTGCGCGACGAGCCCGACAGTGACGCCGCCAAGGACACCGTCAAGCGGCTGCGCGACTCGCTGCACTCCGAGGACGGCGTGCTGGTCGGCGGCTACAGCGCCCAGCAGCTCGACACCACCGACACCGCGAAGAAGGACACGCTGCTCATCGTCCCCGTCGTGCTGGTGATCATCCTGCTCATCCTCATCGTGCTGCTGCGCTCGCTGGCCATGCCCGTGCTGCTGGTCGCCACCGTGGCGCTGAACTTCCTGGCCACGCTCGGCGTCTCCATGCTCGTCTTCGAGCACCTGTTCGGCTTCACCGGCTCCGACGCGTCGGTGCCGCTGTACGGGTTCGTCTTCCTGGTGGCCCTGGGCGTCGACTACAACATCTTCCTGATGTCCAGGGTCCGCGAGGAGACGGAGCTGCACGGGGCCCGCGAGGGCGTGCTGCGCGGCCTGGTCAGCACCGGCGGGGTGATCACCTCGGCGGGCGTGGTGCTGGCGGCCACGTTCGCCGCGCTGGTCGTGATCCCGCTGACGTTCCTCGTGCAGACCGCGTTCATCGTCGCGTTCGGCGTGCTGCTCGACACGCTCGTGGTGCGGTCGCTGCTGGTGCCGGCGCTCGTCCGTGACCTGGGCGGCCGGGCCTGGTGGCCCAGCAGACTGGGCCGCGCGCACGAGTCGCGGCCGGCCGCCGAGCTTTCACCCGCTCAGCGGCACTGACCAGCTGCGGCGGGCGTTGAGCGTGGCGGGCTCGAACCCGGCCAGCCTCTTGTAGTGCAGGGCGATCTCCTCGCGCTCCGCCCGCGGCATGACGTACTCGATGTCGGAGAAGCCCAGCGGCGCGCGCTCGTCCGCGATCTTCAGGATGACCTCGGGCCCGTCCTTCCTGTTGGCCAGCACGATCTCGCCGGTGACCGGGCGGCGCTGCTCCTCGTAGAAGGCGAGGCCCAGGTCGTTGGCCAGCGCGTACGCCAGCACCCGCGCGTCGATGACCGCCTGCGTGCCGCCGTTGGACCCCGTCGGGTACATCGGGTGCGCCGCGTCACCCAGTAACGTCACGTTCCCCTTCGACCAGTACGGCAGCGGATCCCGGTCCACCAGCGGATATTCGAGCACCTGCGCGGCCCCCACGACGAGCGCGCACACGTCGAGCTCGTCGCAGTGCCAGCCCTGCACGTGGGGCAGGACCTTGGAGACGCCGATCGGCTGGTTCCAGTCGCCCGTGGGCACGCCCTGGACGTCCGTCCTGTGCTGGACGGCCCAGTTGATGAGCTGGGTGCCGTCGTCCGACGGCGGCGCTATGGGGTAGATGACCAGCTTCTGCGTTCGGTCGCCGATCATCAGCATGGACCGGCCGGTCATGAACGGCCTGCCGTACGTGGTGCCGCGCCACAGCACGTCGCCGCCCGGCACCGGCTCGCCCTCGTCGGGGAACAACGCCCGCCGCACGTCCGACCTGATGCCGTCGGCGCCGATGAGCAGGTCGGCGTCGTGGTCGAGGTCGGTGATGCGGGAGCCGAGCACGACCGCGCCCGGGCCGAGCCGCTCGCGTACGGCGTCGAGCAGCAGGAGCAGCAGCCGGCCCCGGTGGATCGAGTATTGGGGCCAGCGGTAGCCGGCGGCGCGGCCGCGCGGCTCGGACCAGATGCGCTGCCCGCGCGGGTTGAGGAAGGTGAGGTCGGCCGTGGCCACGCCGGCCTCGGCCAGCCGGTCGCCCAGGCCGAGTTCCATGAGCTCGCGCACGGCGTGGGGCAGGAGGTTGATGCCGACGCCGAGCGGCTGGATCTCCTCCACCGCCTCGTGCACGGTCACGTCGGTGATGCCGGCGGCGTGCAGGCTGAGCGCGGCGGTGAGCCCGGCGACGCCGGCACCGGCGATGATCACGCGCATCGAGCTGGGTCCGGCCATGAACGCTCCCCGGGACACATGATCCTTGTCAGGAGCGTAAAGCGGAACCTGGAAGATCGCCATGCCCGCCGGCGGGTCAGGACGGCCGGGGGAGCCGGGTCACGGGAGGGCGGGCACGGCCGGTGGCGTGTCGGTCCAGCCGGCCTCGACCACCGTGGTCTCGTTCTTGCCGGTCAGCGGCCGGTCAGGGTCGTCGGTCGCGCTGCCGGACGACAGCAGCATCATCCGCTCGGTGTCCACGATGAACCGCTGGGTGGTCGTGTTCTCCCCTCCCGAGCGGGTGTGCACGACGGCGCTGCCGGTGCGGCCGAGCGCGTCCGTGGCCTGACCGTCGGCGCGGACGTCCGGCATCGTGAGCAGCAGCCGGTACGCGGCGGTGCGGACCTCCTTCGGGGCGGGCAGGTCGTGCAGGAGCAGGGGCAGCGCCGACGTCACCCACGAGTCCAGGCCGTTCTCCGGGACTCGGTGGACCCGGCCGGCCTGGCGCAGCCAGTCCTTCAGGCGCTCGGCGTCGGCGGGCAGGCGCTGCACCTCCTCGTACGTCAGCCGCTGCCCCGCCAGGAAGAACTGCGTCGAGGATCGGTTCGGTGAGACGTGCCCGTTGGCGGGCTGGGTGGACATCTTCACCGTCTTGCCGTCGATGGATTCGCTCCACTTGCCGGGGGAGCCGTTACGCTTCCACGCCTGCTCGTCGGCGGCGCTGATCGGCCGTGCACCCAGTTCCCTGCTGCCGGTCCAGAACCGGCCGTCACGGGTGGCCCAGCCCTCTATGATCTGCCGTTCGGTCAGCCGGTATGGGTCCGCCTTGGTGCCGAACCGCCACGGATGCTCCGACGCGTGGATGACCCGGGTGTGCCAGTAGGCGCCCTCGGGCGACCCGGCGTCGGCGGTCGAGGCGGTCATGATGCCGGCGCCCAGGGCCAGTCCGGCGGCGACAGCGGTCGCCAGGAGGCCCGCGAATCTCGTACGTCTCGTCACGCACTCCTATACGCCCCGGCCCGGCCGGAGGTTGCCCGCGAAATAATCGCCGACCGCGGGGCAACGCGACTCCCGGCCCGGGCGTATCAGAGGGCGTGACATTGGACAGACGATCGTGAACGGCGCGGAACACGACTTCGGCGCGTTCGTGGCGGCGCGCGGCACGAGCCTGCTGCGCGTGGCGTACCTCGCCTGCGGCGACGCGAGCGAGGCCGAGGACGTGCTGCAGACCGCGCTGGAGCGTACCTATCGGAACTGGGACCGAGTCCGCCACGACAGCCCCGAGCCCTACGTGCGCCGCACCATCATCAACCTCTCCATCAGCCGCGCCCGCCGCCGCGCGATCCTCAGCTTCATCCCCGTGCACACCCCGCCGGAGCGCGCGGCCCGCACGACGGACGCCGACTTGCGGCACGTCCTCATGGAGGCGCTGCGCGAGCTGCCGCCACGGCAGCGCGCGGTGGTCGTCCTGCGCTACTGGGAGGACCTCAGCGAGCAGCAGACGGCCGAGGTGCTGGGCTGCTCGACGGGGACGGTGAAGAGCCAGGCGTCGAAGGCGATGGCGAAGCTGCGTGCGGCGTTCGGCGGCGCCGACGTGGAGGGAGTGATCAGCAATGCCCACGCTTGAGAACGAGCTGCGCCGGCTCATGGCCGAGGAGACCGCGGACCTGCACGCGGCGCCCGACCTGCTGGACCGGGTAGTCGCCCGCACCAGGAGCCGGCGCAGGAGGCTCAGTGCGACCGCGGCGGCCCTGTCGGTTGCGGTGATCGCGGCCATGCCGGTCGGCTATGTGGCCGCCGGCTCGCTGGCGAACTTCCCCGACCAGGTGACGGTCACTCCCGAGCCACCGGCCATCGACGACACCCCGCCGGTGCGTTCGGATCCGCCGGACTTCGGGGATCTGGGCGACGGACGGGAGTTCGGCCACGTCAAGGTGGGCTACCTGCCCAAGCGCCTGCAGTGGAAGCACTGGTCGATTGACTACGGCGACGCCTACAGCACCAGCTACGACTACAAGGGCGACAAGAACGGCTTCTACTGCGTCCAGATCTACATGTACGAGAACGACGCCTCCTTGGAGCTGACCGACCGGATCGAGATGTACCGGAGCGAGGGGGACGGCGAGGACGTCACCGTCGGCGGCCGGGCCGGCTACCTGGTGATCCAGAACGTCGGCGAGGACGGCATGAAGGGCACGCCGACGCTGTTCGTGCAGCTCAAGGAGCGGCAGTGGGCGGAGATCTCGTTCAGCCCCACCTACGCCAAGGACCTCGAGAGCGCCACAAGGGTCGAGGCGGAGCTGCGCAAGATAGGCCAGGGGCTCAGCTCGACGCTCTGACCGCGGGCCCGCCCACCAGCCGGCGGCCGAACGCGTGGGCCGGCCGCTCGACGTACCGGTAGGACAGGGCGGCCGACCCCACCACCGTGCAGCACACCACCAGCGAATAGCCGATGCGGGTGGGCAGCGGCACCGGGCCTGGGTCGGGGACCAGCCGCCGCAGCACCTGGATGAACAGGGGGTGCAGCAGGTAGACGGAGTAGCTGATCAGCCCGAGGCGGACGAGGGGCTGCGGCATCGCGTACGAGCGGACCAGGCGGCAGGCCAGGAACGTCAGCCAGGCCGCCGCCACCGCCGCCGACCAGCTCCACCGGAACGCCATCGCCTCGTCGTCCGGCATGCCCCAGCCGGGGCCGTACCAGAAGGCGGCGGCGATGGACGCGGCCGGCACCAGCGCGATCATCCAGCGCCCCACGCCGCGCCTGAGCTGCCCGTGGTCGAGCCGGTAGAGCGCGGTGCCGGCGAACATCGTGCCCAGGATCGCCACGCTCTGCCAGGCGCCGATCCTGCTGTTGACGCACAGCAGCACGATGGCCAGCGCCCCCACGGCGGCGCCGCCGGCCAGGCGGAGACGGTGACCGCCGATGAGGACGGCGGCCAGCCCCAGCACCCCCATGCCGGTGGCGGCCACGACGGTCACCTCGACGCCGAGCGCGCTCGACAGCGCGCCCGCGGGCAGCACCCCGCCCACGAGCACGCCCGCCACCGCCACGCCGAGCACGCCGGTCGTGCGGGGGCGTCCCCGCCCGAGCAGGAAGAGTGCGGTCACCAGCAGGTAGAAGACCATCTCGTACGAGAGCGTCCAGAACACTTTGACGACGCTGGGCACCTGGAGGAAGTCCTGCATCATGGTCACGTGGGCGACGGCGCCCGTGAGCGGATGGTCGGCGACCTGGTCGGGCAGCTCCCAGTAGACCGGCACCAGCCCGAACAACGTCCCGGCCAGCGCCACGAGGATCCACAGCGGGTAGAGCCTGAACAACCGGCCCGTCCAGAACCCGGTGACGCTGCCCCGCCGCTCCAGCGAGGCCGGCACCACGTAGCCGCTGATGAGGAAGAACACCATCACGCCGTACTGGCCGAAGTCGAACCACGGGCTGACGTTGGCGCGGACCTCGGGGAAGAGCGCGTCCAGCAGGTGCTCGAAGAGCACGGCCAGCACGGCCACACCGCGCAACGCGTCGAGCCAGGTCTGCCGCCGGGCCGCCGGCCGTTCGTGCCCCTGCAGGCCGCTGCCCTTCTCGGCGGCCACGTTGGTAACCATCCCATAACGCTAAAGGGTCAAGCTGGGTGAATGCTGAGAGTCAAGACCGGATCCCTCCGCCGGGCACGCTCGTGAGATCCTCGACCGCGTCCGCCGCCCACCGGCTGACCTGTGGATTCACGGCGGCGTTCGAGGCGAGCGCGCGGAATATCGTGACGGCGGCCACAGGATCGAATGCCGCGAGTGTTTCGGCCGCCCGGAACCGCACCTCCGCGTCCGGGGTCTCACCCAGGGCGATGAGCAGACGGACGCCGGCACCCCGGTCCAGGCAGGCGAGCATGCCGGCGGCCCGGACGCGCACGACGCCGTCAGCGCCGCTCCCGGCGGCCATGGCCGTGAGCAGCGGGACGGCCTCCTGAACCGCCACGGCGGCGTCGGCGCCGTTCCCGGTGGTTGTAGCCGTGAGCAGCGGAACAGCGTCCTGGACGCCCGCGGCGGCATCGAGCCTGAGATGGCCCGGCACCGTCACGTCGGCGGCCACGCTGTGGAACGCGCGGGCGGCGGCGTCGCAGTCCAGCTTCATCAGGGCCTTCGCGGCGGCGAGCCGGCAGGAGCCGTCCAGACGGGGGTCGATGGCGAGGGCGTGCAGCACCGGCGCGGCGGCCTGCGGATGCAGCTCCATGAGTGCATCGGCCGCCCGGGACCGCAGGATCCCGGTGAGCCGGGCGTCGCCCGCCATGGCGGCGAGTGCGGCGACACCGGCCCGCCGGTCCGTCTCCGCGAGCGTCTCGGCCGCCCTGACCCGGACGATCCCCTGCGCGGTGCCGTCCTCCGCCATGGTCGCCAGCGCGGCGGCGCCGGCGCCTGGGTCCTGCGCCGCCAGCCGCTCGGCCGCCCGCAGGCGGGTCACGTCGGAGAGCGTCGTCTCCGCCGCGAGCGTGCGCAGCGCCTCGAAGGCGATCGACGGGTCCAGCGGGCCCAGCGCCCGGGCCGCCTCATAGCGGGCGGAATCGTCCACTCGCCGGTCCGCGGCCAAGGTCCGCAGCAGCCTGATGCCGGCCTCCCGGTCCAGCGCCGCCAGCTTGGTCGCCGCCTTGACGGAGACCCGGCCGGTGCCCTGCGCCAACGCCGAGAAGGCGGCGAACGCCGCCGAGGCGTCCAGCGGCTCCAGCGCCTCAGCCGCCGTGCAGCGGTGCGTAGCGCTCACGCGGGGGTCGGCGGCCAGCGTGCCGAGTGCGTCGGCGGCCGTCGTCAGGTCCAGTTCGCGCAGCCTCAGGGCGGCGTCCAGCCGGTAGGGGTCGCGCTGCTCGGCGTCGCAGGCCAGGGCGTACAGGGCCGCGACCGACGCCTGCGCATCGAGGTCCCGCAGCGAAGGGGAGGTCAGCAGGCGGTAGTAGTCGACGCCCCTTTCCACGTCGGCCAGGGCGCGGACGGCGGAGACCGCCGCCGCCTGATCCAGGTTCCGTAAGGCCAGGACGGCCTGGATCCGGGTGGCCGTCCAGGCGCTGGTGTCGGCGACCAGCGCGTGCAGCGCGGCGACGGCCGCCGCCTGGTCCAGCTTCCGGAGCGCCTGCGCCGCCGCCAGCCGCGAGCTGCCCGGCACGCGCGACTCGGCGGCCAGCGCGCGCAGGGCGGACGTGGCCGCCGCCGGGTCCAGCTCGCCGAGCTCCTTCGCCGCCGCCACCCGGAAGGCCCCTGCCATGCCGCGCTCCGCCGCCAGGTCACCGAGAGCCTGCACCGCCGCCGTCCTGTCGTGCCGGGCGAGTCTCCTGGCCGCGTCCAGCCGGATGGGCCGGCGCAGCTCCTGATCGGCGACGAGGTCACGGAGGGCTCCGACGGCGCCGGCCCGATCGAGTGCCGTGACAGCGAAGGCCGCCTGGAGGCGGGCGTGATGTCCCAGTCGCGGATCGGCCGCCATGGTGATCAGCAGGGCGCTCGCCGCGCGGACGGTCTCCGCCGCCAGCTCGGCACCCTCGCGCGCGAGCTCGGCGACGCAGGCGGCAGTACGGCGATCCGTCGCCAGCCGGTGCAGCGCGCCCGGCAGCTCCAGGTCGGTGCCGGCGCGTTGCCAGGCGAGGATGAGGAAGCGGTGATACGAGGTCGGCTCCGCCGAGGTGGGTCCGTCAAAGAGCTGCTCGAACGCGTGCTTGCTCAGCACGGCGTCCCCCGCGACGTGGCGGGCGGCCAGGAAGTCGGCGACGGTCTGGTGGACGAACGTCATGGCGGCGTCCCGTCCTGCCACCAGACCCGTCCTGTGCGTCGTCTGGACCACCAGCGCCTCCCACTCCCTGGCGGGCAGGCCGTCGGGGCGCAGCTCGGCGGCGGCGTACGTCACGGCGGTGAAGAGGTCGGTCGTGCGGCCGTCCTGCCGCTCGGCGGCCACCGCGCCGAGCGCGAGGAGCACGCGTCGCGGCAGCCCGTTGACGGCGGGCGCGGCCTGCTCGCCCAGGTGGTCGAGGCGGTTCCTCAGGTGCTGGGTGATGCTGAGCGGCGCGGCCTCGTACATGTCCTGTTCGAGCAGGTCGAGGAAGGTGTCGTAGATCCCGAACCGGTCGCGGGGGAGTGGCCGGTCGGGGCGGGCCGTGCGGATCTGGCACAGGATGGCGGCCACCAGGGGGATCCGTGCCAGGTCACCCGTCGTCGTGATCGGGGGGTGGTGCGCCTCAGCCGACCCGTACGCGCTGATCCAGCTCCGGGCCAGGTCGCTGAGCCGGGCGTCGTCGAGCCGTAACAGGTCATAGCCGATCATGTCGGGGTCGTTGTCGACGGCCTGCTGTTCCTCGTCCGACAGGTGGCGGCTGGTCAGGACGAACCGGTAAGGCCCGGCGCGGTGGGAGCGCAGCAACCGGATGACCGTCGTGCGGCGGCGGAGGTCGATGATCTCGTCGAGGCCGTCGATGAGCACCAGCCAGTGCCTGCCGGGGTAGGGCTCGCGCCAGAAGAAGTCCTCGGGCAGCGGCAGCACGTGTCGCCCCCTGAGCTGCACCTCGGTCGCCGCCTTGAGCTGGGCGGCGAACGAGCCGGGCTGGGTGAGGTAGGAGGCGGGCACGTAGAGCGGGGCGGCGGACGGCGGCCAGTGAGCGCCGGGTGACCGGGTGAGCCAGCGATCCGCCAGCGTGATCAGCGCCATGCGGAGCAGGCTGGACTTGCCCGAGCCTGGGCCGCCGAGGAACACCCTGGTCCCTCCGTCGTGGCCGATGAGCTCCTCGGCGGACTGCGGCTCGTCGTACACCGCCTTCTCGACCATCGGGCGCTCGCGCGCGCCGGGGTCGGGCAGTGGGTGGTGTCGCCTGACCTGCCGGCGGATGTAGACGTCCGGCAGCGGCGGCAGCATCGCCCCTGGCAGCACGCCCGGATAGGGGTGCTCGGCGGCGGCGTCGCGAGCCGCCGCGAGGTAGGAGTTCAGCAGCGTCAGGTCAGGCGCCTGGGGAGAGCGGACCGGCCGGGAGGCACGTTCCTCCCTCGCCTGATTCCAACGGGCCTCGCAGTCCCTGCGTCGCTCCCGCCACCACGGGGAGGCGGATGGCGGCACACGGCCCGCGTCGTCACCGGTGTACCGCAGCAGTTGCGCGACCAGGCTCCACAGCACCTCGACGTTGGACGGCACCGCGCCCCGCGTGAACCAGTCGGCGACCTGGGAGGTCGTCAGCCGTACCCCGGACTCGCCGCTATTGGCCTCCTCGATGACCCTGGCCCTGCTGTAGCCGGGCACGGCCCGCTTGGCACGCTCTTCCAGCCCCCGGAGGTACGCCTGGAGCGGTGCCGGCTCCGGTCGAGACGCCATGCCACCTCCTCCTGTTCAGGCGAGCCCGTCCGGCGCGTCCGGTCCTGGCGCGGCATGAGGGCTGCGTGACCTGCCCTTCTCCGCTGCCGATCCGGTCCGTCCGCTCTGTCTGGCGAGTGCTCGTGCCACTGCTCTTTCCTTGAGCCCGTCCCACCTCAAAGGAGGAGAAGATCGGTGAATGACCCATTAGTCATGATCGCTATGGTTGCTGCGGTTATCGTGCTGATTATTGCGGTGACCGCGATCATCATTGTGCGATTCGCCCTCGACGGAACCGCGTCGACCGACCGCGCTCGGGTCCTGAACGGCGTCGCCCAGATAATCCGCGCCATCCGGGGTCGGAGATAGGGAGATCAGGTGGAAAGTCGTTCGGTACTGACAGGTGCGGGCAGCAGCTTCCCGAACGGCACGTTCCGCAGGACGCGCAGCCTTTCCCTGGCCTGCGGATGACCCCGGTCGGCCGCGAGGCGGTAGTAGAACCCGGCGATGTCCCGCTTGGCCGGGCCCTCCCCCTCGTAGGCCAGGCCGTAGTTGTAGGACTGCTGAGCCGCGTACATCACCGGATGCGGGTCCTTGTCGAACGCTTCGGCGTCGGGGTGGCGCTTCCTGAGGGCGTCATGGAGCCAGAAGCGGGCCTGCGCGTGCTCGCCCAGCAGCAGGTGGATGATCGCCAGCCGGTACGTGCACTCGACGTCACCCTCGGAGGCCAGCCGCACCAGCCGGGCGACGGTCCTCGTCGTACGCCGCTCGGCTTCGTCGGCCGGCGTCCGGTACAGGTCGAACGAGCCGATGGCGGGCACCCGCGGCTGCTCCGACCGGGCGGCGAGCCAGCGCTCCTGCCACTGCTGTACGGTGCCGAGCGCCTCGGCCGGCAGGCCGGTCAGCTCGGCGTGGCGGTGACAAACCATGACGAAGGAGGCGACGAGCCCCCAGTCGGGGAGGCGCTCGCGCTTGCCCTTGAGTATGTCGTTGAGCGTGCTCGGGGGCAGTTCCTTGGGCATGCCCTCCGTTTGCGACAGCCGGTGCATCTGGGAATAGCTCGGCTGGCCGGCCGATTCCCGCAGCGCTATGAGCGCGGCTATGAAAGCTGATTGGGCTCCTGCCCGGGAAGTGTCAGTCATCGTCCTTGATGAGGTCGTAGGTCGTGCGGTGACGCCATATTTGCAGAAAGAGTCTCGTATACAGCGGTACTTCCGAGATTCCATCTCATCCGGTTTCGATCGTCACTTTAGGCACGTCACGGACCATTGATCTCATCAGTGATGCATGCCTCAATGAAGTGATCTTTCCGGATGAATCCGGAAAGATACGGATGACTTCGGATGGAAGCGGATCGCAGCAAGCACGGCGGGCCTGTGACCAGGTGTCATGCCGGGGGCACGGGGCATGAGGGGAGGGCGGGGGCATCTCGGGGGGTGGAGGTGAGCGAGCAGGAGCGCGACGACGGCGCGTACGGTGCGGACCTGGGGCCGCTGGGTGCCGAGAGCGTCCAGCGCATGCGGGCGGGGCTGCGTCAGATCCAGGAGCTGCACGGCCGGATGGAGCGGCTGCTCGACGCGATCCTGGCGATCAGCTCCGAGCTGGAGCTGAACCAGGCGCTGCGCACCGTCGTGGAGGTCTCGGCCGACCTGGTGGACGCCCGCTACGGCGCGCTCGGGGTGCTGGACGAGCGGGGGCAGTTCACCGACCTGGTCACCTACGGGGTGCCCGACGAGGTGGCCGACGCGATCGGCCGCATGCCCACCGCCCACGGCCTGCTGGCCGAACTGGTCTCCCGGCCCCGCCCGATGCGGATCGACGACGTGACCACGCACCCCTCCTTCCGCGGCTACCCCGCCTCACACCCGATCATGAAGTCCCTGCTGGGCGTGCCCGTCCTGGTACGCGGCACCGTCTACGGCAACATGTACTTCGCCGACAAGCGCGGCGGCGGCCCGTTCACCGGCGACGACGAGCGGCTCATCGCGGCCCTCGCCAGCGCGGCCGGCGTGGCCATCGAGAACGCCCGCCTGTACGAGCGCATCCGCCGCAGCGCCGAGACCTTCCAGCGCAGCCTGCTCCCCGAGCTGCCCGACATGAACGGCCTGCGGGCGTGCGCCCGCTACCGCCCCTCCACCGCGGTCCCGCCGATCGGCGGCGACTGGTACGACGTCGTCATGCTGCCCGACGGCGTGGCGTGCCTGGTGGTGGGCGACGTGATGGGTCACGACGTGCGCTCGGCGGTCGTCATGAGCCAGATCAGCAACATGCTCCGGGTGATCGCGTACGAGCTGTGCCGGCCGCCGTCCCGCATCCTCGCCCGCCTGGACGAGGTGCTGCACAGCCTGCACGGCGGGCCGATGGCGACGGTGCTGGTGGCCCGCCTGGAGGAGCGCGGCGACGCGGAGTGGCTGCTGGGCTGGTCCAGCGCGGGCCATCCGCCGCCGCTGCTGGTCACCGACGACGGCGCGGCCTTCTACCTGCGGGCGGAGGCCGGTCACCCGCTCGGCGTCGCCCCCGATCTGCCGCGTCCCGACCATGAGCAGGTCGTCCCGGCCGGCTCGAACCTGATCTTCTACACCGACGGCCTGGTGGAGGAGCCGCCTGAGGGGATCGACGCGGGCATGGCCGACCTCGCGCGCGCCGCCGCCGAGCTGCGCGACCTGCCGCTGGAGGAGATGTGCGACCGGCTGCTCGCGCACCGCGGCGAGCGGTTCAGCGACGACGTCGCCCTGCTCGCCGTGCGGGTGGCCGCGCCCGCGGCCCTGCGGTCATGAGCCGGGACGGCGCTCGCGCAGGATGAGGAAGACCGCCATCGAGCCCAGCGCCCACACCGCGAGCACGAGGAACGGCATCAGCCGCTGGTGGCCGCCGAAGTAGACGGCGGTGTGCTGGGCGTTGACCGAGGCGCCGGGCGGCAGCCAGCGGCCGATGGCGCCGAGCGGCGAGGGCAGCAGCGGCCACGACACCGCGCCGCCCGACGACGGGTTGCCGAGCAGCACCATCAGTCCCCAGGTCGGCAGCATGGCCCAGCGTCCGACGAGGGTGTTGAACATGGTGAACACCATGCCCGACGCGAACATGGTCAGCGCCAGGATGAACCACGACTCCGTGATCGGCAGGTCGAGCGCGCCGAGCACCCAGTCGACGATGGCGACGATGGCCAGCGCGCCGAGCGCCGAGTACGTGATGACGGCCGCGATGCGCTGCCAGGGCGTCAGCCCGCCCGCGTGCACGTTGAGCTGGACGGCGCCGATGAACCCCATGACCACCGCGGCCAGCGTGATGTAGAACAGCGCCAGGCCGCGCGGGTCGCCGCGCTGCAGCGGCTTGATGTCGCGCACGGTCAGCCGGACCCCGATGCGCGCCGCCGCCACGGGCGCGGCCTGGGTGAGCACCTGCGCGACCGACGCGCCCGCGGCGCCGGAGACGTCGAGCCTGACGTCCGAGCCGCGCACCACGAGGATCCCGAAGACGCGCTGCTCCTCGACCAGTTGCCGGGCGTGCGCCGGTGACGGCTGGTAGATCAGCGCGAGCGAGGCGTTGAGCTCCCGTTCCAGGCCGGCGGCGAACGCCCTGCCGCGCACGGTCTCGTGGCTCACCCCGACCACCGCGACCGGGATCCGATGCGGGGTGGGGTTGGCCATGGCGTACGTGTAGGAGCCCGCGAACAGCCCGGCGCCGGCCGAGACGATGAGGATGAGCACGGCGGCCGGCCCGTACGGCGACTCCTTGAGAGCCTCCCAGCGGTGGCGCAACCGTTCGTGCATGCCCTCACGCTAGGCACGCGCGGCCCGCCGCCCCGGCGGTGACACGCGCCCCTTGTGCAGGTTTGGTCCTCCGGCGGCGTAGGCTCGCGCGGTGAACGAGCCAGAACCTCTGACCGACGACCTGCTGGAGATCGCCGACGCGCTGGTGCCGGGCGCGCCGCTGGACCGGGCGCGGCGCGGTCCCGGCGGGGTGCACGACGTGGTGCTGCTGCCGGGCGTGGCGGCGGTACGCGTCTCCCGCCGCCCGCTCGGCGCGGCGCAGATGCCGCGCGGGGCCGAGATCCTGCGCGCGGTCCGGGCGGCCGGGCCGCCCTTCGAGGTGCCTGAGCCGCTGACGCCGGTGACCGACTTCGGCGAGCGCAGGGCCGTGGCGGTCTCCTGGATCGACGGTACGGGGCTGCCGGAGGGCCAGGGGGATCCCGGGCAGATCGCCGGGCTGCTGGCGGCTTTGCGCGAGCTGCCGGTGACGGAGGCGCTGCGCGGGCTGCTGCCCGCGCCCAGGGCGCACGACGGGCACTGGGCGCGCGTGCTGGAGCACGAGGTGCTGCCCCGGCTGCCGGAACGGCTGCGGCCCGAGGCGGAGCGCAGGCTGGCGGCGGCGCTGGAGCTGGAGACGGTGCCCGACGTGCTGGTGCACGGCGACCTGGCCGGCGACAATGTGCACTGGGCGCAGGACGGCACGCTGGTCGGGGTGCTCGACTGGGACCGGGCGCAGCTGTTCGACCCGGCGATCGACGCCGCGTTCATGGGCTGGCACGGCTGGGAGAACGTGCGGGCGGCCGTGGACGCCGACACCTGTCGCCGGGCCAGGGTCTGGGACCGGTTGTTCGGGGTGAACATCCTCTGCGCGGTGTTCACCATCGGCGGTGACCCGCTGCCCCTTCCGGACAGTTACGCCCGGCACATCGCGGCCTGGATGGAGGCGGAGACGGGCGCGGTCCGGTAGTCGCTTTACGTAGTGATATCGCCGTCAAGGCACCGTGAAATTGCGAAATATGCCCTGGTTTGTGGTGATTTCCGGCCTAGCCTGAACACGAAGGGAGCAAAGCTACGGGGGAGGGACGACCATGGCTGGAGGTCCCGGATTCGAGCAAGGGGGCGGCTGCGGCCGACGCGGCTGGCGATGCCGCTGGCGGAGGCGCCGCTGGCGCTGGAGGAGAAGGCGCTGGTGGGGCTGGGGCGGCCCGTGGGGAGGCGGCGGCTGGGGCTGGTGACGGCTCCTGACCGTACGAACGATCATGATCGTCCCGGGCCTGGGGGTCCCGGCACGGTCATGACCGCTCGACCCCGGCGCACCACACCCGCAGCACGTTGCGCGTGGCGGTGATGTCGGCGAGCGGGTCGCCGTCGATGAGCAGCAGGTCGGCCCGCATGCCCGGCGCGACGACGCCGCGGTCGGCCAGCCCGAAGTGGCGGGCGGGCAGCGAGGTGGCGGCCCTGAGCGCGGCCGCCGTACCGAGCCCGGCCTCGACGAGCAGCGCCAGCTCGTCGTGCAGGCTTCTCCCGTACGGGACGGCGAGCGCGTCGCCCAGTTCGTCGTTGGCGTCGGTGCCGGCCAGGACCGGGACCCCGGCCCTGTGCAGGGCCACGACCGTGGCCTGCGCGGCGGCGAAGCCCTCGGGCCGGCCGGAGAGGCTCGCGATGGCCCGCATCATCGTCAGCGTGGGGACGGCGACGCGCGTCCGCTCCACGTCGGGCTCGCCGGCCGGGATGCCCAGCGGGGCATGAGTCACCACGTCGGCGCCCGCGTCGATCGCCATCGTGTAGGCGCCGGAGGTGGCCGCGTGTGCGACGACCTGCCTGCCGTGCCGGTGCGCCGCCTCGACCAGCGCCCGCGCGACCTGCACTCCCGGTCCGCCCTGGCCGGGCGCCTCCAGGATGACCTTGATGTAGTCGGATCCCTCCGCGACCCGCGCCGCGACCCACTCCTCGGCGGCGTCCGGATCGGTCACGACGGCCTCCTCGGGCAGGCCGAGCAGCTTGGCGTGCCGCCCGCCGGGCCCGATGGCCGGCAGCCCGGCACTGCGCAGGTCCGTGGTGCCCGACGCGCGCCGCAGGGAATCCGGCAGCTCCGGTGGCCATGAGGCCATGTCGAGCGCCGTGGTCACACCGTGACGGGCCAGCACGTCCAGCGTTTCCCGCCTCCGTACGTGAACGTGCGCGTCGATCAGGCCCGGCAGGAGGACTGCGCCGCGCGCGTCGACGACCCTCCCGCCACCCGGCCCGCCCTCGATCAGCCCGTCGCGCACGGTCATGGTCACCGGCGCGGTCAGCTCCCGCCCGTCGAAGACCCGCACATCGACCACCGAGAACGCTTCGCTCATGTCCACCCCTATAAGAGACAGTTTTGTCCTCTAAGAGAGTGTACGGCGACGTCCGCTATAACCGGAGGGGTGACCTTCCGTCCTGGCACCGAGCCGTCCACGCGGCGGCGGGGGAGTGAGCTGACCAGGGCCGTCTACCAGGCGGCCTTCGAGGCGCTCGCCGAGCAGGGGTTCGGTGCGCTCGCGTTCGACAAGCTCGCGCCGCGCGCCGGCACCGGCAAGTCGGTGCTGTACCGGCGCTGGTCCTCGCCGGACGAGCTGCTGCTCGCCGCACTCCGTGACCCGGTCGTCGGGTTCGGCGAGCAGCACGTCCCTGACACCGGGTCGCTGCGCGGCGATCTGCTGGAGCTGCTGAACAGGTTCGCCGCCGTCCTGTCCGAGCCGCGGGGGCGGGCGCTGCACCAGCTGCTGAACGATCGCGGGCGGCCGCCCCGGCTGGCCGCGGCGGTCAAGGAGCTGGTGATCGTCCCGCATCGGGACACCCTGCTCGGCTGCCTCAGGGCCGCCGCCGAGCGGGGCGAGGCCGACCCGGCGCGCGTGACCCCGCTGGTGGCCTCGGTGGGGCCGCGCATGCTCCTCGGCGAGTCGGCCGACAAGGGGTTCGCGACCGCCGAGGACGTCGTCACGCTCGTGGACGAGATCCTGCTCCCCCTGGCGGCCCCTCGCTGAGCGGCCGGCGGCGGGCCCTCGGCTCAAGGGCCCGCCGCCTCCCCCCGTCCGGCCGCGGCGGAAGGGCACCAGGCGGCGCGGCCGGCCGGGGTGTCTTGAGGCGGGTGGTTCGCCGTGGGTGGTTCGCGGCGGGTGGTTCGCGGCGGGTGGTTCGCGGCGGGCGTCAGCCGGTGCGGCAGGAGACCGAGGGCCAGGTCCAGTTGCCGCCGTGCTGGACGGTGAAGCCGAAGGTGTTGCCGTTGCCGTTCGGCCGCATCGTCATCACGCGCCCGCTGGAGTCCCAGGACGGGCTGCCGTTCCACGTGGCGATGACGCGCTGCGGCGAGTTCAGCGTCACCGTGACGATCCACGAGCTCGACCCCGACGCCGTCACCGACAGGTTGAACCGGTCGCCCCACTGCTGGCCCGGCGTGATGGTGGCGGTGCAGGAGCCGCCGGGCGGCGGGGTGGTGGGGCCACCGCCGCCGTCGGGGGCGACGGCACGGCCGGTGCTGGGGGAGATCATGCCGGCGCACAGGTTGCGGCTGCGCAGGTTCGCGGCGATCTGGGGGACGGCGGCCAGGGTGGTGGCGTACTGGTCGTGCATGAGGATGACCTGGCCGTTCTGCAGGCGGCCCGCGGCCTGGACGATCTGGGCGGTGCTCGCGCCGTTCCAGTCCTGGGAGTCGACGTCCCACAGCACCTCGGTGAGGCCGAGCTGCTGCTCGATGGACCTGACCGTGCCGTTGGTCTCCCCGTACGGCGGCCGGAACAGCCGCGGCGCGCTGCCCGTGACCTGCTGGATGACCTGCTGGGTGCGCTGCAGCTCAGAGGTGATCTGCGAGCTGCCGAGCTGCGTCAGGTGGGGGTGCGACCAGCTGTGGTTGCCGATCCACATGCCCGCGTCGCGCTGCGCCCTGACCAGGCTCTGGTTGTTCTGGGCGTTCTGGCCGGTGTTGAACATGGTGGCGCGCAGGCCGTTCGAGGTCAGGGCGTTGAGCAGGTTGAGCGTGTTGCCGGGGTTGGGCCCGTCGTCGTACGTCAGCCCGACGTACCCGGCGCTGCAGTCCGCCGCGGCGGCGTGGCGTTGGGCCGCGACGGCTGAGGTGGCGGTGACGGCGAGGCAGGTGGCGAGGATCGCACCTAAGAGCGCGGTGACGAGCGCGCTGCGGCGTTTCCGGTCGATCATGCTGATCCCTTTGATCGTCTGAGGGGGCTGCACCTGCGGTCATTGTGAGAACGACACCGAAATGTGTCAACGTCTGACAGAAATGTTTCGGACATGCGTCGGTAATACGGCGGGCAGCAAATGCTCTCACATGCCTTTATGGCGGCCGATAATTATCGGATCCATGAAAGCTTCTATCACGGCCGCGGCAGGTCTCGGTCAACGGCGGGCCCCTAGTCGGTCACGGCCGCAAGCGGGCAGACGCCGGTGGGTATATTCGGCAGGAGAGGGCGTTTTATGCGTCTTTTTCAGCTTCTGTCGCAATGTCGCGGGCAGGGGGGTGATCAGGAAGGCCGTCGAGAACCGTACGCCCGTCACCTTCTGAAGAGGGAGAGTTCCCCATGCCCGGCAACAAGGGAGTCGTGTACGAAGGCCCAGGAAAGGTCGAGGTCCACGAACTCGACTATCCCGATTTCGAGCTGAAGGACGGTCCCGGCGTCAACCCGGGCAACGTCGGGCGCAAGCTGCCCCACGCCGCCGTCGTCAAGACCGTCGCCACCAACATCTGCGGCAGCGACCAGCACATGGTCAGGGGCCGTACGACCGCGCCCCAGGGCCTCGTGCTCGGCCACGAGATCACCGGCGAGGTCGTCGAGACGGGCCCCGGTGTGGAGTTCATCAAGGTCGGTGACCTCGTGTCCGTGCCGTTCAACATCTCCTGCGGCCGGTGCCGCAACTGCAAGGAGGGCAAGACCGGCATCTGCGAGCACGTGAACCCGGACCGGCCCGGTTCAGCGTACGGGTACGTCGACATGGGCGGCTGGATCGGCGGGCAGGCGCAGTACGCGCTGGTGCCGTACGCGGACTGGAACCTGCTGAAGTTCCCCGACAAGGACCGGGCGATGGAGAAGATCCTCGACCTGGCCATGCTCTCGGACATCTTCCCGACCGGCTACCACGGCTGCGTGACCGCCGGCGTGCAGCCCGGCTCGACCGTCTACATCGCCGGCGCCGGCCCGGTCGGACTGGCCGCCGCCGCGTCCGCGCTGCTGCTCGGAGCCGCCGTCGTCATCGTCGGCGACCTCAACAAGCAGCGCCTTGAGCAGGCGCGCAGCTTCGGCTGCGAGACCGTGGACGTCTCGCGGGGCGAGCCCAAGGACCAGATCGAGCAGATCCTCGGCGAGCCCGAGGTGGACTGCGCCGTGGACGCGGTCGGCTTCGAGGCGCGCGGCCACGGCCGGGAGGCGCAGACGGAGCACCCGGCGACCGTGCTCAACACGCTGATGGACGTCACCAGGGCGGGCGGCGCGCTCGGCATTCCCGGCCTGTACGTGACCGGCGACCCGGGCGCCGCCGACGAGGCCGCCAAGCAGGGGTCGCTGTCGATCAGGATCGGGCTCGGCTGGGCCAAGTCGCACAGCTTCACCACGGGGCAGTGCCCGGTCATGCGCTACAACCGCCAGCTCATGCAGGCGATCCTGCACGACCGCGTGCAGATCGCCAAGGCCGTCAACGCGACGCCGATCCCGCTGGACGAGGCGCCGCGCGGCTACCAGGAGTTCGACGAGGGCGCGGCCCGCAAGTACGTCCTCGACCCGAACGGCTACCTCGGCGCCGCCGCCTAGTTCCGGAGGTACGGTGTCGGACGTGCTGTACGGCTCGCCCGACACCGTCCTCGTCGTCATCCGCGGCGACTCAGGCTCTTTTTGTGCCCCCCGTCTGTCCCCCTACCAGGGCGTTTAGCGGTCGGCGGAGGCTTTGTCCGGATAAAAGCCGTTGAACGAGCGAGTGCTCACTCATTAGCCTCTTCGGCATGAGTAAGAGGCGACGGGTGCCGGCCATGGCACCGGAAGACCGGAGGGCCGCGCTCATCGCCGCCACGCTCCCGCTGCTGCGCGAACACGGCACCGGTGTGAGCACCAGGAAGATCGCCGAAGCCGCGGGCGTGGCCGAAGGCACGATCTTCGGCGTCTTCCCCGACAAGGCGTCACTCGTACGGGCGACGCTCATGCACGCGTTCGACCCGCGACCGGCCGTCGAAAGCATCCGTGCCGTCGGCACCGAGACCGGGTTGCGCACCCGGCTGAGCCAGGTGGTGAAGCTGGTGCGCGACGGCACGAAGACCAACGAGCGGCTCCACGCCGGCGTCGGGGAAGTGGCGATGCGCGACAAGGAGTTCGCCCAGCACCTGCTCAGCAGCCGCCGCCACATCGCCGACGCGGTGGCCGCCCTCATGGAGCCCGACCGCGACCGGCTGCGCCGTTCCCCCAAGGCCGCGGCGCACCTGCTGCTCATGCTGATCGCGGTCAGCACCCAGGCCAAGTTCGGCCCCGCCGGCGACGAGTTCAGCGACATGGACGACGACGAGATCGTCTCCGTGCTGCTCGACGGGCTGCTCGTACGGCCTTCCCCCACTCCATTCACAGAAAGCACCAGTTGATGCTGTTCCGTCTCCTGCGCGTCCAGCTCAGGCCGTACGGGAAAGAGATCACGCTCGTCGTCCTCTTCCAGTTCGTCCAGACACTGGCCACGCTCTATCTCCCCACGCTCAACGCCGACATCATCGACGACGGGGTCGTCAAGGGCGACACCGGCACGATCATGCGCATCGGGCTGCTGATGCTGGGTGTGACGCTCATCCAGATCGTCTGCTCGATCGTGGCCGTCTACTACGGCGCCTACATCTCCATGGCCCTGGGCAGAGACCTGCGGGCCGCCGTCTTCCACCGCACCCAGGCCTTCTCCGTCCAGGAGGTCAACAGGTTCGGCCCGCCCTCGCTGATCACCCGCACCACCAACGACGTGCAGCAGGTCCAGCTGCTGGTGCTGATGACGTTCACGATGATGGTGGCCGCGCCGATCATGTGCGTCGGCGGCATCGTGCTGGCGCTGCGCCAGGACACCGCGCTGTCGTCGCTGCTGCTCGTGGTGCTGCCGCTGATGATCGTCATCGTGGGCACGATCGTCGTGCTGATGCGGCCGCTGTTCCGTACGATGCAGGAGCGCATCGACCGGATCAACCAGGTGCTGCGCGAGCAGATCACCGGCATCCGCGTGATCAGGGCCTTCGTCCGCGACACGCACGAGCGCGAGCGCTTCGGCGTGGCCAACGACCGGCTCACCGACGTCTCGCTCAAGGTCGGGCGGCTGATGGCGCTGATGTTCCCCTCGGTCATGCTGGTCGTGAACGTCTCCAGCGTCGCCGTCATCTGGTTCGGCGGCCACCGCATCGCCGACGGCACCATGCAGGTGGGCGCGCTGACCGCGGTCATCTCCTACCTCATGCAGATCCTCATGTCGGTGATGATGGCGATGTTCATGTTCATGATGATCCCGCGCGCCGAGGTCTGCGCCGAGCGCATCAAGGAGGTGCTCGACACCGAGCCGACCGTCCACCCGCCGGCGAACCCCGTCACCCCCGGCCGCCACGACGGCGAGCTGGAGCTGCGCTCGGTCGGGTTCCGCTACCCGGGCGCCGAGGAGCCGGTGCTGTCCGGCCTCACCTTCACCGCCAGGCCGGGACGGACGACCGCGATCATCGGCAGTACGGGCAGCGGCAAGACGACGCTGCTCAACCTGGTGCCGCGGCTGTTCGACGCGACCGAGGGCGAGGTGCTGGTCGACGGCGTCGACGTCCGCGACCTCGACCCCGCCGCGCTGTCCCGCGCGGTCGGCCTCGTCCCGCAGGCGCCCTACCTCTTCTCCGGCACCGTGGCCTCCAACCTCAGGTACGGCCGCCCCGACGCCACTGACGAGGAACTGTGGCGCGCGCTGGAGATCGCGCAGGCCCGCGAGTTCGTCGAGGCGATGCCAGGACAGCTCGAGGAGCCCATCGCCCAGGGCGGCACCAACGTCTCGGGCGGACAGCGCCAGCGCCTGGCCATCGCCAGGGCCCTGGTGCACCGGCCGGAGATCTACCTCTTCGACGACTCGTTCTCGGCCCTGGACTACGCCACCGACGCCCGGCTGCGGGCCGCGCTGGCCGAGGAGATCACCGACGCGACCATCGTCATCGTGGCCCAGCGGGTCAACACGATCCGCGACGCCGACCTCATCCTCGTCCTCGACGACGGCCGCCTGGTCGGCAGCGGCACCCACGCCGACCTCATGACGAGCTGCCCGACGTACAGGGAGATCGTCCTGTCCCAGCTCACCGAACAGGAGGCCGCAGCATGACGGCCCAGGCGCCCGCGCGCCGCCCCCAGCCCGGCTTCGGGCCCGGCCGCATGATGGGCGGGCCCGCGGAGAAGGCGCTCGACTTCCGCGGCACGCTGCGCAGCCTGATGCGGCTGCTGCAGCCCGAGCGCGCGCTGCTGATCGTCATCCTCGCGCTCGGCGCCACCAGCGTCGCGCTCACCGTGGTCGGCCCCAAGATCCTCGGCTACGCCACCGACCTGATCTTCTCCGGCGTCATCGGCGCCCAGCTCCCGCCGGGAGCCACCAAGGAGCAGGCGGTCGCCGGGCTGCGCGCCCAGGGCCAGGACACCTTCGCCGACATGGTCTCCTCGATGCACGTCGTGCCGGGCCAGGGCATCGACTTCACCGGGCTCGCCCAGGTGCTCGCCTGGGTGCTGGCCGTCTACCTGCTGGCGGCGGCGCTCGGCATCGTGCAGTTCCGCATGACCACGACCGTCGTGCAGCGGGCCGCCGCCCGGCTGCGTGAGCGCATCGAGGCCAAGCTGGGCCGGCTGCCGCTCAGCTACTTCGACTCCCAGCCGCGCGGCGAGATCCTCAGCCGCGCCACCAACGACACCGACAACATCGCCCAGAGCCTGCAGCAGACGATGAGCCAGCTCATCACCTCGCTGCTGACGGTCGTGGCGGTGCTGGTCATGATGTTCGTGATCTCGCCGGTCCTCGCGCTGATCGCGCTCGTCACGGTGCCGGTGACGGTCTGGGTCACCGCGCTCATCGGCAAGCGGTCGCAGCCGCAGTTCATCGCGCAGTGGTCCTCGACCGGCAAGCTCAACGGCCACATCGAGGAGATGTACGGCGGCCACACGCTGGTCAAGGTGTTCGGCCGGCAGAAGGAGGCCGAGGACACCTTCACCGAGCACAACCAGGCCCTGTTCGGCTCCAGCTTCCGCGCCCAGTTCATCTCCGGCGTGATCCAGCCGGCCATGATGTTCATCGGCAACCTCAACTACGTGCTGGTCGCCGTGGTGGGCGGGCTCAAGGTGGCGTCGGGCTCGATCTCGCTGGGCGACGTGCAGGCGTTCATCCAATACTCCCGGCAGTTCAGCCAGCCGCTCACCCAGGTGGCCGGCATGGCGAACCTCGTCCAGTCGGGCGTCGCCTCCGCCGAGCGGGTCTTCGAGCTGCTTGAGGCTCCCGAGCAGTCGGCCGAGCCCGCCAAGCCCGCGCGGCCCGAGCAGGTCAGGGGCCGGGTGGCGTTCGAGAACGTGTCGTTCTCCTACAGCCCCGACCGCCCGCTGATCGAGAACCTGTCGCTGACCGTCGAACCCGGCCAGACCGTGGCCATCGTCGGCCCCACGGGAGCGGGCAAGACGACGCTGGTCAACCTCATCATGCGCTTCTACGAGGTGACCGGCGGCCGCATCACCCTCGACGGGGTGGACATCTCCGAGATGTCCCGCGAGGAGCTGCGCTCCAACATCGGCATGGTGCTGCAGGACACCTGGCTGTTCGGCGGCACGATCGCGGAGAACATCGGCTACGGCGCCGGGAACGCCACCCGCGAACGCATCGAGGCCGCCGCCGAGGCCGCCCACGTCGACCGCATCGCCCACACCCTGCCCGACGGCTACGACACCGTCATCGACGAGGAGGGCGCCGCGGTCAGCGCCGGCGAGAAGCAGCTCATCACCATCGCCAGGGCGTTCCTGGCCGAGCCGGCCATCCTCATCCTGGACGAGGCCACCAGCTCGGTCGACACGCGTACCGAGGTGCTCATCCAGCGCGCGATGAGCTCGCTGCGCGAGGGGCGTACCAGCTTCGTCATCGCCCACCGCCTGTCCACGATCCGCGACGCCAGCCTGATCCTCGTCATGGAGAACGGCCAGATCGTGGAACAGGGCACCCACGAGTCCTTGGTGGCGGCCGGCGGCGCCTACGCCCGCCTCCACGAGGCCCAGTTCGCCCAGGCCGTGGTGGAAGTCGAGTAACACGACAGGGGAGGGGCCGCCCGTTTCCCTCCCCTTACGTCGTCCGGCGCAACTCGAAGTCGGAGTTCAGCAACTCGACGGTCGGAACTCCCGCCCTAGAGGACTCCTTAGGCATGCGACGGTCGTGAAAGCGGAGGATCGCGCATTTCCCCTTGCTCCCTTCCGCGTCACTCAGGTGAGGGCCTGGTCCAGGGGGAGGAAGGTGGCGCCGTGGGAGACGGCGCGGGCGCCCAAGACGTGGCCGGCGCACATTCTCGTCTCCGTGCCTGCGGGGTCGATGACCTTCCAGGTCACCGGGGCGCCGCACGGTTCGCCTGGTCTTGGGGTGGGTCTGCTCTGGCCGCAGACCCGGCAGGTCGAGACGCCTGCCATGGAGGTCAGGGTGTTGCCATGGGTCGGGCAGACGGCCCAGGTCATCGCGCAGGGTTCTACCTGGGTGCGGGCCAGGTCCGTCGCCGCGTGACGCAGGTCGTCGGTGGCGCGGGTCAGCCAGTCGGCGGCGTGGCGGGCCGCCACCAACGGGTCGGCGGCGCCCGGCTGCACGTCGACGGGGGTGTCGCAGGCGGCACGGACCTCGGCGGCGAGTGCCTCGGCCCGGCTCGCGAAGGCCCGCAGCTGCGCGGGGGTGACGGTCATGGGCGCCTCCACGGAAAGACCGGTGTGGTGGTGATCCCGACCCTACGTCCTGGCGGTCAGGCGGGCGTGAGCTCGATGTCGCCCGAGTCGCTGGAGAGTTCGATCGTCCGCTGGGCGGCCGGGTCGTGGGCGGTCTTGACGTTCTCGTCGCCGGAGTCCGTCGTGGTCTTCACCTTGTACGGCCCCTCAGGAACCCGTACGGCCGTGTCGCCCGAGTCGGTGAAGGTCGTGAGCGCCTGCGGCGGCCCCGCGAAGGCCAGCCGCAGGTCGCCCGAGTCGCTCTTCGTGACGACCCGTCCGGCCGTCAGACCGTCGCCCTTGATCGTGCCGGAGTCGCTGGTCACCTCCACGTCGCCGGCCAGGCCCGTCAGCGTCATGTCGCCCGAGTCGGAGGTCAGCTGGACGCGGGTGGCCTTGGGCACCTCGACCCGGTAGGCGACGTCGCAGTTGACGCCGATCGAGCCGAAGCCCCAGGTGGTGGGGCAGGTGAACGACAGCTCCAGCGTGTCGCCGCGCACCTGGTGCTCGGTGGTCGGCTTGCTCTTGCGCCAGCTCAGCAGCTCGGTCACGTGGATGCCGGGGCGGTCGGACCCGATCACCTCGATCGTCCCCGCGTCGGTCGTGACGCGCAGCGCCGCCACCTGCTCGGTCACGTCGTAGCCGGCCGAGTCCTCGTTCAGTGCCCCCGCCGCGCCGCAGGCCGTCGTCAACGCCGCCATCCCGGCGAGACCCGCGATCAGCGCCGCTCTCCTCATCCTCATGAGGCACCATTCTCCGCGAAGGCCCACGTACCCGGCCTCGGGGTGATCCCTGGATTCGCCCCTGAGACCCGGCTCGGGGACATCAGGACAGCCGGCATCGAGCCGACGGCATCCACGGGTCGGCCGGGGGCTCGGCGGTCGCGTTCGCGTAGTCCGGGTACTTCCACCGGCACACCGACGCCGGGTCCACCGCCGACTCCGAGCCGTTGCACCGCGTGTAGCCCCAGCCGCGTTGTACGCCCCCTTGTAGCCCTTGGCCTTGCGGTACGCGCTGACGTCGTGGTGTGGTCGGGGATGCCGGCCTGGGCCTGCCGCAGCAGCGCCGAGCCGGCTATCGCGGTGAGCGCGTGCTCGACCACCTCGGACCCGGCGACGGCCGCCTGCTCCTGCTCGGCCACGCTGACGCCGAGCGCGATGGTGGCGATGCCGGAGGCGATCACGGTGGCGGCGGCGGGGTCGTAGCCGCGCTCGCCGAGGGCGCGCAGCTCCTGCTCCATGTTCCTGATGCCGGACTGCCCGCGCGGGAACAGGCGCAGCATATGGCCGGCGGTGCCGGGATGGTCGTGGGTGAAGCGACACAGCTGGAGGGCGAAGCCCACCAGGTGGGGGACGAGCGGCTGCGCGGGGTCGTCGGTCAGCCGCAGCTCGCCGAGCACGGCCTCGCCGACCAGTGCCTCCAGGACCGACCTGCTGGGCACGTGGCGGTAGATCGCGGCGGTGGTGACGCCGAGCGCGTCGG
Source organism: Nonomuraea sp. NPDC049421 (assembly GCF_040677005.1). NCBI lineage: Bacteria > Bacillati > Actinomycetota > Actinomycetes > Streptosporangiales > Streptosporangiaceae > Nonomuraea > Nonomuraea sp. NPDC049421. The sequence continues at coordinate 226,295 of NZ_JBFAQA010000005.1, forward strand.
CGACGCGCTGCATGGTCAGCTCGTTGAGCCCGATCCGCTCGCCGGCCGCGATGACGTCGGCGACGGTGAAGCCGGCCGGGCGGCCACCCGTCCGCACCGGATCACCCCCAAAGTCATGGACCATGAGTTAGAGGAGTGATCATTCGGGCGCAAGCGGTTCAGGATGCCGCCCCGAATGGTGGAACGCTCCCAAGTCCGGCGCCCGTCAATGGCGTCCTGCGACGCCCGCACGTCCTGAGGAACCGTTGAGTCCGCGCCGCCGGCCACGGGCCGATGTGACGAGTTCGCCTATGTGCGAGGCCGAACCGTGTCCTTTGAATTGCTCTTCAACACCGCCGTTTCAGCGCCATTGAAGCCTGGATCGCGCGCGCTGCCGGGCCTGGACCGGAATCGGGAGGTGGACGGACTGAAGGGGGATGACCAGGGCAAGCGCCGAAGTGGCGGGCGGCCGGAGCCACGCCACGCCCCTAAGATGCACTTCTTGCTGAAGAGCGTTACAGTACCTGCAACGTAAACGTATTTGGAGCACCCTAATGGCGAAGCGCATTGTTGAATCCTTTATCGATGACATCGACGGCAGTGACGCCGAGGGCACGACGAGGTTCGCGCTCGACGGCACGAACTACGAGATCGACCTCTCCGGGTCCAACAGAGAGAAGCTGGAGAAGGCGCTGGCGCCGTTTATCACCAAAGCCCGCGCCATCCGCGCCGACAGGGGCACCCGCGGCCGCCGCGGCGGTTCTTCGCGCGCGGTGAGCCGCGAGAAGGCCACCGAGATCCGCAAGTGGGCCAAGGCGCAGGGTCTGCCGGTGAGCGAGCGGGGCCGCATCGCCTCCTCCGTCGTCGAGCAGTACGAGGCCGCCCACTAGAGCACCACCTGACGGACCGGCGGGGAGCGGGTTTCCGGCCGGTCCGGCAGCGCAGGTGGGCTGATCCCTCGTGCCGGAGGCGTCCGCTTCGCCGCCTTCCGCAAGAAAGCCCTTCGACCTGGGCAAAAACCGGGGCAGGATCAGCTCAGGCAGGCTACGGCGCGGCCCGCCCCGGGTAGGTCACCGCGGGCCGGGCCCGCCACCGCCGAGCGAGCCCAGCGCGTGTTCGCGCGACGGGGGAGTGACCTGCGGTGAAAGTCGTCGTCGACCTGACGCGCTGCCAGGGATACGGGCAGTGCGCGTTCCTCGCGCCCGACGTCTTCACCATCCGCGACGAGGCGCTCCTGTACGACCTCGACCCGGCCGACGAACGGCGCGAGCAGGTGCTGCGGGCCGCGGCGGCCTGCCCGGTGCAGGCCATCCACCTCGACGCGGCCGAGAGCCCGTACGTCCCTCGCCAGAGCGCCCCGCAGAAGGGCCACGGCAGGCGCATCGTCATCGTGGGCGCCTCGCTGGCCGGGGCGCGGGCGGCGGGCGTGCTGCGGCGCGAGGGCTTCGCGGGCGAGCTGACCGTGATCGGCGCGGAACGCGACGCCCCCTACGACCGGCCGCCGCTGTCGAAGCAGGTTTTGACCGGCCAGATCCCGCCCGACCACACTTTGCTGCCGAGCGTGCGCGAGGTGGAGGCCGAGTGGCTGTGGGGCACGGAGGCGACCGGCCTCGACATCGCCGCCAAGCGGGTACGCCTGGCCGACGGCCGCGAGCTGCCGTTCGACCGGGTCCTGCTGGCCACCGGCACCCGCGCCCGCCCCTGGCCGAATGAGACCGAGTCGGCGCTGCGGGGCGTACACACCCTGCGCACCCAGCAGGACGCCGCCCGCCTGCGCGAGGCGCTGGCCGCCCGCCCGAACCGGGTGCTGATCCTCGGCGCCGGGTTCACCGGCAGCGAGATCGCCTCGGTCTGCCGCGAGCTGGACCTGCCGGTGACGGTCGTCGAACGCGGCCCCGCCCCGCTGGTCAACGCGCTGGGCCGGGTGATCGGCGACGTGGCGGCGCGGCTGCACCGCGACCACGGCGTGGACCTGCGCTGCGACACGACCGTCACGGCCCTGGAGGACGACGGGAACGGCCGGTTGCGCGGCGCCCGGCTCTCGGACGGCAGCACCGTGGAGGCCGAGGTGGCGGTCGTCGCGCTCGGCTCGATCCGCAACGTCGAATGGCTGCGCGACTCCGGCCTGGCCGCCGGAGTGTGGGGCGTGACCTGCGACGCGGGCTGCCGCGCCGTGGACACCAACGGCCTGGTCATGGACGACGTCTTCGTGGCCGGCGACATCGCGCGCTTCCCGCACCCGCTCTACCAGTACCAGTTCATGACGCTGGAGCACTGGGGCAACGCGGTCGCCCAGGCCGAGATCGCCGCCCACAACATGGTCAGCGACCAGGCGCACCGCTGGCCGCACCTGGCGGTGCCGGTGTTCTGGTCGAGCCAGTTCGGCGTCAACATCAAGTCCGTCGGCGTGCCCACGTTCGCCGACCAGCTCGTCGTCACGCAGGGCTCGACGGCCGAGCGGCGCTTCGCCGCCGTGTACGGCTACCAGGGCCGCGTCACCGCCGCCGTCACCTTCGACCAGGGGATCTGGCTGGAGTTCTACGAGCGGCTGATCGAGCGGGCCGCGCCGTTCCCGCCGGACTTCCGGCACGTGGACCGGCGTGAGGAGGCGGGGCCCGTGCCGGCGGGGGTGCCCGACCGGGTGGTGGCCACGGCGGGCGCGACCGTCGTGGTGACCGGTCACGACCCGGCGGAACGCCGCGCCACGCTGCTGCATCCACCCCAGGGAGCGTCATGAGCGTCTTCGACCGCATCCTCGACCCGGCGAACAGGGCCGACCCCTACCCGCTCTTCGACGAGCTGCGCAGGACACCGGTGGCGCGGCAGGAGGACGGCACGTACGTGGTGAGCACGTACCGGGAGATCGTCGAGCTGCTGCACGACCCGCGGGTCAGCTCCGACCGCCGCAACCTGCGCGTGCCCGACGAGTCGCCGGACCCGGCGCCGTCGTTCATCGGGCTGGACCCGCCCGAGCACGACCGGCTGCGGGCCCTGACCATGCGCCACTTCGGGCCGCCGCATGCGCCGCGGCTCATCGACGGGCTGCGGCCCGCCATGCTGGAGGTGACGACCCGGCTGATCGACGGCCTGGCGGACCGGCGGCAGGCGGACCTCGTGGACGAGGTGGCCTACCCGCTGCCGGTCGCGATGATCTGCCGGATCCTGGGCGTGCCGGAGGCGGACGAGCCGCGCTTCCACGCCTGGGCCGACCAGATCATCGACACGCTGGGCCCTGGCGAGCACGACAGGGCCGAGCGGGAGCGCGCGCGGCAGGCGGTCGCGGACCAGCTGCGGGGCTACCTCGGGGAGCTGGTCGAGCGGCGGCGCGCGCAGCCGGGCGACGACCTGCTGTCCGGGCTGATCACCGATCGGGACGGCATGGAGCCGCGCCAGGTGGTCGCCACCGCGGTGCTGCTGCTGATCGCCGGGCACGAGACGACGATCAACCTCATCGCCAACGGCATGCTGACGTTCCTGCGCGACCCGGCCCTGCTCGACCGCCTGCGCGCCGACCCGGGGCTGATCGTGCCCGCGGTGGAGGAACTGCTGCGGTACGAGCCGCCGGTGCAGCTCATCTCGTCGCGGGTGGCGCTGGAGGACATCGAGGTGGCCGGCGTCACCGTCCCGGCCGGGTCACCGATCGTGCTCGCGCTGGCGGCGGGCAGCCGCGACCCCGCCCACGTGCCCGATCCAGGGACCTTCGACCCCTGCCGGCCGGGCAACGAGCACCTGGGCTTCGGCGGCGGCGTGCACTACTGCTTCGGCGCGCCGCTGGCCAGGCTGGAGGCGCAGATCGTGCTGACCGAGCTGATCCGCAGGCTGCGCGCGCCCCGGCCGGCCGCCGACCCGCCGCCGTACCGGCCGAGCCCGATCCTGCGCGGCCCGCGCCACCTGCTCGTCGACTACGACGGGGTCGAGCCCGTGAGCAGCTGATCGGGCACCACCTCGGGCAGGCCGCGCAGCCAGGTCCCCAGGTCGGCCGCCCACCACCGCCATGCGGCACGTGCACCGCCGGTGCGGCGTGGCGTTGCCGGTGCGACGGAGGCGTGCGCCAGCATGGGGGAGTCACAGGAAGGCGAGGGGGACGGGTGCGGGCGATCGCGGCGATGGTGGTGACGGTCGCGCTCACCGCCACCCCTGCGCAGGCAGGCGAGGACGACGGCACCGACGACAACGACGACAAGACGCCCAAGTGGCGTAAGCTCACGTCCTTCTTCGTCTCGCCCGAGTCACCCCACCAGAACGACGTCATCCGCGTCCTCCTGCACTGCCCGGACGCCGCCGACCACGCGATCGTCGGCTCCACCGCCTTCCCCCTGAAGGGCTCGTGGCGCACCTTCCGCGAGGTGGGCGTGGGCCTGACCGGGCGGAACTTCGGCCGGCGGGGCGTCATCATCTCCCGCTACGCGCCGCCCGGCCACCACGACGTGTCGATGAAGTGCATCAAGGTGCGCATCGACAAGAAGACGAAGATCAGGAAGGTCAAGGTGATCAGCCGCGCGTCCGCGTCGCTGTTCGTCCGTCCCTTCCGCATCCGTCAGTATTTCTGAGCCTGCTCGGCCAGCCACTGCTCGAACGTGGTCGGCGCGATGCGCACGCGCTCCCCGGGCAGCATCACGTCGCCCGCCATCGACGCGTCGAAGATCCCGTGCCACGTCGGCACCAGCTTCACCTCGCGCCCCCGCGCCTGGTGCGTGCGCCTGGCCATGTCCACGAGGTCCTGCGGGTCGGGGCCCGCGACGTCGGCGTAGCGGCCCTGCGGCTCGCCGGCCGCGACCTCGGCCAGCACGGCCGCGATGTCGGACGGCGCGATCGGCTGGACGAGCAGCGGCGCGAGGGTGGCGACGCCGTCCTGCTCGGTCCAGCTCGCGACCATCTCGGCGAAGTCGTGGAACTGCGTGGCCGGCACGATCGTCCACGGCACGGGACCGGCCTCCACCAGCCGCTCCTGCTCGCGCTTGCCCGCGTAGTGCGCGTTGCCCGGCACGCGGTGCACGCCCACGATCGACAGCAGCACGTGGTGCCGCACGCCGGCGCGCTGCTCGGCGGCGAGCAGGTTGGCGGTGGTGGTGCCGAAGAGCTCGACGGTCTCCTCCCTGCCGACCGGCGGGGCGCTGATGGCGTCGACGACCGCGTCCACGCCGGTCAGCGCCTGGTCGAGGCCCTCGCCCGTCACCAGGTCCACGCCCAGCGACCGGCTGACGCGGACGACCTCGTGCCCGTCGCCCTCCAGGAAGGCGACCGTACGGGAGCCGATGTTGCCGGTGGCCCCGGCGACTGCGATGCGCATGATGACGTTCCTCTCCTCGCGCTACGGCGTCACCATATCTCGGACTTAACAGATCCTCAATCTCCTCGATATGATGGTCGGCGTGAAGCTGCCTGTGAGCACCGAATGGTTGTTGCACTGCGCGTCGACGCTGGCGCAACTCGACCTCGGAGCGACCGCGTCGGCCGCACAGCTCGCCGACTACTACGACCTTCCCGCTCCTTACCTGGCCAAGCAGCTTCAGGCGCTGGTCAGGGCCGGGGTGCTGGCCGCCACGACGGGGCCGAGGGGAGGGTTCAGGCTCGGGCGGCCGCCGGGGGAGATCACGCTGCTGCAGATCGTGGAGGCGGTCGACGGGGCGGCGTCGCCGTACGAGTGCCGCGAGATCCGCATGCGGGGGCGCGGCGCGCTGCCGGAGGAGGACTGTCAGGAGACGTGCGTGCTCGCGGCCAAGATGTACGAGGCCCACGAGGCGTGGCGGCGCAGCCTGGCGGGGGTCACGCTGGCCGACATCCTGGCCGGCCTCCCCGACGCCATCCCGGCGCGCACCCGGTCGATCATCGCGGGAACGCCGAGGGCGCCCCGCTGACGTCGGTCAGCGGGGCGCCCACGGCGTGCGGGAGCCCGCCCGGTCGCCACGACCGCCGGGCGGGCCCGGTATCGGCCCGCGTCAGTCCGCGAGCTCGATGGCGGCCCCCGGGCACACCGCGGCCGCCTCGCGCACCACGGCGTGCTGGTCGGGGCCGGGCGAGTCGTCCAGCAGGATCACGATGCCGTCGTCCTCACGCTGGTCGAACACCTCGGGCGCGAGCAGCACGCACTGCCCCGCGCCGCAGCACTTGTCCTCGTCGATGATGACTTTCACGATGTCGTCTCCTTCTCGGATCAGGGAGGTCACCAGCGGACGGGCAGCGTACGAAGGCCGCCGACCGCCAGCCCCTCCACCCGCTCCAGCTCCGCCACCGGCACCGCCAGCTCGAGCGAGGGCAGCCTGCGCAGCAGCACCTCCAGCACGACCTGCAGCTCGGTGCGCGCCAGCGACTGCCCCAGGCACGAGTGCGCGCCGGAGCCGAAGGCGAGGTGCGGGTTTGGGCTGCGGGTCAGGTCCATCTCGCCGGCGTGCTCGAACGCGCTCTCGTCCCGGTTGGCCGCGGCCATGCTGCAGATCACCGTGGTGCCCTTGGGCAGCACCTCCCCGCCGACCTCGCTCTCGACGGGCAGGTAGCGGGGCAGGCCGAAGCCGGAGTTCGCGTCCATGCGCAGCGACTCCTCGACCGTCGTACGGATCAGCGCCGGCTCGTCCAGCAGCCGCTCCCACCGGCTCCGGTCGGCCAGCAGCATCGCGACCATCTTGCCGATCATGTTGGCGGTGGTCTCGTGCCCGGCCACCAGCAGCCCCATGCCGGTCACCAGGATCTGCAGGTCCGACAGCCCGCCCTGCTCGGGGCCGCCGGCCGCCAGCAGCTCGCTGAGCAGGTCGTCGCCCGGCTGCGCGCGCCTGGCCTCGACGTGGTCGGACATGTACTGGAAGAACTCCGCCTGCGCGGCGTCGATCTCCTCCTTGGCGTAGCGGGTGAGGTTGAGGAACGTGTCCGACCAGTACGAGAACCGGTCGCGGTCCTCGGCGGGCACCCCGAGCATGTCGCAGATCACGTACACCGGCAGCGGGAAGCCGAGCGACGCCTTGAGGTCGGCGGGCGCACCGCGCTTGACCATGTCGTCGATGAGGTCGTCGGCGATCTGCGCCATCGCGGGCCGCAGCGCCGCCATCCGCTTGGCGGTGAACCACCGGCCGACCAGCCGCCGCCAGTGCTGGTGGCCCTCGCCGCCGTCAGGGATGATCTGGGCGACGTCGCTGTTGAACACCCCGCCGCCGTCCGCCGACAGCCGCGCCGCGTCGGGGGCGGTGAGCCGGCGGGTGAAGCGGGGGTCGGCGAGCACCGCCTTGACGTCCTCGTACCGGGTGATGAGCCGCGCGCCGTCGCCGCTCGGCAGCTTCACGTGCGCCACCGGGCACTCGCCGCGCAGCCGCGCCCACTCCGCGGGCGGGTCCAGCGCCGCGTCGTTGGGGATCGGGTAGTTCAGGACCTGCTCATTGACACTCATGCGGCCTCTTCTCGTGAACGGATCGGCTTCTATGCCGGGGTGAGGTGCTGCTGGCGGAGCACGCGGGCCTGCTTGGCCATGTTCCAGCCGAGCACGCCGGTGACCCGGCCCTCCTCGCGGTAGACGGCGGCGAAGCGGTGCTGCTCCGGGTCGCCGTCGGTGACGCTCGCCACGGCCTCCTGCGACGGCAGGCCGTGCGCCTGGATCTTGACGTCGTACTGGTCGGTCCAGAAGTAGGGGATGGGCGTGTACGGCCGGTCCGCGCCCAGCAGGTTCGCCGCCACGACCTGGGCCTGCTCGGTGGCGTTCGTCCGGTTCTCCAGGCGCAGCCTGCGGCCCAGGACCTCGTGGTGGAAGGACGCCACGTCGCCGACCGCGTAGACGCCGTCGGCCGCCCGGCAGCGCGCGTCGCACTCCACCCCGTCGCCCAGCCGCAGCCCGCTGCCCGCCAGCCAGCCGGTCGCCGGGCGGGAGCCGATGGCCACCACGACGGCGTCGGCGTCCAGCGTCTCGCCGGTGGCCAGGCGCACGCCCCTGACCCTGCCCGCCGCGCCGGTCAGCGCCTCGACGGTGACGCCGAGCCGCAGCCGGACGCCGCGTTCCTCGTGCGTACGGGTGAGGTGCCCGGCGATGACGTCGCCGAGCTGGTCGGCCAGGATCGCCCGGCCCATGCCGACGAGCGTCACGTCGAGGCCCATGCCCCTGGCCGTCGCCGCGATCTCCGCGCCCAGCACGCCCTCGCCGACGACCACCAGCCGCCTGGCCGCGGTCAGGCCGAGACGCAGGGCGAGCGAGTCGTCCAGGCCGCGCAGCACGTGGACGCCCGCCAGCCCGTCCTGGCCCGGCAGCCGGCACGGGACCAGGCCCGTCGCGATGACGACGGCGTCGGCGCGCACCACGCGGCCCGACGCCGTGGTGACCGCCCGCTCCCGCGCGTCCAGCGCCGTGGCGGCCTCGCCGCGGACGAAGGCGGCGCCCAGCGCGTCGAGCTGCTCCTGCGTACGCAGTTGCGCGCGGGCCGGCTCCCATGCCCCGGCCAGCACCTGCTTCGACAGCGGCGGCCGGTCGTAGGGCAGGTGCGGCTCGGCGTCGAGCAGCGTCAGGCGGCCGGTGTAGCCCTGGCGGCGCAGCGCCTCGGCGGTGCCCAGGCCCGCGGCGGAGGCGCCGACGATCAGGATGCTCTCTGGCGGTGTCACTCCGCCTTCCTCCCGTGCCCGGCTGCATGTATGCGCATATGTCTGGTCCTTTCCGGCATTCCGCCCTGAACATTACCCTACACATGTAGGAAAACCTTCACCTGTAGTCAGAAGGTAGGGTGAAGCGCGTGGCGACCACAAGAGCAAGCAACACGCCGTCGGGTGACCGGCGCGTCCGCCGCACCCAGACCGCCCTGGCCCGCGCGCTGCTGCGGCTCGTCGAAGAACGCGACCTGTCCCGCATCGCCGTCGCCGACGTCGCCGAGCTCGCCGGAGTCAGCCGCTCGACCTTCTACGACCACTACCGCGACGTGCACGAGCTGGCCGAGGCCGCCTGCACCGCGATGATCGACCGGCTCGTCGAATCCCTGCCCATGCCGGCCGTCGACGCGGAAGACCCGCTGGCCGAGGCCGCCGCGTCCCTGGAGGCGTTCTTCGCCAGCCTCGCCGAGCACGCGGGGCTCTACCGTGCGCTGCTCGGGCCCCAGGGCAGCGCCCGCGTCGCCGACCACATCCGCCGCCGCACCGCCGCCGCCATCCACGCCCGCCTCAGCGAGGAGCCGTCCGCGCAGGACGACGACCCGCACGACGTGAGCGCCGCGTTCACCGCGGGCGCCCTCATCGGGGTCGCCTCCGACTGGCTGCACCGCGGCTGCCCCCGCACCCCGGCCGAGATGGCCGCGCTGACCTGGCCGCTGATCACCGCCGTCCACCCCCTCCCGCTCCGGCCCCGCCCTCGAAGCTGAGTGGTTGATCCACTTAGGATGCGGTTCATGCCGCTGCACCTCCCTCCGCCCGACGACCGACTGTCCGGACACACCGGCTACACCCGGGCCCACTGGGAGGCGATGGCCGACCACCTGCTGGCGTCGGTGGCGCCGTACGCCACCGAGGGCTTCGCCCAGTACCGCCTGCCCGGCGAGCCCAGCATCTCCGGCACGGTCAGCGACGGGCTGGAGGGCTACGCCCGCACGTTCCTGCTGGCCGCCTTCAGGATCGCCGGCGCTCAGGGCGACGTGGAGCCCGAGCTGATCGAGCGGTACGCGAGCGGCCTGATCGCCGGCACCGACCCCCGCCACCCCTTCGCCTGGCCGGCGCTGACCGACATGGCGCAGCCGCTGGTCGAGGCCGCGTCGATCGCGCTGGCGTTGCACGAGGCCCGGCCGTGGATCTTCGACCGGCTCTCACCGGAGCAGCGGGAGCGGGTGGTGGGCTGGCTCGCCGGGTTCATCGGCAAGAGAACGCCCGACAACAACTGGGTGCTGTTCCGGGTGATCGTCGAGCAGTTCCTGGCCGAGGTGGGCGGCCCATACGAGTCGGACGAGATCACCGGCGGCCTGGAGCGCATCGAGGAGTGGTACGCCGGCGACGGCTGGTACACCGACGGCAAGGGCAAGAACTTCGACTACTACTGCGGCTGGGCGCTGCACCTCTACCCGTCCCTGTGGGCGCGGATGGCCGGGGACACCGCCCGAGCCGAGCGCTACGCCGGCCGCCTGCGCCTTTTCCTCGAGCAGTACCAGCACTTCTTCGCGGCCGACGGCGCTCCCGTGCACCAGGGGCGGTCGCTGACGTACCGGTTCGCGACGGTCGCGCCGCTGTGGCTGGGCGCGCTGACCGGCGCCACGCCGCTGCCGCCGGGACGCACCCGCCGCGTGGCGAGCGGCGTGCTGCGGCACTTCGCCGAGCGCGGCGTGCCCGACGAGCGCGGCCTGCTCACCCTCGGCTGGTACGGCCCCTTCCGCCCGGTCGTGCAGCCCTACTCGGGCCCCGCGTCGCCCTACTGGGCCAGCAAGGCGTTCATCGGCCTGCTGCTGCCGCCCGAGCACCCGGCGTGGACCGACCCGGAGGAGCCGGCCCCTATCGACCTGGCCGACCAGAGCGTGGCCATGCGGGGGCCCGGCTGGCTGCTGCGCGCCACCCACAAGGACGGCGTGGTGCGCCTGCTCAACCACGGCAGCGACCGCGACCGCGTGCAGAGCAGGGACGGCGTCCCCGATCCCCACTACCTCCGCCTCGCCTACACCAGCCACACCGGGCCCGAGGCGAGCGGCGTGGACAACAACCTGGCCGTCATCGCACCCGGCGGCGCCACCTGCCTGCGGCGGTCCATCGAGCCCCTCGCCGTCTCCGACGGCTTCGCCGCCTCGGCCCACCAGGACGGCGACGTCCGCGTGGTCACGGCCGTCGTGGTCGCGGGGGCATCCGAGATCAGGATCCACCAGGTCACCGCGCCCGCCGGGCACCACGTACGTGACGGCGGCCACGCACTGGCCGCCGAGACCCCGCCCGAGCTGCGGCAGGGCGACAGCGTGGCGTCGGCCAGGCGCGCGGACGGCCTGACCAGCGCCGTCCGCGCCCTGCACGGCTTCACCGGCACGGGCCTGGCCACGGCCGAGCACGCCAACGCCTTCGGCCGGCACTCCGCCACGCCGTACGCGGTGGCGACCGGCCACCCCGGCGGCACCGCCGTCTACGTCAGCCTCGTCCACCTGTCGGGCGCCGGCGAGGAGCCGCCCGCGCCGTCGGTCGAGGTGACGGACGGCGCGGTCGTCCTGGGCCTGAAGAACGAGACGGTCACCGTCCGCCTCGGCCCCGTCCCCGCCCGCACCCGGTAGAGCCGGGTCACTTCTTCTTGAAGGTGTCCTTCACCTTCTTGCCCGCGTCCTTGATCTTCTCGCCGGCCTGCTTCAGGCCGCCCTCGGTCTGGTCGGCGCGCCCCTCGGCGCGCAGCTCCTCGTCGTCGGTGACGTCGCCGACGTTCTCCTTCGCCCGTCCCTTGAGCTCCTGAGCCTTGTTGCGGAACTTGTCGTCGGTGCCCATGTCCGTGCCTTCCTGCTCGATTTGCCGCGGGCCCTTGTCCTTACCGAGCGGGAAGGGCGGAAACGTGGTCCCATGACGCGAGCCGGGCGTGGATCTCCTCCCGTACCGGAAGGGTGAGCGCCTCGGCGTGGGCGCGGGCGAGCAACCCCTCGATCGAGACCCGCTCGCCCGTCTCGGCCGCCCGCACCGCCGCCTCCACCATGGCCAGGCTGCCGATGTTGCGGGCGATCGCCCCGGAGGGAACCGTGCCGCCGCGCACCGCCGCGACGAACTCCACCAGCGCCCCCGCGATCTGCTCGTGCTCGCCGGGCGGCACGAGCAGATCGGCGGCGGCCCCGTCGAGGCTGGAGCCGACCCGCTGCTCGCCGTCCCACGTGGCGCTGCCGCCGGGACCGACGGCCCGCCACTCGCCGTTCCACGAGGTCTCCAGCCCGTCGGCGCACCAGCTTCCGTTGTAGACGTAGCGGACGCCGTCCTCGAAGCGGAAGGTCGCGGTGGCGGAGGCGTCGCCGCGGTACCAGCTCCATGGCGGGTTCCAGCTCTCGCACGTCACCGACACGGGATCGGCGCCGAGCAGGTAGCGGGCCGCGTCGAAGGCGTGGATGGCCATGTCGACCAGCAGCGGCTGGTCCATCTCGTCGCGGAACCCGCCGAAGCGCGGCCCGCGGAAGAACGACGTGGTGAGCAGGCCTGGCGGGCCGAGCCGGCCGATCAGCCGCCGGTACTCGGCCAGGGCCGCGTAGTAGCGCCGCGACTGGCTGATCATCAGCAGCCGCCCCGACGCCTCGGACGCGGCGGCCTGCACCAGGGCCTCGGCCAGCGTCGGCGCGGCCGGTTTCTCGCACAGCACCGGCACCCCGGCGAACAGCGCCTCGACGCTGACCGCGGTGTGCGCGGCGGGGACGGTGACGTTGACGACCGCGTCGGGCTCGACCGCCGCGAGCAGCTCGCCGAGCGAGCCCGCGACCGGGGCCGCGCAGCCCGTCTCGCGCAGGGCCGCCCGCGCCCGCTCGACGTCGAGGTCGGCCACCCCGGCCAGCTCGACGTCGCCGGAGGCCGCCAGCGTACGCAGCCAGGCCAGCCCCATGGCCCCCGCGCCCACCTGGACGACGCGCAGCGGCCGGCTCATTCCGCGTCCTTGTTGTGCATGGCCCCCCGGTACCCGTGGCCGTTGAAGAAGTCGTCCCTGTCGTAGCGCAGCAGCGTCGGCAGCGCCCGCCGGTCGGGGTCGCAGGCCGCCCACTCCACGCCGTTCGCGATGACCTGCAGCACGTCGGGATGGTGGTAGACGGGGTAGTCCTGGTCGCCGGGGCTGAAGTAGAAGATCTTGCCGTTGCCGCGCCGGAAGGTGCAGCCGCTGCGGAACACCTCGCCGCCGCTGAACGAGCTGATGAAGATGAGCTCGTCCGGGGTGGGGATGTCGAACTGCTCGCCGTACATCTCCTGGGCGGGGATCTCGATCGGATGCGGCACGCCGCGCGCGATGGGGTGCGCCGGGTTCACCGTCCAGACCAGCTCGCGGTCGTTGTCGCTGCGCCAGCGCAGCGTGCAGGTGGTGCCCATCAGCTTGGTGAAGATCTTCGACCAGTGGCCGGAGTGCAGCACCACCAGGCCCATGCCGGACAGCACGTGCCGGTGCACGCGCTCGACGACCTCGTCGGCCACCTCGCCGTGCGCCGCGTGCCCCCACCAGGTGAGTACGTCGGTGCCGGCCAGCACCTCCTCGGTCAGTCCGTGCTCGGGGTCGTCGAGGGTGGCGGTGGCGACCTTCGCCCGCTCGCCCAGCCGGGCCTCGACGCCCCGCCTGATCGCGTTGTGCATGCCGTCGGGGTAGATCTCGGCCACGTGGGGCTCGGTCTGCTCGTGCCGGTTCTCGCCCCACACCAGGACGTTGAGGGTTCGAGTGGTCAAGGGGACGTCCTTTCCATAGGTCACTTGACGGCGCCGCTGACGGCGCCGGCCGCGATGTAGCGCTGAGCGAAGATCAGCAGCAGCCCCGCCGGGACGGACGCCAGCACGGCCGTGGCCATGACGGCGGCCCAGTCCTGCGAGTTCGCGCTGATGTAGTCGTAGATGCCGAGCGTGATGGGCCTGACCTCGGGCGTGCTGGTCAGGGTGAGGGCGAACAGGAAGTCGCTCCACGCCGACAGGAAGGTGAACAGGGCCGCCGTGACGATCGCGTTCCTGCTGATCGGTACGACGATCGCGAGGAACGCCCGCAGGTTGCCCGCCCCGTCCACCATCGCCGCCTCCACGAGCGCCGGCGGGATCGACCCCATGAACGCCCTGATGAGCAGCACCGCGAAGGGGATGCCCGCCGCCGAGTTGGCCAGGATGAGGCCGAACACGTTGTTGATCAGGAACAGCGAGTTGAACAGCGGATAGAGCGCGTTGGCGATGACCATCGCCGGGATCATCTGGGTGATCAGCAGCACGAGCAGGAACACCGTGCCCGCCTTGGTGCGGAAGCGGTACAGCCCGTACGCGGCGGGCGTCGCGATCGCCAGCGTCAGCACCACGGTCCCGAGCGCGATGACCAGGCTGGTGACGAAGTTGCGGCCCTGCTCGGTCACGGCGGTGGCGTAACCGGACAGGTCGGGGTGGACGGGGAAGAAGTCAGCGGCGGCGGCGCCAGAAGCGGCCTGGAGGCTGGTGTTGACCATCCAGTAGACAGGGAAGATCATCACGGCCAGGAGGACGACGCCGAGCACCGTCATGGGCAGTTTCCGAGCAGTGGAGGTGTGGTTCACGTGCGGCGCCTCACTCGTGCGGCTCGCGGCGCGAGATGAACAGGTAGATGAGGGCGAAGACCAGCGAGACCACGATGAGGACGTTGCTGATGGCGGCGCCCTGGCCGAAGTCGAACTCGACGAACGACTTGTTGTAGGCGTTCGTGGCCAGCGTCTGGGTGGAGTTGGCGGGGCCGCCGCCGGTCAGGCCGAGGATGATGTCCACGACCTTGAGCGTGTAGACCACGCCGAGCACGATGACGACGCTCACCACCGACCGGATGCTGGGCCAGGTGATGTGGCGGAACGCGGTCCAGCCGGTGGCGCCGTCGAGCGCGCCCGCCTCGTACAGGTCCTTCGGCACCGCCTGCAGGCCGCTGTAGAGGATGGCGACGTTGAACGGGATGCCGAGCCAGATGTTCACCCCGATCACGCCGGCCAGCGCGAGCGTCGGATCGACCAGCCACGGCACGGCAGGGACACCGAACAGGCCGAGGAACTGGTTGAGCGCGCCGCTCTCCTGGTCGAGCAGCCACTTCCAGACCGCGCTGGAGGCGATGAGCGGCAGCAGCCACGGCAGCAGCAGCAACGCGCGCAGGAAGCCGCTCAGCGGGAAGTTGCGCTTGAAGAACAGCGCCAGCGCCAGCCCGATCACGAACTGGAAGGTGATCGAGCCGACCGTGAACAACGCGGTGTTCACCAGCGTGGTCGTGAACAGGTGGCTGGACAGGATCGTCACGTAGTTGGTGAGCCCGACCCAGGGCGCGTGCCCGCTGTAGAAGGTCGAGGTCGTGTACTCCTGGAAGCTCATGACGACGTTCTGGACGATCGGATAACCGAAGAACATCGCCACGAAGGCCATCGCGGGCAGCGTGAACAACCACGGCGTGGCCCGCTTGAGCAGGCGCGCCCACAGCAGGTCGCGCCGGCCGCGCGCGGCGGCCGCGGAAAGGCTGAGATCGGCTGAGGTCACCACGCGGCTCCTTGTCACTCGCCCTGCGCCTGGCGCAGGGCCTCGGCGGGCGCGGCCTTGCCGGTCAGCGCGATCTGCACGGCGTTGTAGATCTTGGTGGCCGCCTTCGGCCAGTCGGGTCCGAGGGTCGCGGTACGCGAGCGCGCGGTCCGCACGGTGGTGACGAACGTCGCGATCGCCGGGTCCTCGGCCGCGGCGCGATCGGCGACCCCGGGGTTCGTCGGGACGGTCTGCGTGACCTTCGCGGTCTCGCGCTGCAGCTCCGGCGAGACCAGACATCTCACGAACCGCCCCGCCTCGGCCATCCTGGCCTTGTCGCCGGTGCGCGGCACCGTGAACAGCTCGCCGCCGAGCGGGGCGACCGTGGGCTGCGTGGCCAGCCGGGTCGGGATGGTGAACGTGCCCCAGTCGACCTCGTGCTGCTTCCTGAGCGCGGGGATCTGCCAGGGTCCGTTGACCACCATCGCGGCCTTGCCGGCCATGAACTGGTCGATGACGTCGTCCTGGCTCCAGATGATCGAGCTCTTCGACATCGAGCCGTCGTTCTGCAGGTCGACGAGGAACCGCAGCGCCTGCACGGTCGGGGGAGTGGTGATGTCCTGCTCGGTGCCGCCGTTGCCCCACATGAACGGCAGGAACTGCCAGGAGCCTTCGTAGGTGTTGACATTGCTCATCGCGAAGCCGTACCGGCCGGGGGCGGTCAGCCTTTTCGCGGTGGCGCGGAGTTCGTCCCAGGTTCTGGGGACTTTCGTGATGCCGGCCGCCCGGAACAGCGCTTTGTTGTAGAAGATGCTGAGCGTGTTGACCGAGGGGGCCAGGCCGTACACTTTCCCGGCGTACGTGCCGGCCTTCACCACGGCCGGCGTCATTCCCTCGCCGTGCAGGCCGTAGTCGGACAGCGGGGTGAGCGCGCCCGACTCGGCGATCTGCTGGACGTCGGGATTGTCGAGCATGAGCACGTCGGGCAGGGTGCGCGAGGAGCTCTGCTGGAGCACCTTGGGGATCAGTCCCGGGCCCGCGACGTGGTCGATCCTGATGTCGAGGCCGGTCTGACGCGCGCACGAGCGGTAGAGCGGGTCGTGCAGCTCGTCGTAGTAGTCCTGGATGACGAGGGGGCCGGTGGCTTGCGCGTCGGCGGCGGTCCCGCCGCACGCCGACAGGGTGAGGGGGATGAGAACCGCCGCGACAGTCACTTTGGGCGCCTTCCCGTGACGCTTTTGTGCTGTCTCCATGTGAGCTACTCCTAGGGGGTCGCCACGGAGTCGATGAAGGGTCGTTTACAAGGGGAAAGGGGCTGCGGGAAGTGATGCCGCCACTCGCGGGGCGGCCAGGGCAGTGATCGAAATAAAGCGCTTAACCGCGCTGGCTTGACCGATATGTTGCGCCTGTCCGACGGCGATGTCAACAACAAGTTAAGCGTTTTACGAAACGCGGGCGGGCGATATAGTCGCAGATGCTTCGCGCGGCCCTGACGAGTCGGGAGGCGGCATCCATGGTCACGATGCGCGACGTCGCCGAGCGGGCGAACGTCTCCATCGCCACGGTCTCGTTCGTCATCAACGGCACCAAACGGGTCGCGCCCGAGACCCGCGCCCGCATCGAGGCGGCCATCCAGGAGCTCAACTACCGGCGCAACGTCGTCGCCCGCGCCCTGGCCAGCTCGCGCACCCGCATACTCGCGCTGCTCCACCCCGACCTCGAGTCCAAGCCCAACGCCACGGTGATCCAGTTCGTCATGGGCGCGGCCCACGGCGCCCGCGAGCGCGGCTACGACCTCGTGCTGTGGCCGGTCAACGACGACGAGCAGATGTCCCACCTGCTGGCCGGGGGGCTCGTGGACGGCGTGCTGCTCATGGAGGTGCAGATCCGCGACGCGCGGGTGGCGCGGCTGCTGGCCTCACGCGTGCCCTTCGCGCTGATCGGCCGCACCGAGGACGACGGCCTCCCGTACGTCGACATCGACTTCGCCACCACCATCCACCAGGCCGTCGAGCACCTGCGCGGGCACGGCCACGAGCGCGTCGCGCTGGTCGCCCAGCAGACCGACGCCACCACCGAGCCCGGCCGCATCATGCGGGTCGAGTCGGCCTACCTCGACGCGATCGCGCCGCTCGGCCACCCGCCCGCCGTCATCAGGGTCGAGAGCACCTCCGCCGGAGGCCGGGCCGCCGCGCGCCGGCTGCACGACGACTTCCCCGAGGTCACCGCCGTCGTGCTGGTCAACGAGGGCGCCGCGGCGGGCCTCGCCAAGGGCACGCGGGCGCTCGGCCGTCAGGTGCCGGGCGACCTGTCGATCATCTCGGCCGCGACCACGCGCGAGCTGGGCGAGATGATCGAGCCGTCGCTGACGGTCATGGCGGCGCCGGCCGCCGAGCTCGGCCGGATGGCCGCCGACGCGCTGATCGACCGGCTCGAAGGGGCCGAGGAGGCGCCGCCGCAGGTGCTCATCCCGTGTGCTCTGGTGCCGGGGGAGTCGGTGGGGCCGCCGCCGGCCCGCTGACGTCGAGGCCCGCCTGCGGGCCGACGAGCCTGGCCAGCGCCTCCTGGGCGGTCGCGCGTACGGCGGCGGGGTCGTCGAGGTCGAAGCCCACGACGAGCCCGTCCCTGAGCATCAGCAGCAGGTCGGCCGTGCGCTCGGGGTCGGGGTGCCCGGCCTCGGCCAGCAGGTCGCGGTAGAGGTCGCGGTTCCAGCGGCGGTGCTCGACGATGGCCTGCCGCACCGGGTGGGCCGGGTCGGGATATTCGGCCGCGGTGTTGACGAACGGGCAGCCGCGATAGCCGGGCCCGCTGCCGAACTCGCAGAGGTGGACGAAGAACGTGCGCAGCCGCTCGTACGGGGCGTGGTCGCGGATCAGCTCGGCCGCCGCCGTGCGCTGCAGCCCGCTCTGGTCGGTGATGTAGGCCCTGACCAGGTCGTCCTTGCTGGGGAAGTGGTGGTAGAAGGTCGCCTTGGCCACGCCCGCCTCGGCGATGATCCGGTCGATGCCGACCGTGTGGATGCCCTCGGCGTAGAACAGCCGCGTCGCCGTCTCCAGCACGCGCTCGCGGGCGGGGCTCGGCCGGCGTCCCTGCAACGTTCCTGCGCTCACAGATTGACGATACCAGACAGGTCTGTCTACTATCGGCGCAAGACCGAACAGACAGGTCTGTCTAGTTGAAGGGGCATGACATGAGCATGTACACCGCCATCGCCACCGCCGCCGGCCGCGACGGGCGCGCCGTCAGCTCCGACGGGCGGCTCGACGTCAAGCTGGCCCTGCAGAAGGAGCTAGGCGGCGACGGCGAGGGCACCAACCCCGAGCAGCTCTTCGCCGCCGGTTACGCCGCCTGCTTCGCCTCCGCCATGCGCTTGGTGGCCGGGCAGCAGAAACTCGACGTCGCCGACGCGGCGGTCACGGCCGAGGTCCGCCTGTCGCCCAACGGCAAGGGCGGCTTCCAGCTCTCGGTGACCCTGCGCGCCGAGCTGCCCGACCACATCGGCCCCGAGGCGGGCCAGGCGCTCCTTGAGGCGACCCACCAGGTGTGCCCGTACTCCAACGCCACGCGGGGCAACATCCCGGTCGAGCTCGTCATCGAGTAGGGCGTTGCACCTTAAGCGCCTTTGTCAGGGAATCTCCCGAAGATCGCGGTCAAGGTCCCCCCTGTGATGGTGTGGCCTTCGGGGGAGACGCGTGGGCAGACTGTGGGGCCGGTCGTTGCGGACGCGGCTGGCGTTGTTCGCCAGTGTCACGATGTTGCTGCTGAGCATCATCGTGAACGCTTTCGTGCTGCTCGGAATCAGGAACGAGGTCGCCGAGATCCGCGCCCACGAGCTGTCCACCAGGGCCGTACGCGTGCTGATCCTGATCAAACGGGGGCGCCTGCCCCAGGTGCTCGACCAGGACGGCACCGACGGCATGCAGGTCCTCGACCACACCGGCCGGCCGGTCGCCTGGACACCCAACCTGGCCGGCCGACCCCGCCTCACCACTGTCGTGCCGCACCGCTCCCTGGCCAACGACGCCGGGATCGTGTGCGGCATCCCGGCCTTCGATGGTGAGTGCAAGATCACGGTGACCGTGATCGCATACCAGCCGGAGGGGGAGTGGCTGGTCTACGCCTTCGGCCCCGCCGTGCCCTGGTACGTCAGCCCGACGACGCTCATCTTCCAGATCGGCGTGTCGGCCGCGCTGGTCACGCTGACCTGGTTCGGCGTGTCCCGCATCGTGGCGAGGACCCTGGCGCCCGTCGGCAGCATCACCAGGAAGCTCGCCGAGATCAGCGCGGGCGGCGGCGGCCTGCGGGTGCCCGTTCCGGTGAACGACGACGAGATCAGGGCGCTGGCCGAGACCAGCAACCAGACCCTGGAGCGCCTGGAAGCCGCGCTCGCCGGGCTCCAGGACGCGATGGAGCGGCAGCGCAGGTTCGCCACCGACGCCTCCCACGACCTGCGCAGCCCGATCACGGCGATGCGGGCACAGATGGAGGACGCCATGCTCCATCCCGAGGAGGCCGACTGGGCGGAGACCGGCCAGAAGGTGCTGGCCAGCCTCGACCGGCTGCAGGCCATCGTGGGCGACCTGCTCACGCTCACCAAGCTCGACGCCGGAGCGCCCGACCAGCGCGAGCCGGTCGACCTCGCCGAGCTGGTCGCCGCCGAGACGGCGCGGCCGCGCTCCAAGGAGTTCGTCACGACCCTGGAGACCGGCGTCGTCGTCATGGGCGACCGGCTGCAGCTGGCCCGCCTGCTGACCAACCTGCTCGACAACGCCGAGCGGCACGCCGAGCGGCGGGTCATCGTCACCGTGCGGCGGCAGGGCGACGACGCGGTGGCGGAGGTCGTGGACGACGGGGCCGGCATCCCTCCCGAGCACCGCGAGTTCGTCTTCCAGCGCTTCGCCCGCCTCGACGCCGCCCGCAACCGCGACGCCGGCGGCACCGGACTCGGGCTGCCCATCGCCAGGGAGATCGCGACCGCGCACCTCGGCACGCTCTCCATCGAGGACTCCGACACCGGCGCCCGTTTCGTGCTGCGCCTGCCGATCCTGGAGGAGGACTGAGCCCGCCGTGACGGGTGCGCAACCAGCGACATGACTGACATGAGGAGGATCGGGGCACATGCAGTTCCGGACCAGGTTTGTGCCACCGGAGGGAGAGCCACATGGATCAGCCGGGTACCGGTAGCCGGAACGTCCACGACGGCGCGGATGCGGCGACCGGCCGCGTACGCTGCACGCCTCCTCCCGCCGCCGAGCTGTTCGAGATCGTGGTCCTGGACACCACCGGCGGCGATCCGCACTGGCACACCATCGGCTGGGGCGTGAACCGGGGAGACGCCGACACCATCGCGCAGTCGTACGTCACCCGTCCGGTATGTCCGTACGAGGAGGCTCGGATCCGGCAGAACGGGCACCTGGTGGGGGTGCACCGCCGGCAGTCCTGACCCCCGTGCCGTCAGGGCCTGGCGTGGCCGGCGGCCAGGACGGCCGCCAGCGCCTGTTCCACGTCGTCGTGGAAGGTCGCCGCGCGATCGGCGCCCGTGATCTCCAGCAGCCTGGCCGGCATCGGCTGCACCCCCGCCAGATGCAGGCCGGCGCCGTGGGCGCGGGCCAGCGCGCCGGCGGCGAGCAGTACCGCGAGGCCGGAGCTGTCGATGAAGGTCAGCTCGCGCATGTCCACGATCACGTGGTCGCCGAACCGGCGGCGCTGCCCGCCGATGAACTCCTCCAGCTCGGCGGAGGTGCTGATGTCGACCTGGCCGGCCACGGTGAACAGCGTGGCCCCTGAATAGTGGCGACAGGTGAGTTTCACGGGCTCTCCTGGCGTTGGTCGGCCGGTGGCTGGTCGTACGGGGGGTATCGCGGGGACGCCAACCGATGCAGCAACCTTATGCCCGCCGATCAGACACCCGAAAGAGGATTCGTCAAAGGATCTTCAGGAAGGATCCTGGGCGGACCGGTCGTCCATCACGCCGTACGCCGTCGCGCGGAAGAGGAACGACGCCCACGACCGGTAGGGCCGCCAGGCGTCGGCCAGCCGCCGGTACGCGGACGGCGGCGCGTCCTCCGCCAGCCCGTACGCCTCCCGCAGGATCGCGAACAACCGCGGCTCGTCACCGGGGAACGCGTCCGGCGCCCCCGCGCCCCTGATGAGGATCAGCCCCGCCGAGAACGGCCCCACGCCGGGCAGCGACCGCAGCTCAGCCAGCGCCTCCTCCGGGGCCAGCGAGCGCAGGTGCTCGGTGGTGAGCAGGCCGTCGAGCGCCGCCCTGGCCAGGCCGCGCAGCCACTCCTCCTTCTGCGCCGGCAGGCCGAGCCCGCCCGCGTCCAGCAGCGAGACCGGCGGCGGGAACGCGGCGAACGGCTCACCGTCCACCACCACCTCCGCGCCGTACCGCTGCGCGATGCGCTGCTTGATCGCCGACGCCACGACCATCGACGAGCGCTGCACGATCACCGCCCAGCAGGCCGCCTCCCACGGGCTCCAGAAGCACACGGGACGCAGGCCGGGACGCAGCCGGAGCAGGTCGCCCAGCACCGGGTCGGCGTCGCCGAGCTTGGCGAAGCCGGTGCCGTCGACGTCGAGCGAGAAGATCCGCGCCACCTCGCCCCTGATCGCCGGGCCCGTCGGGCGCGTGGTGGTGACCGACACGCCGCCGGGGACGCCCGTCACGCTCACGCCGATGGGCCGCCAGTCGGCCTCCGCGCTGTACGCGAAGCGCAGCGTCCGCCCGTCGGAGGGCAGCCTGCTGGTGGCCGGCCAGTCCTCCACGAAGCGCAGGGAGTCGGCGAACTCGAACGGGCCCTCGGCGGTCAGCGTGAATCCGTGCGTGGTCATGCCGCTGATGTTAGGCGGCCTCCGGTGCCTGGCGTACGGTGAAATCCTGACGCTGACGTCAGCAGCACCTGAGGGGGAGATCGGATGCGGATCGGCGAGCTCGCCGCCCAGGCCGGGGTGAGCGTGCGCGCGCTGCGCTACTACGAGGAGCAGGGCCTGCTCTTCTCCGAGCGCACGCCCAGCGGGCAGCGCGTCTATCCGGATGGCGCGGTGGAGCGGGTCAGGCTCATCCGGCAGCTCTACGCGGCCGGGCTGGCCAGCAAGGCCATCGAGCCGATCATGCCGTGCGTGATGTCGGGCGAGGTCGTGCCCGAGCTGATCGAGCGGCTGCGGGCCGAGCGGGAGCGCATGGACGACAAGATCAACGAGCTGGTCGAAGCCCGGACCAAGCTCGACTCCATCCTCGCCGTCGCCGACGCCGTCGCCCACGAGGGCGGGAACTGCCCCCGATGACCCAGGAGGGCGCGGACGCTCCCGGCGAGGGCGTTCCCGGCGGTCCCGGGTGCGCGCCCGAGACCGCGTTCGTGCTCGGGGGCGGGGGCGTGCTGGGCGCCCACGAGGTGGGGATGCTGCGGGCGCTCGACGAGGCGGGCGTCCGTCCCGGGCTGGTGGTGGGCACGTCCGTCGGCGCGCTCAACGGCGCGGTCATCGCCGCCGACCCGGCTCAGGCGGTCGCCAGGCTGACCGGTCTGTGGCGTTCCGACATCGTCCGTACGGCCTTCGCCGGCTCCTGGGCGGCCCGGCTGTCCACGCTCGCCAAGACGCGCACCCACCTGCACCCCAACGAGCCGCTGCGCGGCGTGCTGCGCGAGACCGTGCCGGCCGCCCGCATCGAGGAGCTGGCCGTGCCGTTCCAGTGCGTGGCCGCCTCGGTCGAGCGCGCCGCGGCCCACTGGTTCAGCTCGGGGCCGCTGGTGGACGCGGTGCTGGCCTCGTGCGCCGTACCGGGGTTGCTGCCGCCGGTGGTGATCGGCGGCGAGCACTTCTACGACGGCGGGCTCGTGCACAGCATCCCCATCGGCAGGGCCGTGCAGCTCGGCGCCAGGCGTGTCTACGTCCTGCACGTCGGCAGGATCGAGCGCCCGCTGAGCCCGCCGCGCAGGTTCTGGGAGGTGGGCATGGTGGCGTTCGAGATCGCCCGCAGGCACCGCTTCGCCGAGGACCTCGCCACGCTGCCGCCCGGCGTGGAGGTGCACGTGATGCCGTCGGGTGTGACCACGCCCGTCTCGCCGCTGCGCTACCGCGACGGCTCCCAGGTGGCGGCCTGCATCGACCGCGCCTACCAGGCGTCTTCCCGCTACCTGCGCGAAAGAGGAGGATGAGAGTACGCCCTTGAGGAGGCCGCCGTGCTTCCACCTCGCATCCTGCGCAGGGTCGTCCTGGCGCCCCTGGTCATCGTGGTCACCGTGTTCATGCTGGTGACGCTGCCGTTCTGGCTGGTCGTCACGGCCGCCGCCTCTCTGCGCCTGCCGCCGCCGCAGCGCAGGGGCGCGCGGTTCGTCTGGTTCGCGGTGGCGTGGCTGACGCTGGAGTCGGCGGTGCTCATCGCGTGCCTGTGGCTGTGGGTGGCGGGCGGCGCGAAGCGGCAGGAGCGGCATTACGCGCTGATCGGCTGGTTCCTGACCCGCGTGTACGGCGCCGCCGAGCGCATCTTCCTGCTCACCACCGACATCGAGGAGCCAGAGCCGACCCCGGAGGAACAGGAGGCCCGGCTCTCCCGGCCGGTCATCGTCCTGTCCAGGCACGCGGGCCCCGGCGACTCCTTCCTGCTGATCCACCACCTGCTGGCCCGCTACCACCGCCGGCCCCGCATCGTCATGAAGGCCGCGCTCCAGTACGACCCGTCGCTCGACGTCGTCGTCAACCGGCTGCCGAACGCGTTCGTGCCCCGCAGCACCGACCAGAGCGGCGTCACCGCCGAGATCCGCCGCCTCGCCGCCACGATGGGCGACAGGGACGCGCTGGTGATCTTCCCCGAGGGCGGGAACTTCACCCCGCGCCGCCGCCGCCTCGCCATCCGGCGGCTTGAGGAGAAGGGCCTGACCGGCGAGGCGGGCCGGGCCCGCGACATGGACCACCTGCTTCCGCCCCGCCCGAACGGCGCCATCGCCGCCGTCGAGTCATGCCCGGCCGCCGACGTCATCTTCGTCGCGCACACCGGGCTCGACCAGCTCGTCACCGTGGGGGACGTCTGGCGCAAGCTTCCCGTCAGCGCGCACATCACCGCGAAGTGGTGGCGCGTACCGGCCGCCGAGATCCCCAGGACCCGCGAGGAGCGCGTCCGCTGGCTGTACGACCACTGGGCGCTCATCGACGCCTGGATCACCGAGCAGCGCGGAAGCCGTCCAGGAGCCGGGTCACCGTCCGATGACGGAGGTCGTCCGGCCAGCCGCCCGCCAGCGCGCCGTGGGTGGCGGCGGTGAGCACGGCCATGACCTCGTCGAGCCGCACGTCGGGGCGTACGGCCCCGGCTTCGCGCGCCGCCTCCAGCAGCGTGCCGAACACCTCACTGAGCGCCATGATCTGCTCGCCAGGCTCGATGGGCGCGCCTTCCTCGGCGAGCAGGCTCACCACGGCGCCGATCCTGGCCGAGCTGCCGACGAGGAAGGCGAAGTAGTCGAAGAACGCCGACCCCGGGTCCCCATCGGCGATGAGGGTCTCCGCCTCGGCGACGAGCCGCCGCCGCAGGTCCTTCATGATCGCGGTGAGGAGGGCGTGCTTGGTGGGGAAGTGACGGAAGACCGTCCCGATGGCGACGCCCGCTCGTGCGGCGACCTCCTCCGTGGACGCCGATGTGCCCCGCTCGGCGAACACCTCCTCGGCGGCGGCGAGGATGCGGGCGCGGTTGCGCCGGGCGTCGGCGCGCATGGGCTTGGTGGTCGTCATTCGTCCGCTCGTTGACAAGATGAGTCCTCGACTCATATCAATGAACCTGAGTCCTTCACTCACCTTAGCCTTCCTGCGAAGGGAATCCCATGCCCGACCGCACCCCGCGAGACCTCTTCGCCCGCTTCCAGCACAACGTCCTGTCCGGAGCCGCGGCCCTCGACGCGGAGATGCTGGCCGACGACGTGGTCGTGGAGCAGCCGTTCGCGCGCCATAGGACCGAGGGGCGGGAGCGGGTCGCGGCCATGGCGGAGGAGGGCCGCGCGTCCCTCCCCGTCACCTTCGAGGAATTCCGCGACGTGACCGTCCACGAGACCTCCGACCCGGAGGTGATCGTCACCGAGTACCAGCTGGTGGGCACCTTGCGGGGAAGCGACGTGCGCGCCCAGGCCGCCTTCGTGGTGGTGCTGCGCGCGAGGGACGGGCGGATCGTGCATTGGCGCGAATACCAGGACCGCGCCGCCATCACCGAAGCCCTCACCTGACCCACCCCACCGCCGCCGTTGACGCGGCGCTCGCCTCTGCTGTGGCGTTCCGCCCCCGCTTCCCGCGCGATCCCTCTCTAGGGGGCGCCGGGTGGGAGTGTGGGGAGTGTGGGGGAGGGACCTTGTTCGATCAGGTGGAGGAGGGCGTCCGTGTCCATGTGGTGGTCGATGAGGTCGCCGAGGGCGTCCAGGCGGGCCTCGCGGAGGCGGGCGAAGTCGGTGTCAGGGGCGGGGGTGAAGGCGCGGCCGGCGCGGTCTGCGACGTCGGTCAGGAAGGCGCGGCGGAAGCCGTCGTTCTCCAGGGCGCCGTGCCAGGTGGTGCCGAAGACGTTCGCCGAGCGGCAGCCGTCCAGGAAGGGCTCGCCGCCCTCGACGGTCGCGACGCCGTGGTGGATCTCGTACGCGCGCACCGCCTCCCCGTACGCGGACCCGACGGGCCGGCCGAGCCGCTTGTCCGCCCCGAACGCGACCCGCACCGGCAGCAGCCCGAGCCCCTCGACCCGGCCCGCCCCCGACTCGACGTCGTCCACGATCTCCCGCCCGAGCATCTGGAACCCGCCGCAGATCCCCAGCACGGGCCCCGTCCGCGCGCGCAGGGCCGCCGCGAGCCCGCTCTCCCGCAGCCAGGCCAGGTCGGCGACGGTGGCACGGGAGCCGGGCAGCACGACGAGGTCGGCGTCGTCCAGCTCGCCGGCGGAGGTGGCGAAGCGCACCACCACACCGGGCTCGGCGGCCAGCGCGTCCACGTCGGTGAAGTTGGAGATGCGCGGCAGCCGTACGACGGCGACCCGCAGCGTCTGCCGCCCGTACGCAGGCCGCACCGCCACCTGCCGCCCGTCGAGGGCGAGTGAGTCCTCGACGTCCAGCCAGAGCCCGTCCAGCCAGGGCAGCACCCCGTAGACCTCGCGGCCGGTGAGCCGCCTGATCATGTCGAGCCCC
The DNA here is from genome assembly GCF_040677005.1 of Nonomuraea sp. NPDC049421. Taxonomy (NCBI): domain Bacteria; kingdom Bacillati; phylum Actinomycetota; class Actinomycetes; order Streptosporangiales; family Streptosporangiaceae; genus Nonomuraea; species Nonomuraea sp. NPDC049421. Next base: position 252,496 of record NZ_JBFAQA010000005.1, read on the forward strand.
GGTTCGAGCAGTTCCTTCGCGCCGCGGAACTTGTTGACCACGAACCCGGCCACGTGCGCCTGATCGGCGGCGTCCAGCAGGCCGACCGTGCCGTAGAAGGCGGCGAACACCCCGCCCCTGTCGATGTCGCCGACCACGATGACGGGCAGGTTCGCGGCCCTGGCCAGGCCCATGTTGGCGATGTCGCCGCGGCGCAGGTTGATCTCGGCCGGGCTGCCCGCGCCCTCGCACACCACCACGTCGTACTGCTTCCTGAGCCGTTCAAGCGCCTCCAGCGCGGTCGTGCGCAGCAGGTCCTTCAGCGCGCCGTACTCCATGGCGTCCACGTCCGCGACCGGCCGGCCCATGAGCACGACCTGGCTGCGGCGGTCGCTGCCCGGTTTGAGGAGGATCGGGTTCATGTCGGCGGCCGGTTCGAGGCCGGCGGCCTGCGCCTGCACGGCCTGCGCGCGGCCGATCTCGGCGCCGTCGGCGGTGACGTACGAGTTGAGCGACATGTTCTGCGCCTTGAAGGGCGCGACGCGCACGCCACGGCGGGCCAGCCAGCGGCAGATCCCGGCCGTGACCACGCTCTTGCCCGCGTCCGATGTGGTGCCCGCCACCAGGAGTGCGCCGTTGACCATGGCCACACCGTATCGAAGCCGCAGATCGCGAAATTTCCAGGTAACCGGCCATTTACGAATGCTGTGACTTCTGTCACTCTGGCTAGAACGTCGCACTAGAACTGGATTCTAGAGTCACCTACGCGAAAGGGTGGGCATGGTCGGGACGTTCGGCTCGCCACGGACGGGCACCATCGACGCGCGATCCCGCGCGCCATTCGGCTGGGCACCCCTGGTGGTGCTGTTCATCGTCGGACTAGTGGACAGGATGGAGGCCAACCTGCTGTCGGGCGTGCTCCCGGTCATCCAGCGGGAGTGGCACTTCAGCGACACCGCGGCCGGCTCCATCCCGACCGCCGCCGCCCTGGCCGCCGCCGTGGTGGCCCTGCCGGCCGGTTACCTCGCCGACCGGTTCAGCAGGACCCGGATCATCGCGATCGTCGTCTTCTGCTGGGCGCTCGCCACGCTGGGCTCCGGCCTCGCGACCGGGTTCGCCATGTTCTACCTGATGCGGGTGCTGCTGGCCGCCGCCGAGAACATCGACAACCCGGCCGCCGGCAGCCTGCTCGCCGACTACTACCCGCCCGCCAGCCGGGCCAAGGCGTACGGGCTGACCCGCGTCACCACGTACCTCGGTGGTGTCGGCACCCTGCTCGGCGCCCAGCTCGCCGCCGCGTTCTCGTGGCGTACGGCGTTCCTCATCATGGTCGTGCCGGGCGTGCTCACGGCGCTGCTGGTCTGGTTCCTGCGCGAGCCGCGCCGCGGCGAGCTGGACCGGATGGTCGCGAACGGCGCGATCGCCCCGGAACCGTCCATGGCCGGTGCCGGTGGTGGTGCCGGCGGTGGGGCCGCTCCGCCTGCGTCTTCCGCCCCCGCCGGGGCGGAGGTCAAGCCGCCGTTCCTGACACAGGTGCGCGGCGTCATGGCCATCCCGACGCTGCTGTTCGTCTGCGTCGGGCTCGCGCTGCTCAGCCTCGGGCTGGCCGGGATCTTCTTCTGGCTGCCCACGTTCATGGTGCGCACCCTCGGCGCGGACGTCGCCACCGCCGGCTCGCTCAGCGGCCTGCTCACCATCGCCGGCACGCTGACCGGCACCCTGGTCGGCTCCTGGCTGGGCAGGAAGTGGCACGGCACGATCAAGGGCGGGCGCCTGCTCGCGGGCGGCGGCGGCATCACGGCCGGCTCGGTGGTTCTCGCCGGCGCGCTGTCCATGGACTCGGTCGGCGCGCTGGCCGGCCTGATGCTGCTGGCCAGCGCGCTCATGTCGATCGCGATCCCCAACATGACCGCCTGCCTGGCCGACGTGGTGCCGGCCGCCGCGCGCGGGCTCGGCTTCGCCGTCCTGCAGCTCTTCCTGACCGTCGGTACGGCCTTCGGCTCGCTGGTCGTCGGCATCGTCTCCGACGGGACAGGCTCGCTGCTGACCGGCATGTACGTCCTGATCGCCCCCATGGTGGTGGGCGGCCTGCTCACGCTGGGCGCCAGGGCGTCGTTCGAACGGGACGCGGCAAAGGTCCTGGAGGACGCCCGCCACTGACCCGTCCGCCTCTCGGGATGCGGCGGGGGCCCTTGGGCGCCCGCCGCCGGCCCGTGCGGTCAGCCCTGAGGCGGCATGCGCCGCTCCTGCTCCTCCTGGGTCGGGGGCGGCTGCTGCCCGGCCTGCCGGCCCGGCTGTCCCGGCTGCTGTCCTGTCGGCTGGCCGGTCTGCTGGCCGGTCTGGTCCTGCCCGCCGCCGTAACGGCGCTGGACGGTGTCCGCGCCTCTGCTGATGTGCTCGTCGTACTTGTGGCCGGTGCGCTCCTTGGCGTACTGCTCGGCGCGGTCGACGATCTGGTCGGCCTGCTTGGAGTGTCCCCTGGCCAGGTTCTCTGCCTTCTTCAGCCACTCTCCGATGCGGCTCATGACCTTTTCCCCGTTTCTTCCGGTTACGCCCGCCCCCTACCCCGCCAACCTGGGATGATGTCTTTGCCGGAATCCGGCAGCGAACTCGTCCGCAGACTGCCGGACCTCCCCCATGACGCGCGGCCCCCCGAGGCGCGACGATGCGGGCATGACAGCAGTGGTGCAGGCCGAGGGGCTGACCAAGTACTACGGCGCCCGCCGCGGCCTGGAGGACCTCACGCTCGACATCCAGCCGGGGGAGATCTTCGGCTATCTCGGGCCCAACGGCGCGGGAAAGACCACGACTCTCCGGCTCCTGCTCGACGTGATCAGGCCCACCCGGGGCGCCGTGAGCGTGCTCGGCGGTCACCCGCGCGAGCCCGCCGTCCGCGCCAGGATGGGCTACCTGCCCGGCGACCTGGTGCTGGAGGGCCGCGACCGGGCCGCCGACTACCTGCGCTTCCTCGCCAGGGTCCGCGGCGGCGTGCCCGCCTCCCGCATCGAGGCCCTGGCCGAGCGCTTCGACGCCGACCTATCGGTGCCCATGCGCAAGCTCTCCAAGGGCAACAAGCAGAAGATCGGGCTCATCCAGGCGTTCATGCACGAACCCGAGCTCGTCCTCCTCGACGAGCCGACCGTGGGGCTCGACCCGCTCGTGCAGCAGGAGTTCCTGGCGCTGGTCCGGGAGGTGCGAACCTCGGGGCGTACCGTGCTGATGTCCTCCCACGTGCTGGCCGAGGTCGAGAGCGTCTCCGACCGGGTCGGCATCGTGCGCGGCGGGCGGCTGGTGGCCGTCGAGAACGTCGCCGTGCTGCGCGAGAAGGCGGTGCGCCGCGTCGAGCTGCACTTCGCCGCGCCCGTCCCGCGTGACGCCTTCGAGGGGCTGCCCGGCGTACGCGACCTGCGGGTGGAGGGCGCCGCCGTGCGGTGCACGATCGACGGACGTCCCGACGCCCTGGTCAAGGCCGCCGCCCGGTTCACCGTCGTGCACCTCGTCAGCGCCGAACCCGACCTCGAAGAGATCTTCCTGACCTACTACAGCGACGAGGAGGCGGTCCGATGATCGCCAGAAGCCTGCGCGAGCACCGCCGCCCCCTCTTGTGGTGGACGCTCGGCATCAGCGCCTTCATCGCCCTGTACGTCGCCGTCTACGGCGCCGTCCGCGCGAACCCGGACACGTACGGGCCGGCCATGCTGAACAAGTTCCCCGGCCCGTTGCGCGACCTCATGGGCGGCATGCCGGACATCACCTCTGGCGCCGGTTACCTCCAGACCGTCGTCTACCAGCTCTTCGTCCCCATGCTGTTCATCGCCTGCGCGACGCTGCTCGCCAACCGGGCGCTGGCCGGGCCGGAGGAGGCCGGCACGCTCGAACTCGTCGTCACCCTGCCGGTGGACCGGCGGCGGCTGGTGCTCGACAAGTTCCTCGCGCTGGCCGTCGCGCTCGTGGTGGTGGCCGTGGTGACGTTGCTGGTCGCGGTCGCGATGAGTGCGCTCGTACGGACCGGGGTGCCCTTCGACCGCATCCTGGCCGCGCAGGTCGGCGTCCTGCTGCTCGCCCTGTTCTTCGGCGCTCTGGCCCTGGCCGTCGGAGCCGTCGCCGGGCGCCGGGCCGCCGCCTCGTCCGCCGTCGGCGTGTGGGCCGTCCTCGGGTACGCGGTCGTCACCGTGGGCCGCTCGTGGGAGGCCGTCGCCTGGCTGCGGTGGCTCTCGCCGTTCCACTACTACGCCGACGGCCGGCCGCTCTATGAGGGGCTGCCCGTCACCGACTACCTTGTCCTCGCGGGGGCGACGGCCGTGCTCGCACTCACCGCGGTGCTCGCCTTCGACAGGCGCGACGTAGGAGTCTGATGCCGCCCACGGACCCACCCCCGGCCGCGCCCACCGGCCCGCCCTCCGGCCCGCCTTCCGGCCCGTCTGGCGGGCCGTCTGGCGGGCCGCCCGCGGATGTGTCCGCCGACCTGCTCGCTGACCAGCTCGCCGGGCTGCTCGACGGGCACCGGCGGCGGTTGGCCGAGTATGCGGCCACCGGACGGGCCTTCGACCGGCGCGCCCTCGACGCCTACCGCGCCGCCGGCAGCCAGGCCGCCCGGGCCGGCGTACCGCTGCGGCTCCTCGTCGACCGCGCGCTCGCCGCGGGAGAGGGCGTGCCCGGCGTGCTGCCCGCGCTGCGCAGGGCCGTCTCCGCGCTCATGGAGGGGTACGAGCAGGCCCAGCTCACCGCCATCCGCGAGGAGGAGAGCGCGCGCAGGGAGTTCGTGGACGACCTGCTCCAGGGCCGGGCCGAGCGGCTCGCGGAACGGGCCGAGCACTTCGGGCTGCGGCTGGCCGAGTCGTACGTCGTCGCCGTGGCCCGCGGGCTGCGCGACGGCGACCAGGACCGCATCGAACGCGACCTCGTCGCCCGCTTCGGCTCCCACAACGTGCTGGTGTCCGTACGCGACGGGCTGCTGGTCTGCGTCGCCCCCGCCACGCTGGGGGCCGCCGTCGGCGAGTTCGTCCACCACGTACGCAACCGCTTCCCGCCCGGCTGGCGCGTCGGCGTCGGCCGCCCCAAACGCGGCCCCGGCGGAGTCGTGACCTCCTACCGCGAGGCCGCCCAGGCCCTCGAACTGGCCGACGGGCTCGGCCTCACCACCGACGTCGTCAAGGCCGCCGACCTGCTGGTCTTCCCCGTACTGCTGCGCGACAGAGGCGCCATCGAGGACCTGGTGACCAGCGTGCTCAACCCGCTGCTCGACGCCAGGGGCGGACCGGAGCCGCTGCTGGAGACCCTGGAGGCCGTCTTCGCCTCCCACGGCAACCAGACGGCCGCCGCCCGGCGGTTACGGGTGAGCCCGCGGGCGGTGACGTACCGGCTGGAACGCATCCGCCGCCTGACCGGCTTCTCCCCGGACGACCCGACCCAACGCTTCACCCTGGAGACGGCCGTCCTCGGCGCCCGCCTCCTGAACTGGCCGGCCGCCTTCTGACCACAACCGCATGCGCACCCCGCCGACTCAATCACTGACGGCCAGGCGTACCCCGAACCCCACGATCACCACTCCGGTCACCCGATCGAGAGCCCGCCGCACCCGAGCCGACCGCAGGAACCCGCTCATCAACGACGCGAACCCGATCAATCCGGCACTCCACACGAGCCCCTCGACCACGTGCACCCCGGCCAGCACCAGCCCCATGACCGCGTGCGGCGCTCCATCCGGGATGAACTGGGGCAGCATCGCCACGTAGAAGGCCCCCACCTTGGGATTGAGCAGGTTCGTCAGCAGCCCCCGCCGCAACCCCTTCCAGAAGCGCACCTCCTGCCCCTCCACCACCTCATGCCCGGCCTCCCGCTTGAGCAGCATGCGCATCCCCATCCACACCAGGTACGCCGCCCCCGCCCACCGCAGCACGTCATAGGCCACCTGCGAGGCCGCCAGCAACGCCGACAGCCCCGCGGCGGTGAGCACACCCCACACCAGCGTGCCGAGCTGGATGCCCAGCGTCACCCCCAAGGCCGGACGCCGCCCGGCCAGCAGGGACGTCCGCAGGATCAACGCCGTGTCGAGCCCGGGCGTCACCGTGAGCAACGCGACCACGGCGGCGAACGACCAGATGGAGGTGGTGATGTCCATGAAGGTCAGGGTATGAGAAGCAGCTTCCCTGTGGTCCGCCGCCCCGCCAGGTCCTCATGCGCCTGCCGGGCGTCGGCCAGCGGGTAGCGGTGGGAGACGTTGATCCGCACCTGGCCCGCGCCGATCCAGCCGAACAGGTCGGCGGCGCGCTGCAGCAGCTCGGCCCGCTCCGCCACGTAGTGCACGAGCGTGGGCCTGGTCAGGAAGAGCGAGCCCTGCTTGTTGAGCACCTGCGGGTCGAGCGGCGGCACCGGGCCGCTGGCGGCGCCGTACAGGGCCATGAGCCCGCGCGGACGCAGCGCCTCAAGCCCGCCGTCGAACGTGGCCTTGCCGACACCGTCGTACACCACGTCGATCGTGCCCCGCAGAGCCTGCGCGAAGTCGTCGTAGCGCAGCACCTCGTCCGCGCCCGCCTCCCGCGCCAGCTTCTCCTTCTCGTCGGTGGAGACCGTCGTGTACACCTTGGCGCCCTTGAGCTTGGCCAGCTGGATGAGCAGCTGCCCCATGCCACCGGCCCCCGCGTGCACGAGCACCCGGTCGCCCGCTTCGACCTCGTACGTGGAGTGCGTCAGATAGTGGGCCGTCATGCCCTGCAGCATCGCCGCCGCCGCCAGCTCGGCCGGCACGCTGTCCGGCACCGGCACCAGCCGATCGGCCGGCACCACGGCCTTCTCGGCATAACTCCCGAGCACACTCGCCCACGCCACGGTGTCACCCACCGCGACACCCTCTACTCCCGGGCCGACGGCGGACACCGTCCCGGCCCCTTCGGACCCGATGGAGGTGGGCAGATCGAGCGGATAAGCACCGGACCGGTGGTAGATGTCGATGAAGTTCACCCCGCTGGCGGCCACATCCACGACCACCTCACCGTCCCCGGGCACCGGATCGGGACGCTCGACATACTCAAGAACCTCTGGCCCGCCTTGGGCGGACACGATGATCGCACGCATACCCCTAGTCAACTCCGCCCCACCCATCACCCGCCACCCACCCCCAGCCCCACCCCTCCAGCCGGTCCCAGCTATGGGACCACAGGTCATCGATCTCCCCGATGGGACCGCCGACCAGGCGGGCGTAGAGTCGCCCCCACTGCTGGGGACCCGCCCGTGGGTCGGCCGCCACTCACTTCGGGTGCTCGCCGTCCACCCCACCTCACCTGCGGGGTCACTGACTGAGCCGGCGTAGAGACACGCTGGTGGGCACCCGCCCGTGGGTCGGCCGCCACTCACTCCCGGCGGTCGCCGCCCACCTGGCCTCGCCTCTGGGGCCATTGGCCGAGCCGGTGCAGAGTCAGCCACGCTGCTGGGCGCTCGCCCGCCACTCGGCCGTGTCCACTCTCAGCAGTCGCCACCTGATCCGCATCACCTCTGCGGGACCGCTGAGCAGGCCGGTGCAGAGCCCCCATGCTGCTGCGCACCTGCCCGTCAGTCGGCCCCCGCGACCTCGACACTTCGATGGGGCTGTTCGGGGTCGCGCGGAGGTTGTGGCATGGGTGGGGCCCATTACCGTGTCTTCCGCTTGAGGGTCGTCACACGTGGCGGGCCAGGGCGCCGGCCTCCAAGGCCACCCAGATCGCTCCGTCCGGGCCCACCGTCAGCCCGTGTGGCTCCGCCTTTCGCTCGGGCTTCGGTGCGTCGTCCCCGGGATCGGCGTTCGGTCCCTGAGAGTTGTCCTCCTCTTCCGTGCTCGGTCCTTGGGAGTTGTCCTCCTGCTCCGTGTTAGGTGCCTCGGTCCCGTGCCCGGCCGCCGGCTTTGGGACCGCTGGGAGAGGGTGTTCTTCGATCTCGCCGTCTACCGTGATGCGGCCCAGGCGGCCGGTGCCCCATTCCGTGAACCACAGGGCGTTGTCGGGGCCGGTGACGATGGCGTGGGGGCGGGCGGCGCGGTCGGGGAGTGGGTATTCGGTGATCTTGCCCTGGACGTCGATCCGGCCTATCTGGCCTGCGCCGATCTCGACGAACCACAGGGCGTCGTCGGGGCCGCGGGTGATGCCTACCGGGGCCGCGTTCGCCGTGGGGAGTTCGTACACGGTCACCTCGCCCGACAGTGAGATGCGGCCGATGGCGTTGCCCTGGTTGATGGTGAACCAGAGCGCGTCGTCCGGGCCCGCCACGATGAACGACGGCATGCCGCCCTTCACCGGCACGTCGTAGGAGGTCATCGTGCCGTCGGTGGCGATGCGGCCGATCCTGTCGGTCGACATCTGGGTGAGCCACATCGCGCCGTCGGGGCCGGCGGCCAGCCCGTACGGCGAGTCGACCGTGTAGGCGGTGCGCCGCCCGTCGGCGGTGATGCGGCTGACCCGGCCGCCCTTCCACTCGCTGAACCACACGGCGTCGTCGTGGCCGCGCACGATCATGGTGGGCAGCCCGTCGGCCGGGTCGAGCTGGTGGATCTCGGGCTTCTCGCCCGGCACCAGCCGCCCGACGCGCCCCTCGTGGACGAGCGTGAACCACAGGGCGCCGTCGGCCGCGGTGGCCAGGCCGTAAGGCGAGCCGGAGTCGATGATGGTCAACATGGGAGTCCCCCCGATGGTCGTGGTCAAAAGTCGCACCCGTGCGAGCTCCATCTAGGTCGTGGTCAAAGGATGCGTCCTCGTGCGAGCTCGATCTCGGTCGAGGTCAAAGGATGCGTCGTCGTGCGAGCTCGATTCCGGTTGTGGTCAAAGGATGCGACCTCCCGCGAGCTCGATCTCGCTGCCGTGGAAGCGCCGGATGAGGGCCCGGTCGTGGGAGACCATGACAAGAGTGCCGCGGTAGCCGTCGAGTGCGCGTTCGAGCTCTTCTGCCAGCACGGGCGACAGGTGGTTGGTGGGTTCGTCGAGGAGCAGCAGGTCGTGTTCGCGGGCCAGCAGCTTGGCCAGCGCGAGTCGCCGCTGCTGGCCGACCGACAGGTCGCCCACCCGCTGGTCGAGTGTGTGCGGCCGGAACAGGCCGGTCGCCAGCAGCGCCGCTCTGCGGTCGTCGGGATGACCCTCGCAGTACGCCTCCAGCACCGGCAGCGACGGGTCGAAGCTCACCTCCTGCGGCAGGTGACCGACCCGGCACCGGGCCCGTTCGGCCAGGACGCCCAGCAACGTGGACTTGCCCGCGCCGTTGCCACCCCTGACCAGGACCCGGTCACCGGCCCTGATGGTGAGCGCGTCCACCCGCAGCCGCTCACCCACCTGGACGTCCCGCAACTCCACCAGCACAACATCCGTGGCAGGAGCACCCGCCTCCAACGGCGCCGCCCCTTCGGGCGTCGCGGCCCCCTCGTCAACGGTCCGCTGTGGGCCCATGGCCGGGGAGGGGGTTGTACCGCCGGGGTCGGTGGTGAAGGTGGCGTGGAAGTGCAGGGGGGCGGGTGGGCGGGGGACCGGGTCGGCTTCCAGGCGGCGCAGACGCTCGTGGGCGTTGCGGACCCGGCTGGCGACCGAGCTCTGCACGCGCCCCGCGTTGCGGTCGTAGGCCATCTTGTTGTTGTCGCGCATCACGCGCCCGGCCGCGACCCGGTGGGCGGTGGTGGCGGCGTGTTCGCGGACCTGGCGGACCTCGGCGCACCAGGCCGCGTACGCCTGCTCCCACCGCGCCCTGGCCGCCGCCTTGGCCGCCAGGAAACCGGTGTAGCCGCCGCCGAACCGGCTCACCGAGCCCTGCTCGACCTCGATGATCGCGGTGGCCACCCGGTCGAGGAAGACGCGGTCGTGGGAGACGACGGCCACCGCGCCCCTGTGCTCGCGCAGCCGGTCTTCGAGCCAGGTCAGGGCCGGCTCGTCGAGGTGGTTGGTCGGCTCGTCGAGCAGCAGCACGCGGGGGGCGGCGGCCAGCACGCAGGCCAGGCCGAGCCGCGCCTGCTCGCCGCCGGACAGGCTGCCGAGCGTGCGGTCGTGGCCCACGTGCGCCAGCCCGAGGCCGTGGAAGGCCCGCTCGACGCGCGCGTCGGCCTCGTAGCCGCCGCGCAGCTCGTAGGCCGTGCACAGCTCGCCGTATTCGTCCATGACCTGCTGCGTCGCCTCCTCCGACAGCGCCGACTCCAGCTCGCGCATCCTGCGCTCCATGGCACGCAGGTCGGCCAGCGCGGCGTCGACGGCCTCACGGACCGTGCCGCCGGACGCCGGGCCGAGCGTCTCGGCGAGCGTCTGGCCGACGTAGCCGAGGTCGGCGCCCGCCCGGACCTCGCCCCGGACCTCGCCCTCGTCGGGCCGCTCGGTTCCGGCCAGCAGGCGTACCAAGGTGGACTTGCCCGAACCGTTCTCGCCGACGATGCCGACGCGCTCGCCGCTGCGTACGGACATGGACACGTCGCTGAGGACGGCGCGTCCGTCGTAGGACTTGAAAACCCCGCGAAGACTGATCAGGATGGAACTCCAATCGCAACTGATGTTGCTTTAGGATGGCACAAGATCAGAACTAACGCAACTGGAGTAGTTTTTGGAGCGCAAAGAGCCCGTCAGGCGTCCGGGTGGGCGCAGCGCCCGCGTACGCGACGCCGTACGCCAGGCGACCCTCGCCGAGCTGGCCGAACACGGCTACGCGGGCCTGACCGTGGAGCGGGTCGCGGAGCGGTCAGGCGTGCACAAGACGACCGTTTACCGGCGGTGGGGCGGTGTCGAGGGGCTGATCTCCGACGCGCTCGAACTCGCCGCCGACGAGCCGTGGCCCATCCCCGACACGGGGTCGATCGAGGGTGATCTGCGGGGCATCGTCCAGCTTGTACGGGTCGGCTTCCAGGACCCGGCGCTGGGCCCTGTGTCGTCCGCCTTCGTGGCCGCCGCCGTGCAGAACGAGGCCGCCGCCCGTTCGCTGCACGAGTTCTTCGTCTCGCGCCACGAGCAGTCGGCCTCGGTCGTACGCCGGGCGATCCAGCGCGGCGAGCTGCCCGACGTCGTCGATCCCCGGGAGGTGATCAGGGTGGCGGTCGCGCCCGTCTACTACCGGCTGTTCGTCGCCCACGAGCCGGTCACGGAACGCGACGCCGACCGCGCCGCCGACGCCGCCCTCGCCGCCGCCCGCGCCGGCGTCCTATAAGCCGGTGCCCCCAAGCCGGCGTCCTTCAAGCCGGCGTCCTTCAAGCCGGCGTCCTTCAAGCGAAGCGCGGCGTGGGTGCCTCATGAGCGGAGGTTACGGCTCCAGGCGGCCGCGTAGTTCGAAGTCGTCCCAGGTCGTGCGCACCACCGACCTGTCGTCCTTAGGCGTGCGCGCGAACAGCCCGAGCGAGCCGTTGCCGATCCCGTTCGGGTCCTCCGCCTCCTGGACGAGCTCGTCGTCGACCCACATCGACAGCCGCACGGTCTTGCCGCTCTGCTCGCACGCCACCGTGATCCGCGCCTTGCCGGGCAGCGCGTCCACCTTCACGGGCTGGGCGATCATGCCCCCCGAGCCGTCGACGATGCGGCGGATGCGGGCGTTGCCCTTGGTGTCGAGGGTGAACTCGTAGTAGTTGTCGCCGTCTTCGGAGTTGTGGCAGTAGAGGCCGTATTCGCCGGTGCCGACGCTCTTGGTGACGTCGGCGGTGACGGCCATGACCACCGACTGCGGCAGCATCGGCGTCGGGCTCGCCGTCGGGTCGGGCGTCGCGGTCGGCGTGTAGAACAGGTAGGGCACGGGCGCCCTGGCCCACCGCTCCTCGTAGTCGGGCTCGGCGTCCATCCCGTACGTGCCGTCGGTCCGGTAGCCGACGCTGCCCGCGGACTGCGGGTCGTACGAGCCGGTCCAGCCGCCCGTCGTCTGCGTGAAGTCCTCCTGGTAGAGCAGCCCCAGGTCTTTGGGCGGCCCGCCCGGGACGAACAGCGCCCAGGCGCCCACCCCGGCCGCCAGCACGACCGCCGCGGCCGCCGCCACCGCCGCGTACAGCCTGCCCCGCCGCGCCCGCACGCCGCCCGGCGCCGAGGCGACCGTGTAGGGGGCGGTGGACTGCTGCCAGGCCACCTGTACGGTGTGCGCCGCCTGCTCCGGCGCCGCCGACCGGCCCACCAGGGCGTCGAGGAGCTGCTGCGCGGTGGGCCGCTGGGACGGGTCCTTGTTCAGGGCCGCGGCGACCAGCTCGCGCAGGCCGGGGTCGATGGCCTCGAGGTTGGGCTCGGTGTTGAGCACCTGGTAGACCATGGCCGGCAGCGTGTCGCCGCCGAACGGAGCGCGTCCGCTCGCCGCGAACGCCACCAGGCACCCCCACGAGAACACGTCACAGGCGGGCGAGATCGGGTCCCCGCGCAGCACCTCGGGCGCCATGTAGCGGGGCGTGCCGATGACCTCGCCGGTGCTGGTGACGCCGCCGATCGTGTCGAGCGCCCGCGCGATGCCGAAGTCGATCACGCGCGGCCCCACGGGGGACAGCAGCACGTTGGACGGCTTGAGGTCGCGGTGCACGACCCCGGCCGCGTGGATCGCGGTGAGCGCCGTGGCCACGCTGACGGCCAGCGCGTCGAGGCTGGAGCCGCGCAGCGGGCCCGACTGGCGTACGGCCTCGTCCAGGTTGGGGCCGGGGACGTATTCGGTGACGACGTAGAGCTGGTTGCCTTCGAGCGCGGCGTCGAGCACGGCGGCCGTACAGAAGCGTCGCACCCGCTGCGCCGCGTCCGCCTCCCTGCGGAACCGCATGCGGAACTGCTCGTGCTGGCTGAGCTCCGGGTTGATCACCTTGACGGCGACCCGTTGCCCAGCGGGATCCTCGGCGAGGTGGACCGTGCCCATCCCACCCCGCCCCAGCACGCTTAGCAGCCTGTAGCGCCCGATGTGGGAGGTTTCACCGCTCACGCCGCGCAAGCTTACCGACACCTGCGGCATCGCCGCAGATCTCGGCCCCGACACGCGTACATGAGATGCCTTTTCACCGCATGACGGCCTTCACGGGGTGACGCACGCGCACACCCTGAGCAGGGAAGGAAGCCCGTGCTCAGGGCCCGCGACGAGGACGTGGCAGCCCGCGGCGCGGGCCGCCGCTATGCCGGTGGGGCTGTCCTCGATGGCCACGCAGCGCGAGGGGCTCGCGCCCAGGCGGCGGGTGGCCTCCAGGTACGGGTCGGGCCAGGGCTTGCCGCGTTCGGTGTCCTCGTCGGTGATGATCAGGTCGAACGTGTGGCCCAGCCGGGGCAGCACCAGCTCCACGACACAGCGGGGCGAGGCGCTGACCAGAGCGGTGGGGATGTCGACGGCGGCCAGCCCGGACAGCAGCTCGGCGGCGCCCGGCAGGACCGTGGCGTCGCGCTCCACCCGATCGGCGAACGCCTCGGTGAGGCGGGCGACGAGGGCGGGCTCGCCGAGGTGGCGGGCCACGTCCTCGATGGTGCGCCCATGGACGTGCGGGACGTCGTCCTGAGTGAGCGGACGGCCGGCGACCTCGGCGACCGCCTCCCACCACAACCCCTCGGTGTCCACCAAGGTCCCGTCCATGTCCAGCAACACCGCGTCCGGGGCGGTGGGTGGTGAAGGGCCGGCGGAGTCAGCGGGCATCGGCTGCGACGGTCGGGGCCGGGGCTGTGACGGTGCGGGGGGACACGAGGACCGGGCGTTCCACCAGGCGGACCGAGACCTGCGCCCCCGGGCCCAGGCGGGCGGCCTCGTGGCCGGGGACGTCGGCCAGGACCTCGCCGCCGGCCACGGCGAGCCGCAGCCGTACGGAGGCGCCGCGGAAGGACGCGGCGAGGACCTCGGCGCGAGCACCTCCAGCCTCCTCAGGGGCGGTGACCTGGACGGCCTCGGGCCGGACCAGCACGTCCACGGAGGGATCATCGGGTACGGGCCCGTCGAGCGGCAACGACTGCCCCAGGACGGACACCCGGTCACCCGACACCTGCCCGGCGAGGTGGTTCATGGTGCCGACGAACTCGGCGACGAACGGCGTGGCAGGCCGGTCGTACACCTCGGCCGGCGCGCCGACCTGTTCGAGCCGCCCGTCCCGCAGCACCGCGACCCGGTCCGCGACGGACAGGGCCTCCTCCTGGTCGTGGGTGACGAAGATGGTGGTGATGCCGAGGTCGAGCTGCAGCCGCCGGATCTCCTCGCGCAGCGTCACGCGCACCTTGGCGTCCAGGGCGGACAGCGGCTCGTCGAGCAGCAGCACGCGCGGTTCGAGCGCGAGCGCCCTGGCGAGCGCGACGCGCTGCTGCTGCCCGCCGGAGAGCTGGTGCGGGTAGCGGTCGGCGTGGGAGGGCAGCCCGACGAGTTCGAGCAGCTCGTCGGCCTTGGCCCGCCGGGCGGGGGCGGGCACCTTGCGCACCCGCAGCCCGAAGGCGACGTTGTCGCGGGCGTTGAGGTTGGGGAAGAGCGAGTACGACTGGAACACCATGCCGGCGTCGCGCCTGTTGGCCGGCACGTCGGTGACGTCGCGGCCGTCGACGAGCACGGCTCCCGAGTCGGGACGCTCGAACCCGGCCACGCAGCGCAGCGCGGTCGTCTTGCCGCACCCCGACGGCCCCAGCAGGGCCACGAACTCGCCGGGCGCGATGACCAGATCGAGGCCGTCGAGCGCCACCGTCCTGCCGAAGACCCGCCGCAGCGCCCTGAACTCCACCGATGCCGTCATTTCCCCTCCTTCTTCTTCCCGAACACCGTGGACACGGCGAGCAGCAGCAGCCAGATGAGCAGCAGGCTGAGTATCGACACCGCGACCGACAGCTGGCCCTTGGAGCCGGAGACGGTCACGATCCACACCGCGAACGGCTCGTACCCGAGCAGGCTGGCCACGGTGTACTCGCCCAGCACCAGCGCCAGCGTCAGGAACGACGCGCTGGCGAGGGCCGAGCGCAGGTTGGGCACGACGACGCGGGCCAGCACGTACGGCCACGACGCCCCGAGGTTGCGCGCCGCCTCGACGAGGGTCCGCACGTCCATGGTGCGCAGCCCGGCGTCCAGCGACCGGTAGACGAACGGCAGCACCAGCACCACGTACGCGAGCACGAGCACGACGGGGAAGCCCGGGTCCTGCACGGCGATGATCGTGGCCCAGAACGGCGTCGGTTCGAGCAGCTCGGTGCCGTTGCGCAGCGTGGTGCCGATCCCGGCGACGAACGTGATGGGCGGCACCACCAGCGGCAGCGTGCAGATCACCTCCATGACGGGCCGCAGCCGGGGCGTGAAGAGCCGTACGGCGAGCATGGCGGGCAGCGTCAGCAGCAGCACCAGCACGATGGTGGTCAGGGCGAGCCCGAGCGAGAGCGTCAGCGAGCGGACGAAGCCGTCGGCGGTGAGCAGCTCGCCGTAGGGGGCGAACGACACGCCGGTGGCAGGGGTGTGGATCGTGTACCAGAGCGAGGTGCCGAGCGGGATCAGGAAGTACGCGGCGGCCGGCGCGAACACCAGGCCCCGCCAGGCCCGCGGGCGGTGGCGGCGGGCGACGTCGCCCGAGACGCGTTCGAGGCCGGTCAGTGCAGCCATCGCGAGGTCCTCCTCTGCAGCGGCAGGTAGACGGCCATGACGAGCCCGGCGACGACGACCATGTCGAGGCTGAGCGCGAGCGCGATGTTCTCGTAGCCGATCAGCACGTCGCCGGTCAGCGCGCTGGCGATCTTCAGGGTGACGAGCGGGACGACGGTGCCGACCATGGCGTTGGCGGTGGCGTACGCGGAGAAGGACGACCCGAACAGCAGCACGACGCCGCCCAGCATGGCGGGGGCGAGCACCGGCAGCGCCACGAAGCGCCAGTAGTGCCAGGCGGTGGCCCCGCTGCCGGCGGCGGCCTCGCGCCATTGGGGGCGCAGCCCGTCGAGCGCGGGGGCCATGGCGAGCACCATGAGCGGGATCGAGAAGTACAGGTAGACCACGACCAGGCCCCAGAACGTGTAGAGGGAGCCGGACGGCAGCCCCACCAGGCCGCTGATGACGCCGGAGTTGCCGAGCGTGGCGATCCAGAAGAACGCCAGCGGCACCCCGCCGAAGTTGGCGAGCACGCCGGAGGCGGTCAGCACGGCCTCGCGCAGCAGGGTCGAGCGCGAGGTGACGACCGCGTACGCGAGGAACGTGCCGAGCACGGCCCCGAGCAGCGCCACCATGGCCGACAGCTCGATGCTGCCGATCATGGCGGTGAGGTAGCCGCCCTGCAGGCTCTGCGTGACGTTGGCCAGGCTCGGCCGTCCCTGCGCCGTGAAGGCCCCCGCCACCAGCGCGATGGCGGGGACGCCGAACACGAGCGCGAAGAACGCGAGCAGCGGCAGGGTGCCGAGCCAGCCCTTGGACCGGGAGCGGCTCATCCCGAGATCGCGGCGTCCCAGTCGGAGGCCAGCTTGGCCTTGGCCGCGTCGACCTGCTCGGAGGTGGGGAACGTGGGCGTGCCTTCGACCTCGGGGAGCAGCTCGGCGAGCGCCTTGTCGACGGTGCCGTCGGCGGTCATGGCGGGCAGCAGGACGGGCCTGGCGAAGCCCTTGAGGTAGAGGTTCTGGCCCTCGGCGCTGTAGAGGTACTCCTGCCACAGGCGGGCGGCCGCCGGGTGCGGCGCGTCCTTGTTGACGGCCTGGGCGTACATCTGGAAGTACTTGCCGTCCGTGGGGACGTTCACCTGCCAGTCGATGCCCTTGGCGGCCAGCTGGGGGGCGTAGGCGGCGTTGTTGTAGTCCCAGTCGATGCTGATCTTGGTCTCGCCCTTCTCGATGGTCGCGGGCGTGGTCTCGACCGGGTTGTAGTTGCCGGCGTCCTTGAGCTTCTTGAAGAACTCGATGCCGGGGCCGATGTCGTCGAAGGAGCCGCCGCCGGCGATGGCGGCGGCGTAGACGCCGGCGAAGGCGGAGCCGGCCTCGGTGGGGTTGCCGTTCATCGCGACCTGGCCCTTGTACTCGGGCTTGAGCAGGTCGGCGAAGCTCGTCGGGCAGGTCTTGATCTGCTTGGCGTCGCAGCCGATGGAGACGTAGCCGCCGTAGTCGTTGACCCAGAGCCCGGTCGGCTCCTTCTGCCCCTCGGGGATCTTGTCGAAGGTCTGCACCTTGTACGGCGCGAACAGGCCCTCCTCGGCCCCGCTGATGGCGAAGGACTGGCCGAGGTCGAGCACGTCGGGGGCGCGGTCCTGGCCCTTGCGGGTCTTCACCGCGTTGATCTCGTCGGCGCTGGCGGCGTCGGGGGTCTCGCTCTCGATCTTGATGCCGTACTTCGCCTGGAACTTCTCGATGATCTCGCCGTAGTTGGCCCAGTCGGGCGGCAGGGCGATGACGTGCAGGCTGCCCTCCTTCTTGGCCGCCTCGACGAGCTTGTCGAACCCGCCGAAGTCGGCGGCGGAGGTGGCGGTGGCCGCGTTCACGCCGCCTTGCGCCGTTGTGGACTGTCGGCTGCTCGGAGCGGCACCACACGCCGCGGTGAGGAGGGTCAGGACTGCGGCAACGCCGGCCGCACGGGCGCGAGGTGTGAACACGACGCCTCCATTTTCCAGGGGGTGTAGCAAGAAGGTAGGGGAACTTGTACAAACAAGCGAGCACCAGTAAGTCGCATGAATGTTGCTCTTTCATGAATGGGGAGGGTCGGGAATGGTCGCGCGCTATGAACGGATCGCCGATGCCTTGCGCGAGGAGATCCTGTCCGGCGTGCACCCGGTCGGCTCCCAGCTGCCCAGCGAGGCCGAGCTGGCGGAGCGGCACGCGGCGGCGCGCGGCACCGTACGCCAGGCGGTGGCCGTGCTGGCCGCCGAGGGCCTGGTCGGCTCCCGGCAGGGGGCCAGGCGCATCGTGCTCGGCAGGGCGCGCAGCCAGAGCTTCGCCGAGCTGCACAGCTTCGCCCAGTGGGCCCGCGCGAACGGCTACCGCTACGGCGGCCAGGTGATCGCCCAGCGCCGCCGCCGGGCGAGCGGCGCCGAGTCCGCCAGGCTCGCCTCTGAGGAGGTGCTGGAGGTGCTGCGGGTGCGCTCGCTGGAGGGCGAGCCCGTGCTGCTCGAACGCACGGTCTACGCCGGGTGGGTGGCCGCCGCCGTCGAGGAGCTGCCCGCCGGCTGCGAGTCCGTCACCGAGGCCCTGTACGCCTCCATCGGCCTGGTGTTCGCCTACGGCGAGCACCTCATCGACGCGGTGGCCGCGGGCGCCATGGACGCCCGTCTCCTGGGCGTGCGCAGAGGCAGCCCGCTGCTGCGCCAGCGACGTGTGACGACCACCCACGAGGGCAGGCCGGTGGAGTCGTCGGACGACCGCTATCGCCCGGGCAGCGTGGCCTTCAGCATCCGCAACTCGATCGGCGCGAACCCGCTCGCCCGGCAGGCGGGCGACTTGCGTTTCGGAGCGGGAGAACATATGTTCGAGTCATAAGCGCCCGTCTTCCCCCGGGTGGCTCAGCACAGGCACCACCAGAGCCGCGGGGAGACGCGTCTTGAGCAGACTCTATGGCGATCCGATAGAGGTGTGGACCCGAGACGGGGAGCCCACCCAGTTCGTCTGGCGTGACCGGCTCTATCTCGTCCGCCGCGTGCTCGACCACTGGGTGGTCGCGCGCGAGTGGTGGAAGACCGGCGAGGGCGACCCGGGTGAGCGCCAGTTCTGGCGGGTCGAGGCCAGCCCGGGCCGCGAGGTGGGCTCCTACGAGCTGCGTTACGACACCGCAGGCAACGGCTGGCTGCTGTTGAGGGCGTGGGACTGATGGCGCCCCCGTTCCCTCACCTCAACGTGAGCTCCGCCTACTCGATGCGCTACGGCACCGCGTTCCCGCGCGCGCTGGTGAGCAGGGCGGCCGACTACGGCATGGACATCCTGGCGCTGACCGACCGCGACGGCCTCTACGGCGCGATCAAGCACGTGCAGGCGTGCGCCGAGGCCGGCATCGCGCCCGTCGTCGGCGTCAACCTGGCGCTCGACGCGCCCGCCGGGGCGTTCACCCCGGTGCCCGGCATCCGCACGCCGCGCCCGCGCACCGGCCCCGCGGCCGAGGACCGCGTCACGGTGCTGGCCCGCGGCAAGGGCTGGTCGCGGCTGGCCCGCCTGGTCACCGCCGCCCACTACGCGGGCGAGCGGGGCGCGCCGAAGGTGACCCGCGAGCTGCTCGCCGAGTGGGCAGGCGGCCCCGGCACACCAGGATTCGGCGCGGAAGACGGCCTCGTGGTGCTGCTCGGCCCCCGCTCCGACGTGGGCCGCGCGGTCGCGGAGAGGCGCGACGAGCACGCGAGGACGCTGCTCGGCCTGTGGCGCGCCGCCCTGCCCGGCGTGGTGGTCGAGCTGGTCGACCAGTACGGCTTCCGCGACGCCACCACGGCCGTGCGCATGCTCGGCCTGGCCGAGTCGATGGACGTGCCGGCCGTGCTGACCAACGCCGTGCGCTACCTCGACCCCGCCGACCACCAGGTGGGCGACGTGCTCGACGCGGCCCGCCAGCTCGTCCCGCTGCACCCGCGCCACCTCGACCGCACGACCTCCCACGCCTACCTCAAGGGCACCAAGGAGATGCTGCAGGTGGCGGCCAAGGTGTGCGCGGGTGACCAGGAGCGGATGGTCCACCTGCTGCGCACCACCAGGAGACTGGCGGAGGCGTGCGCGATGGACCCGCTCGACCTGCTGGCGCTGCGCAACGACCCGCCCGCGCTGCACCTGCCCGAGATCGGCCGCGACCCGGTGCCGCTGCTGCGCAACCGGGTCGAGGACGGCCTGTTCAGGCGCGGGCTCGACCGCTCGGCCGAGGCCAGGCGGCGGCTGGACGACGAGCTGGCCATCATCGAGCGCAAGCGCCTGTCGGGCTACTTCATCGCGGTGGCCGGCATCACCGACATGATCCGCGGCATGGGCATCCGCTGCGCCATCCGCGGCTCGGGCGCGGGCAGCCTGGTCAACTACCTCATCGGCATCGGCGAGGTGAACCCGCTCGACCACGGCCTGCTCATGGAGCGCTTCCTGTCGGAGGGCCGCATCGGGCTGCCCGACATCGACGTCGACGTCGAGTCGGCCCGCCGCCTCGACTGCTACCAGGCCATCTTCGAGCGTTACGGCGAGTCCAGGGTGGCCTGCGTGTCCATGATGGAGACCTACCGCGCCCGCAGCGCCATCCGCGACGTCGCCGGCGCCATGGGCCTGCCGCCCCACGAGATCGACGCCATCGCCAAGGCGTTCCCGCACATCAGGGCCAAGCAGATCACCGCGTCCCTGCACGACCTGCCCGAGCTGCGCGAGAGCCGGCTCGGTGACGCGGGGCTCGACCGGGTGTTCCGGCTGGCGGAGAAGCTCGACGGGCTGCCCAGGCACATCGCGCTGCACCCGTGCGGCGTGCTGATCGGCAACGCGGGCCTGCGCGACCGCACGCCGGTGGAGCGCAGCCTGCTGGAGTTCCCGATGTCGCAGTTCGACAAGGAGGACGTGGAGGAGGCGGGGCTGCTCAAGCTCGACGTGCTGGGCGTGCGGATGCAGTCGGCCCTGGCGTACGCGCTGAGCGAGGTCAAGCGGGTGGACGGCATCGAGGTGAAGCTGGACACCCAGCACGGCGACGAGCAGCCCGACGTCCAGTACGTCCCCCACGACGACCAGGAGACGTACGACATGATCTGCGCCTCCCGCACCCTGGGCTGCTTCCAGATCGAGTCGCCCGGCCAGCGCGAGCTGGTCGCCAAGCTGGAGCCGCGCAGGATGCACGACCTGATCGTGGACATCTCGCTGTTCCGTCCAGGACCGGTCAACTCCGACATGGTCACCCCCTACCTGGAGGCCAGGGGCGGCTGGCGGCAGCCGTACTACCCGCACGAGCGGCTGCGCGAGGCGCTGAAGGAGACCCACGGAGTGGTGGTCTTCCACGAGCAGGTGCTGAAGATCATCTCGGTGATGACCGGGCGCGACCTGTCCTACGCCGAGAAGCTGCGCCGCACGCTCGACACCCCGGAGGGCCGCGCGCGGGTGCGCCGCGCGTTCATGCCGCTGGCCAGGGCCAACGGGTTCGACGACGCGGCCGTGGAGCGGGCCTGGCAGGTGCTCGACGCGTTCGGCTCCTTCGGGTTCTGCAAGGCGCACGCGGCGGCGTTCGCGCTGCCCACCTACCAGTCGGCCTGGCTCAAGCGGCACCACACGGCGGCGTTCTTCGCCGGGGTGCTCACCCACGAGCCCGGCATGTACCCGCCGCGCGTCATCATCGACGAGGCCAGGCAGTGCGGGGTGCGGATCCTCCCGCTCGACGTCAACAAGTCGGGCAAGGACTGGCAGGTCGAGCGGCTCGGGCCGCGCGTGCAGGTGCGGGTGCGGCCGTCCGGGCTGGAGGGCGGCTCACGGGTGCGCAGGGAGTTCAGGATCGGCGACATCGGCAAGGGGTACGCGCTGCGCGTGCCGTTCTCGGCCATCAAGGGCGTGAGCGAGGCGGAGGTCGAGCGGATGGTGGCGGGGCAGCCGTACACGTCGCTGGCCGACTTCTGGGACCGCGCCAGGCCGTCGCGGCCCACGATCGAGCGCATCGTCCAGGTCGGCGGCCTCGACGCGCTGCACGACCTGCACCCGGGCGGCCCGCGCTGGCGGCCGGGCGAGCTGACCCGCCGCGACCTGATCGCCCAGGTGGGCGTGCTCGACCGCGCGTCGGCCCACGGCGTGCAGGCGGGCCCGCGCAAGTCCCGCCGCTACAGCTCCCACATGTCTCGGCAAAGGGACGTGTCGCCTCCCCAGAACGCGGCTCCTCCGGCGGTGCAGCTTCCGCTCGGGTTCGGCGAGAGGCTGCCGCCGGGGGAGCTGCCCGAGATGACCGAGACCGAGATGGTCGAGGCCGAGCTGGACATCCTCGGCATCGACGTCAGCCGGCACGTCATCAGCTTCCACCAGGAGCTGCTCGACGCGCTCGGAGTGGTACGTTCCAGCGACCTGCTCCGCCAGCGCAACGGGGCGGAGATCCTGGTGGCCGGGGTCAAGGTGGCCACCCAGACGCCGGCCATCCGCTCGGGCCAGCGGATCATCTTCACCACGCTCGACGACTCGACGGGGCCGATCGACCTGACGTTCTTCGAGTCGGTGCAGGGCCGGTGCGCCTCGATCGTGTTCGGCTCGTGGCTGATGCTGGCCAGGGGAGTGGTCAGGCGCACGGGGGCGCGGGCGGTGACGATGCGGGCGGTCGACTGCTGGAACCTGGCCGACCTCGACGCGCTCTGGCGCTCGCGGGGCATCGAGGCGGTGCGCGCCCTCATCGACCGGGCTCCCGAGGAGGCGGCGGGCGTCGGCGGCCGGCCGATCGAGTACGCCAACGGCTTCCGCCTGTCGCCCTACTCCGACCTCGCCCCCGCCGTCACCACGAACCCGCCGCGGCAGCTGTGGCACGCCAGCCCCGGCAGTTCGGGCCCGACGGCGGCGTGACCGCTCAGCCGGTCTGCGGCTGCGTCTGAGGCGGCGCCTGAACAGGCGCCTGAACAGGCGGCTGCACCGGAGTCTGTACGGGCGCCTGCGGCTGCTGCGGGATCACCGGCTGAAGCTGTGTCTGAAGCTGTGTCTGAAGCTGTGTCTGGGGCTGTGACTGAGTCTGGGGTTCGGGCTTGGGGTGGGCGGAGACCCGCAGGGTGCCCGACTCCAGGGTCCACGTCGTCCGCGCGGCCCGCTGCAGCCCGGCCAGCTCGCGCACCGTGGCGGCGCACAGCACCGCCGCCACCGCCGCGCAGGCCAGCTCGGGCACGCCCACGCCGGTCAGGTCGACGTCGGACGAGCCGAGCGGCAGCCGGATCGTCACCATCGCCAGCGTGGCCAGCCAGCTCAGCCACCACGCGGCCAGCAGGACCAGCCACCTGCCCCGGCGGCCGGCCGGCGGGCGGGCGCCCCGCCACACCTGGTCGACCAGCACCACGGGCGCGACCAGGTTGACCAGCGGGATCAGCCAGGCCGCCGCCACCGGGCCGGTCGCGGCCGAGCGGTCGTTGGCCCGCCTGGCACGTACCAACCAGGTCACGTACGCGGCGGCGGCGGCGATCGTGGTGCCCGCCACCAGCATCATCAGCACCGCGAACAGCGTCACCGCCCCCACCACCGCCTCGGCGTCGGCCCCCTGGGGCCGGCCGCCGAACGCGGCGAGCTGCACGGCGAGGTCGCGGCCGCGGGTCAGCTCGAAGATCACGAGGGCGGCGAGGGAGAGGACCTGGGCGGTCAGCGTCACGTAGACGGCGGCGGCTCTGGCGGGTGATGCCTGGGTGTAGCGCACGTTGTTCTCCCCCCGGGCCATGCGCTGAGGTTCTGATTCACTTGTATCCCGGGAGCCCCGCTGTTAATCAGCTCACCACGCCGGATTCCCACGCCCATGCCGCGATTCCGACCCTGTTGCGCACGCCGAGCTTGGCCTGGATGCTCCCGAGGTGCGTCTTGACCGTCGACAGCGACACGAACAGCTCGGCGGCCACCTCCTTGTTCGTCCGTCCTCTGGCCACCAGGCGCACGACGTCCAGCTCGCGGTCGGTCAGCGGGTCGGCGGCCGGCAGCGGGGCGCGTGTGCGGGGCTGCGACAGGTGCTGCAGCAGCCGTACGGTCACCGAAGGCGACACCAGCGCGTCGCCCACCGAGGCGGCCCTGACGGCCTCGACGAGCAGCGTGGGGCCGCTGTCCTTGAGCAGGAAGCCGGTGGCGCCGGAGCGCAGGGCGCCGTAGACGTACTCGTCCAGGTCGAACGTGGTGACGATGACGACCCGCAGCGGGTCCTCCACGCCCGGCCCGGCCAGCGCCCTGGTCACCTCCAGCCCGTCCAGCTTGGGCATCCTGATGTCGAGCAGGCACACGTCCGGGCGCAGCCGCCTGGCCTCGGCCACCGCCTCCGCCCCGTCGGCGACGGCGGCGACGACCTCCATGTCCGGTTGCGCGTCCAGGATCATTTGGAAGCCGGTTCTTAC
This sequence comes from Nonomuraea sp. NPDC049421, assembly GCF_040677005.1. Lineage (NCBI taxonomy): Bacteria > Bacillati > Actinomycetota > Actinomycetes > Streptosporangiales > Streptosporangiaceae > Nonomuraea > Nonomuraea sp. NPDC049421. The sequence continues at coordinate 276,293 of NZ_JBFAQA010000005.1, forward strand.
CAGTTGCTGATCGTCGGCGATGAGTACCCGAATAGTCACCCGACAACTCTATGGAGCGGCCGGCACGAGGATCGGCCGTTCGGCCGATGACGGACCGACCGCACGGCCGATCCGCCCGTCCCTTCCTTCCCGGAAGGCTGGTCGCCATGAACGACGTACTTGTTGGACGGGCCCTGACCAAGCGGTTCGGGCAGACGACGGCGCTGGGTGGCGTGGACATCACCGTACCGGCCGGCGAAGCGGTGGCGATCATGGGACCGAGCGGGTCCGGCAAGTCGACCCTGCTGCACTGCCTGGCCGGCATCATGAAGCCGGACGACGGCGAGGTGCACCTGCTCGGGCAGCGCATCGACAAGCTCGGCGAGCGCAAGCGCAGCGCGCTGCGGCGCACCCGCTTCGGCTTCGTCTTCCAGTTCGGCCAGCTGCTGCCCGAGCTGCCCGCCGACGAGAACGTGGCGCTGCCGCTCATGCTGGGCGGGGTGCCGCGGACGCAGGCCGTACGCCAGGCCCGCGAGTGGTTCTGGCCGCTCGGGCTGAACGGCATGGAGACCAGGCGGCCGGGCGAGCTGTCCGGCGGCCAGGCGCAGCGGGTGGCCATCGCCAGGGCCCTGGTGACCAAGCCGGCGGTGGTCTTCGCCGACGAGCCCACGGGAGCGCTCGACCAGCAGACCGGCCAGGAGACCATGCGGCTGCTGGTGGAGGCGACCAAGCACAACGGCGCCTGCCTGATCGTCGTCACCCACGACCCCAACGTGGCCTCCTGGTGCGACCGCACGGTCGAGGTCCGCGACGGCCGCCTGCTGGCGAGCGGGGCGATGGCGTGAACCTCGACCTCACCTGGCGGCTCATCAAGGGCGGCGGGCGCAAGGGGATGCTCGGCACCTGGCTGACGTTCGGGGCGGTGGCCGTGGCGACGGCGCTGCTGCTGTTCGCGGTGGCCGCCAATTTCGCCTTCCAGGCCAGGGCCGAGCGCGGCGCCTGGCGCAACCCGGTGCCCGCCACCACGAACGCGGTCGCCGTCGAGGCGCAGCGCTTCGACTTCGTCCGCGACCGGAAGATCACCGTCATCGACCTGGCCGCGCTCAAGGGCGCGAACCCAGAAGCGCCGCCCGGCCTGCCGCGCTTCCCCGCGCCCGGCGAGGTGTGGCTGTCGCCCGCGCTCGCCCAGCTGGCCGGTGAGCTGCCCGCGGCCGAGCTGGCCGCGCGCTATCCGAAGCGCGCGGGCGTCATCGGCGACGAGGCCCTGGTGTACCCGGGTGAGCTGGTCGCGGTCTTCGGCCAGGCACCGGACGCGCCCGTGATCACGGCGCCCCGCCTCGACGACTGGGTCATGTCCAGGCCGCCGGTCAAGGTCGCGAGCCTGGCCGGCGAGCCGAGCGAGGACGCGGTCGCCTACCAGTGGCTGTCGGCCATCGCCGGGGTGCTCATGGTGGTGCCGCTGCTGGTGTTCGGCGGGGCGGCGGCGCGGCTCACGGTGGCGAGACGTGACCGGCGGCTGGCCGCGCTGCGGCTGGTCGGCGCCACACCCGGCCAGGTCGTCGCGATGACCGTGACAGAGGCGGTGCTCGTCGCGCTGGCCGGCGCGCTCGCCGGAGCCGCCGTCTACGCGCTGTCCGTGCCGCTGCTGACGCGCATCGAGATGCAGGGCGGACCGTGGTTCGCCGGCGACCTGCTGCCCGGCCCGCTGCTCCTCGCCGGGGCGCTGGTCGCGGTGCCGCTGCTGGTCGGCCTGTCGGCGGTGGCCGGGCTGCGGCGGGTCGTGGTGAGCCCGCTCGGCGTGGCCAAGCGGGAGACGCCGCCCGCCATGCGGATCTTCCGGGTGCTCGCCCTGTTCGCCGCCCTCGCCGTCTTCCCCCTGCTGAGCAGGGAGACCAGCGTCACCGTCATCGCGATCGCGCTCGCCCTGGCGTTCCTCTGCCTCAACCTGGCGGGACCGTGGGTGGTCGGCATCATCGGCCGTATCGCGGCGAAGAGCGCGCGCGCTCCGGCCGGGCTGCTGGCCGCCCGGCGGCTCGTGGACGACCCGCGCTCGGCCTGGCGCACGGTGAGCGGCGTGGCGCTGACCGGGTTCGTGGCGGGCTTCCTCGGCCTGCTCAGCCCAGGGGCGTTCGAGGAGGTCACGGGGCCGCCCCAGCTCAGCGTGAGCGTCACCGAGGGCAAGCTCGCCGAGGTGGCAGGGCAGGCCCGCGACCGGCTCAAGGAGGCCGGCGTGACCGCCACCGTCGAGCCGCGGGACAAGGCCGTGGTCGCCGCGCTGGGCAGCTCGGCCGACGCCGCGACGCTGGACAGGGCGCGTACCGCGCTGGCCGATCTCGTGCCCGGGCACACGCCCACCACCCAGGAGGAGGGCCGGCGCTTCGGCGCGGAGATCCTCGCCGACATCAGGGTCGGGACGATCGTGGTGCTGTCGGTGTCGTTCCTGGTGGCCATCACCAGCTCGGGGATCACCGCCATGTCGTCGGTGCTGGACCGGCGGCAGACGTACGGGCTGCTGCGCCTGGCCGGCACGCCGCTGGAGGTGCTCGACAAGGCGCGCAGGTCCGAGACGCTCATCCCGCTGACCGTGATGGGCGGCGGCGCGATCCTGACCGGGGTGTTCTGCGGGCTGCCGTTCATGCTCGGCGAGCCCAACGTGACCGGCGCGCTGACCCTCGCGGTCTGCGTCGTCGCGGGCTTCGCCGGGGTGATCGGGGCGGGCGCGCTGAGCCGGCCACTGCTGCGCTCGGTCACCACCGACCCCGCGCCGCGCCCCGACTAGCCGCTAGCCGAGCACGAGGTCGCGGACGAGCTTCAGCGAGGGCTCGTCCCGCACCCCCATCACCAGCAGGCTGGTGACCGGGCTGCGGTGCCACAGCTCGAGGCGTTCCTTGATCCGGCCGGGCGGGCCGACGAGCGAGATGCCGTCGGCCAGCTCGTCAGGGATCGCACGGAACGCCTCGTCCCTGCGTCCTGCCAGGTAGAGCGACTGGATGTGCTCGGCGGCCTCGGCGTAGCCCATGCGGCCGATGATGTCGGCGTGGAAGTTGCGCTGCTTGGCGCCCATGCCGCCGATGTAGAGGGTCAGCATGGTCTTGACGCCGTCGAGCGCGGCCCGTACGTCGTCGGAGATCACCACCAGCACCATGGCTGCCACGTCGAAGTCGGCGGGGGCGCCCGCGAGCGCGTCGCCGTACATCTGCTCGATCTTCTCGGGGAACGCGAACAGCGGCAGCCAGCCCTGCGCCACCTCGGCGGCCAGGGCCACGTTCTTGGGCCCCTCCGCGCCGAGATAGACGGGGATGTCCTCGCGCAGCGGGTGCGTGATGAGCTTGAGCGGCTTGCCGAGGCCGTCCGGCAGCGGCAGCGGGTAGTGCGGGCCTTCGCTGGTCACCGGCTCTTCGCGGCGCCACACCTTGCGCATGATCTCGACGTACTCGCGGGTTCTGGCCAGCGGCCTGGCGAACGGCTGGCCGTACCAGCCCTCCACGACCTGCGGGCCCGACGCGCCCACGCCCAGCAGCAGCCGGCCGCCGGTGAGGTGGTCGAGGGTCATCGCGGTCATCGCCGTCGTGACCGGCGGCCTGGCCGAGATCTGCGCGATCGAGGTGCCGAGCTTGATGCGGCTGGTACGCGCGCCGTACCAGGCGAGCGGGGTGAACACGTCGCTGCCGTACGCCTCGGCGGTCCACACCGAGTCGTAGCCGAGCCGTTCGGCCGCCAGCACCGATGCGGTCGCGTCGTCGGCGCCGCGCTGCCAGTAGCCGAGGTTCAGGCCGAGCTTCATTTCAAGGACCACCTCCGGAATTAAGTTCTATTACTGCCGTGGCGGCCCCCACGTGTCAATGGCGGATCCTCCGGGGAAGTCACACTCTGTGCTCAAGGCCCTGTCGCGACTCGTCTGCCTGCTGCTCCTGCTGCCGGCGGCCGAGCCCACCGTGGCCCAGAGCCAGTCGCGGCCCAACATCGTCGTCATCATGGCCGACGACCTCGAGACCGGCACGCTCCACCACTTCCCGAACATCACCCAGCAGCTCGTGGCCCAGGGCGCCTCGTTCGACCGGCACTTCGTGACGAACTCCTGGTGCTGCCCGTCCCGTTCGTCGATCCTGCGCTCCCAGCACGTCCACAGCCACGGCGTGCTCACCAACACCGCTCCCGAGGGCGGCTTCCACCGCTTCCACGAGCTGGGCCTGGAACGCTCCACGCTCGGCACCTGGATGCAGCAGGCCGGCTACCGCACGGCGCTGATGGGCAAGTTCCTCAACCACTATCCGGGGAACTCGGCGCCCGAGACGTACGTGCCGCCCGGCTGGAACGACTGGCGGGTCCCCGTACGCGCCCTCTACGAGGAGTACGGCTACCGGCTCAACGAGAACGGCGCGCTGCGCGACTACGGCTGGGCCGAGCAGGACTACCTGTCCGACGTGCTCGCCGGTCACGCCCGCTCCTTCATCACGGCCTCCGATCAGCCGTTCTTCCTCTATCTGAACCCGGTGGGCCCGCACAACCCGGCCAACCCGGCCTTCCGGCACGCCGAGGCGTTCCCGATGGAGGTCGCGCCGCGCACGCCGTCGTACGACCAGGACGACATCAGCGCCGAGCCGCTGTGGATGCAGATGCAGCCGCCGCTGTCGCCGCGCGCTGAGGCCGTCATCGACGAGCGGCACCGCGCCAGGCTGCGCTCGATGCTCGGCGTGGACGACCTGGTCGGCTCGGTGCTGCGGGCGCTGCAGGAGTCGGGCAAGCTCGACGACACCTATGTCTTCTTCACCTCCGACAACGGCTTCCACCTCGGCACGCACCGGCTCAAGCACGGCAAGACCACGCCGTTCGACGAGGCGATCAGGGTGCCGCTCGTCGTCAGAGGGCCCGGCGTCGCGCCCGGCTCGACGGTCGCGCACATGAGCGCCACGATCGACCTCGCGCCGACCGTCGCCGAGTTGGGCGGCGCCACCGTGCCGGACTTCGCCGAGGGGCGCTCGCTCGCGCCGCTGCTGCGGGGCCGGCCGCCGCCGGAGTGGCGCAGACAGGTGCTCGTGGAGTTCGTCCGCCCGGCCAACCGCATGTCGGCGGCCCAGACGCCCGTGCCCGCCTACCAGGCGCTGCGCACCGAGCAGTACACATACGTGCGGTACGAGACGGGGGAACGGCAGCTCTACGACCTCGACGCCGACCCCTACCAGCTCGACAACCTCGCCATGTCCGCCGACCTGTCGCTGCTGGCCCGGCTGGACGAGCGGCTGTCGGCGATGGCCGCGTGCTCGGGGGCGACCTGCCGGCAGGCCGACCGGGTGGAGTGAGACCGGGTGGAGTGAGACCGGGTGGAGTGAGACCGGGTGGAGTGAGCGGTCAGCGGAAGAGCGTGGGGTAGGCGTGCGCCAGATGCTCGGAGACCGCTCGCGCCGCCTCCTCGGGGTCGCCGCCGTCGATGGCCTCGAGGATGCGTACGTGGTCGGCGCGCAGCACCGAGGTGTCGCCCAGCCGGCGGACCGCCTCGACCGAGTACTTGCGCATCGAGTCGCGCAGCGAGCGCATGATGGCGGCGACCAGCCGGTTGCCGGAGGCGTCCGCGATCGCGCAGTGGAAAGCCGTGTCGTGCTCCACGAACTCCTCCGGCGACCCGGCCGCGTCCATCCCGGCCAGCGCCGCGGCCAGCTCCGTGGTGGCGGCGCCCACTGTGGCACCCCCTGCGGCGGCGTGGGCGGCGGCGTGGGCGGCGGCGCGGGTGGCGGCGTGGGCGGCGGCCCACTGCTCGATCATGTGCCGGGTGTCGATGACCTCGCGCATCTCCAGGCCGGTCAGGCCGAGGTGGAGGCGCAGCAGGTCGCTCAGCGCCGAGTCGGGGCGCGAGGTGAGCACCGCGCCCGCGTCGGGGCCCCGTCCCGCCTGGGACGAGACCACGCCGAGGGTCTCCAGCACGCGCATCGCCTCGCGTACGGAGGAGCGGCTCACGCCGAGCTGCTCGGCGAGGTGCCGCTCGGCGGGCAGCCGGTCGCCCACGGTGAGGCCGTCCTCGGCGATGCGCCGCTCGATCTGAGCGAGTACGTCCTCGAACGTCCGCGTCCGCTTGACGGGACGCCAGCCGGTTCCGTCCAACAGCCCTCCCTGGCCGGACATGATGGCTTCGAGTATGGTCTGACCATATTGTGGTCGGACCATACCTTTGGAAGGAGAGTCGTGCGAGTCGCCCTGTTCATTACGTGCGTGAACGACACGCTCTTCCCCGGCACCGGCAAGGCGGTCGTGTCGCTCCTGCGCAGGCTCGGCTGCGAGGTGGACTTTCCCGCCGCCCAGACCTGCTGCGGGCAGATGCACGTCAACACCGGATACCGGACGGAGGGCGTACGGCTGGCGCGGCACTTCACGGAGGTCTTCGCCGGGTACGACGCCGTGGTGGCGCCGTCGGGGTCGTGCGCGGCCATGGTGCGCGAGCAGTATCCGAAGCTGGCCAAGCCGGGCAGCCGGGGCGCGGCGGCGATCGCGGAGGTCGCGCCCAAGGTGTACGAACTGTCGGAGTTCCTGATCGACGTGCTGAAGGTTGACGACGTCGGCGCATATTTCCCGCACCGGGTGACATATCACCCGACGTGCCACTCGCTGCGCGGCCTCCACCTGGGCGACCGCCCTCTGCGGCTGCTGCGGAACGTGCGCGGCCTCGAACTCGTCCCGCTGCCCGGCGCCGAGGAGTGCTGCGGCTTCGGCGGCACGTTCGCCGTGAAGAACCCGGCGATCTCCGCCGCGATGGGCGCCGACAAGACCCGCAACATCCTGGACACCGGCGCCGAGGTGCTGTGCGCGGCCGACAACTCCTGCCTCATGCACATCGGCGGCACGCTGGGCCGGCAGCGGGCGGGCGTCAGGACCATGCATCTGGCCGAGATCCTCGCGTCCACGGAGGAGGCCCAATGAGCGCGACATTCCTCGGGATGCCAGGAAATTTCCCGGAAAACTCGGAGAAGGCTGTCCAGGACTCGCAGCTGCGCTTCAACCTCCGCAAGGCCACCCACACCATTCGCGGCAAGCGCGCCTCCGTCGTCGGCGAGCTGCCCGACTGGCAGGAGCTGCGCGCCGCCGGCAAGGCCATCAAGGACCACACGCTGCGCAACCTCGACCGCTACCTGCTCCAGCTGGAGGCCGCGGTCACCACGGCGGGCGGCACCGTCCACTGGGCGAGGGACGCCGCCGAGGCCAACCGCATCGTCACCGAGCTGGTCAAGGCCACCGGCGAGCGCGAGGTGGTCAAGGTCAAGTCGATGGCCACCCAGGAGATCGGGCTCAACGAGGCGCTCGCCGAGCACGGCATCGCCGCGTACGAGACCGACCTCGCCGAGCTGATCGTGCAGCTCGGCGACGACTTCCCGAGCCACATCCTGGTCCCCGCCATCCACCGCAACCGCTCGGAGATCCGGGAGATCTTCCTCGACAGGATGCCCGGTGTCTCGGCCGACCTCACCGACGACCCGCCCGCGCTGACCGAGGCGGCCCGGCTGCACCTGCGCGAACGCTTCCTCAGGAGCAAGGTCGCGATCTCCGGCGCCAACTTCATGGTGGCCGAGAGCGGCACCCTCGTCGTGCTGGAGTCGGAGGGCAACGGCCGCATGTGCCTGTCGCTGCCCGAGACCCTCATCAGCGTCGTCGGGATCGAGAAGCTGCTGCCGTCCTGGCGGGATCTGGAGGTCTTCCTCCAGCTTCTGCCGCGTAGCTCCACCGGTGAGCGGATGAACCCGTACACGAGCATGTGGACCGGCGCCGTCGAGGGCCAGGACTTCCACCTGGTGCTGCTCGACAACGGCCGCACCGACGTGCTCGCCGACGAGGTGGGCCGCCAGGCGCTGCGCTGCATCCGCTGCTCGGCCTGCCTGAACGTGTGCCCCGTGTACGAGCGGGCCGGCGGCCACGCGTACGGCTCGGTCTATCCGGGGCCGATCGGCGCGATCCTCACCCCGCAGCTCAGAGGCATGACCTCGGAGCTGGACGCCTCGCTGCCGTACGCCTCCAGCCTGTGCGGCGCCTGCTACGAGGTGTGCCCGGTCGCCATCGACATCCCCGAGGTCCTGGTGGACCTGCGCGCCAAGGCGCCGCACGCGGCGGCCGAGAAGGCCGGCATGAAGGTGGCCGGCTGGGTGCTCGACGACCACGAACGCCTGGCCAAGGCGCAGCGCGCGGCCTCCCGGCTGCGCAAGGTGGTGCCGAGACGGCTGCCCGGGCCGCTGTCGGCGTGGACCGACACCAGGGACGTGCCGGAGATCCCCGAGGAGCCGTTCAGGGACTGGTGGCGGCGGACCGGCGGCGGCGCGAGCGAGGAGGCGGAATGAGCGCGCGTGAGGAGATCCTGGCCAGGATCGGCAGGGCCGTGGCGGGGGCGCCCGACGTCGAGATCCCGCGCGGCTACCGCGTGCGGCGGGAGGTGGACGCGGCCGAGCTGGTACGCCTGTTCGCCGAGCGGGTGGACGACTACCGCGCGATCGTGCACGTCGTGGCGGTGGCCGACGTGCCGGCCACCGTCGACGCGTGCCTCGGCGAGCGCAGGATGATCGTCCCCGACGGCTTCGACCGGGAGGGCGGCTGGCCCGACCTGCGGACCGCCGACGGCGTGATCACCGGCTGCGCGGTCGCCGTCGCCGAGACCGGCACCATCGTCCTCGACCACGGGCCCGGCCAGGGCACGCGGGCGCAGACGCTGGTGCCCGACTACCACCTGTGCCTGGTGCGGGCCGACCAGATCGTCCCCGGCGTGCCCGAGGCGATCGCCAGGCTCGACCCGTCGCGGCCCCTCACCTGGATCAGCGGGCCGTCGGCGACCAGCGACATCGAGCTGAACCGGGTCGAGGGCGTCCACGGCCCCCGCACCCTGGAAGTGGTCATCAGCACCTGAGGCCCTCGGCGAAGGACCGCGGCTCCTGGCGGTGGCCATGGGTCCTCACCCCTGGCCGGTGGGGATGGGCCGCTCCTGGTCGGTGGCGATGGGCCGTCGCGGTGTCCTGGCCTGTGGCGGGGCGCCGTGGCGGCGTTTTTGTCAGTTTTGTCAGTTCTGTCAGTAGCGCAGGACCGCGGCGACGTCCTTGACGTCGTCGGTGAACCACACCTCGGCGTCCGTCATCGCGGCCGCCCTGACCAGCGCGGAGTCGGCGCGTTCGCGTACCGGCTCGGCCACCCCCCAGTGGCGCAGCTCGTTGGGGTCGGTGCCCACCTGCGTGCCGCCCTCGCCGACCCAGACCGGCGCGGACAGCTCACCGGGCATCAGCACCGCGTGCACGCGGCCCTCGCGCAGCGCCTGCGCGACGCGCGCGGGCCCGGTGGGCGCGGCCGACTCCTGGTGGCGTTCGAGCAGCTCGGCGCAGCGGCGGGCGAGCCACTCGTCGAGCGCGCGCTCCACGTCCTTCTCGAACTGCCCGTGGTCGTCACGGCTCCCGTGCTCGACGATCGTCACGCGGTCGGCCGACTGGGTGCCGAGATGGCGCAGCAGGTACGAGCGCGACTTCGGCTGCCCGGCCACCAGGACCAGCTCCGCGCCGATCCTGCGTACCTGCTCGTCGATCTCGCGGGCGACCGCGACCGCGTTCTTCTCCCAGGTGTCCTCGACGGCCTGCTCGTAGCGGCGCTGCGACCAGCCGCCCTGCGACGTCTTCTGCAAAGGCCACGACTCGGCCTGCACCGTCGTCCTGCGCGGCGCGCCGCCGCCGTACACGGTCACCTCGGCCCCCGCGTGGTCCACGATGACCCGGATGTGCGGCACGTTCTCGCCGCGCCGCATCAGCATCGGCGTGACGTGCGGTAGCGGCGAGCAGGTGGCCAGCTCGTCGGGCGGCTGCGCCAGCGACTCCGCCAGCACCACCGTGCCGTCCGTCGCGAACAGCGCCCGCCCGGCGGCGGCCTGCAGCGCCTCCTCCTCCAGCGCCTCGATGGTGGCGTCGTCCACCTGGTGGTCGAGCCGGTCGCGGACGCTGCGCCAGTGGGCCTTGCGCTCCGGGACGGTGAGCGCTCCCATGTAGACCGACGCGTACGGTCCGCGCCGGTCGTACAGGGGGCGGATGAAGTCGAGCCGCACGGTTCAGAACCTCCGCTGCTCCACGCCGAGACCGAGGGTCTTGGCGACGTCGGACATGTTCGTGTAGTCGCGATCGGGCAGCGACTCCACCATGTCGATCACGGGATCGGGAGCGCCTTCACGGCGGGCCCTGGCCAGCAATTCCTCCTTCGAGGCCGGCCAATGGGTGTCGCTCAGCCACTTCGCCAGGTCGCTGCGGACGTCCACGTCACGCTGCGTCATGCCCTCCGAGACGCCGGGCGCGTGACCGGGCGGGTACGACGACGACTCCTCTCCGGCGGACGGCATGGCCTCGGGCTCCTTCCACTCCTCGGCGTGCGTGGTGCCGCCGCCGCGCATCATGCCCTCGGTCTCGTGCTTCTGCTCCTCGTCCAGGCGGGGTCCGTGCTTGTCGCTCCCACGTTCCATGCTTCTCTCACTCCTCTCTGATGCGCCCCTACCCCCGCTTTCGTGGGCAAACATCGCGGCTGTGTACCCTGCCCAGCGTGTTCGACCCCGATGTGCGCGTCGCCACGGCCCGGCTGACGCTGCGGCCGTTCGGCCCTGAGGACGCGCCCAGGATCCGCTCGATCGTCAAGTCCGGCGTACGGTTCCTGCCGCCCGGCGCGCCCGCCAAGGCCGGCGGCGTCGAGCAGTGGCTGCGGCAGGGCGTGCACGAGCTGCGCCGCAGCGGCCAGGGCATCCACCTCGCGATGACCGACGGCGAGGGCCTCATCGTGGGCGCGATCAGCCTATTCAAGACCTCGTGGAGTACGGGGACGACCGAGGTCGGCTACGGCGTGCACCCCCTCTACCGGGGCCGCGGCTTCGCCACCGAGGCGGTGCGCGGGCTGGCCAAGTGGGCGTTCGAGACGGTCGGGCTGCGCCGCATCGACCTGACCGCGAACCTGGACAACCACGCCTCGCTCAGCGTCGCCCGCAAAGCGGGCTTCACCTGGGAGGGCGTGATCCGCGAAGCCGTGCTGGACGACGACGGCACGCACGACCTCGTCGTCTTCGGCCTGCTGCGCACCGACAGCCCGGCGCCCGGCGCCACGCTGCCGAAGGCGGACCTGCTCACCGAGCGACTGCGGCTGCGCCCCCAGGAGCCGCGCGACGCGCCGTACCTCGCGGCCACCGGGGCGGACCCGCTCACCCAGGAGTACACAGGCGTGCCGCGCGGCTACACCGAGGAGCACGCGCGCGCCTACATCGCCCACACCGAGCGCCAGCGCATCCGCGGCATCGGCGTCGCCTGGACCGCCGAGGAGCTCGCGACCGGCAGGTACGTGGTCAACCTCGACCTGCGCGACCTCGACTGGCACAACAGGACCGCCGAGGTCGGCTACATGACCGCGCCCTGGGCCAGGGGCAACGGCTACGCGGCGGAAGCCGTGCTGGCCGTCGCCCGCTGGCTGTTCGAGCGGCACGGCTTCGCCCGGCTCCAGCTGCGCGCCGCCACCGCCAACACCGCCTCCCAGCGGGTCGCCGAGAAGGCCGGCTTCGTCCGCGAGGGCGTCGCGCGCTCGTCGCTGGCCGGCGAGGACCTGGTCGTCTACAGCCTCATCCCGTCGGATCTGGCCTGAGGGCACGACGGACTGACCCCGTCACCCTTTGTGAAACCCCTCCGCAGCCGTCACCCTTGAGGTGAGGACGGTGAGGCGCATGATCACGGTGGTCGGCTGGGACGGTTCCGAGCTGTCGGCCAGGGCGGTGACCAGGCTGCACGAGGCGGGGCTCGTCGTGGGCCCCGACGCGATCATCGGGCGGCTCAAGCTGAACGCGGCGACCGCGCGGGACACGTCGCTGCTGGAGACCATCGAGGACCATCTGGAGCACGGCGAGGGCCCCGCGGTCGTGCTCGCCCAGGGCGACCCCGGCTTCTTCGGCGTCGTCCGCGAGCTGCGGGCACACGGCCTCGAACCGGACGTCCTGCCCGCCACGTCGCTCGTCGGCAGGGCCTTCGCCCGCGCCGGGCTGCACTGGGACGACGCCCTGGTCGTGGCGCCGTCCGGGCCCGCGCAGCTGCCCAGGGTGGTCAACGCCTGCCGCGCCCACCCCAAGGTCGCGCTGCTCGTCGCGCCCGGCGTCGGCCCCGCCGAGATCGCCAGGGAGCTGGCGCCCACCACGCCGCGCGCGCTCATCGTCTGCGAGGACCTCGGCGGCCCCGACGAGCGCGTCACCCACAGCCGCATGGGCGAGGCCACCACCCGGCCATGGAAGGACCCCGACGTGGTGCTCGTCGTCGATCCGCTGCACCGGCCGGGCGAGCGGGGCTGGGTGGCGGGTGCGCGGCCTGGGCCGGAGGAGTGGGCGCTGGCGTTCGGCGACGACGGGATCCCGCCCGAGGTGCGGGCGTACGTGCTGGCCAAGCTGGGGCCGCGGCTCGGCGACCTGGTCTGGGACGTCGGCGCCGGCGTCGGCCAGATCGCCGTCGAGTGCGCCAGGCTCGGCGCGGCCGTCGTTGCCGTCGAACGCGACGAGGCCCGCTGCGCCGCGCTGCGCGCCAACGTACTCGAACACGGGGTGAAGGTGGCGCTGACCAGGGGGCAGGCGCCGCCCGCGCTGGAGCCACTGCCCGACCCCGACGCCGTCTACGTGGGCGGCGGCGGGCTCGACGTGATCGACGCCTGCGCCGCGCGGCGGCCACGCGCGCTGGTCTGCGCGCTGCGCAAGGTCGAGCAGGTGCCCGCCGTGCTCGACCGGCTGCGCGAGCAGGGCTACCGCGGCGAGGGCACGCAGATCCTGGCCTCCAGGCTGAGCGTCGACCCCGACGGCGCGCACCGCCTGACCGCCGCCGACCCTGTCTTCGTGGTGCACGCCAGGCCCGCGCACGCAGGGTGACCTGTTCCCTACGGGCGCGCATCGGTTATCCTCGCGTGACTTTGTCTACCGCACCGGAGATTCCCTCAATGAAGCCGCCGCTCCTGCTGATCGGGCAGGGCTCACAGGACGACGCCTACGCCGCCGAGTTCGGCAGGTTCGTACACCGCCTGCGCTGCCGTCTCGACCAGACGGGCGCCGACGTCTCGGGCGGCTACCTCGAGCGGGCCACGCCCCGGCTGAGCGACTCGGTGGCCTCCCTCGTCGCGCGGGGGCACCACAGGCTGGTCGCGCTGCCGCTGAGCCTCAGCAGGGTGGGCGAGGAGTTCCCGGCCGCGATGGCGCTGGAGCAGCAGCGCCACCCCACGCTCATGTACGACTACGGCCGCCCGCTCGGCCCGGACCCGCGCGTGCTGGCGCTGCTGGCCGAGCGGCTCAACGAGGCCGCCACAGAGATCTCCCGCCCGCGCTCGCTGGAGCTCGCCGGTGCCAGGCCCCGGCTGCGCGCGGTCGACGCCTCGCCGTCCGAGGACCTCCACGCGCACGTCGAGCCGGGCGAGACCGCCGTCGTCCTGGTCGGCGAGGGCTCCACCGACGCCACCGCCAACGCGGAGATCCACCGCGTCTCCCGGCTGTTCTGGGAGACCCACGCCTACGACTTCATGACCGTCGAGACCGCGTTCGTCTCCGTCACGCCGCCCGGCGTGCCCGGCGGACTCGAACGCTGCCGCAGGCTCGGCGCCAAGCGTGTCATCGTGGTGCCGTACCTGCTGTTCGCGGGCGGGCTGCTGGAGCGCGTGTGGGCGCAGGCGCTGGCGTACGGCGCCGGGCACCCCGATCTCGACATCCGCTGCGCAGAGGTGATCGGCGACTGCGAGATCCTCGCCGACGTCGTCATCGACCGCTACGAAGAAGCGCTCCAACTCGTCCCGTAAGTGGAGGTTTTCGTGCTCGCCGAGACGCTCGCCGCGATCCGCCCCGCCGACCCGCGGGCGCTCGCCGACGCCCGCGCCCACCAGGACCGCCTCACCAAACCCCGCGGCTCACTCGGCGCGCTGGAGGAGGTCTCGATCCGCCTCGCGGGCGCGGCCGGCGTCAGCCCGCCGCCCATGCCCGAGCCGGCCGCCCTGGCCATCTTCGCCGCCGACCACGGCGTGCACGCGCGCGGCGTCAGCCCGTGGCCGCAGGAGGTGACCGTGCAGATGGTCGCCAACTTCCTCGCCGGCGGCGCGGTCGCCAACGCCTTCGCGGCGCAGGCGGGCGCGTCCGTGACCGTGGTGGACGTCGGCGTCGCCGCCGACCTGCCCGACGCGCCTGGGCTCATCAAGCGCAAGGTCGCGTACGGCACCGCCGACCTGTCCGCGGGCCCCGCCATGACCGTCGACCAGGCCGTCCGGGGCTTGGAGGCGGGCATCCAGGTCGCCGGGGACCTCGTGGACTCCGGCGCGCGCTGCCTCATCACCGGCGACATGGGCATCGCCAACACCACCGCCTCCGCCGCCCTCGTCTCCGCCTTCACCGGCAGGGACCCGGCCGAGGTGACCGGGCGGGGCACCGGCATCGACGACGAGACGTACGAGCTGAAGGTCGGCATCGTCCGCCAGGCCATGCGCTCCCACGCCCTGGCCGACGTCGCCTCCTCGCCCAGCGAGGCGCTGCGGGCGCTCGCGGCCGTCGGCGGGTTCGAGCACGCGGCCATCGCGGGGTTCATCCTCGCCGGGGCCGCCGCCCGCGTGCCGGTGATACTCGACGGCGTCATCTCCGGGGCCGCCGCGCTGGTCGCCGCGGCGCTCGACCCCGCCGTCACCGACCACTGCGTGGCCGGCCACCGCTCCGCCGAGCCCGGCCACGGCGCCGCGCTCGACCACCTCGGGCTGCGCCCGATCATGGACCTGGAGCTGCGGCTCGGCGAGGGCACGGGCGGCCTGCTGGCGCACCCGACGGTGTGCGCGGCGGTGCGGGTGCTGCACGAGGTGGCCACGTTCGACTCGGCGGGGGTGACCGAGAAGTCCGTGTGACGTGCCGTACGGCGACCGGGGCGCCCAGGTTTCCTGGCCGCGCCCGGCCGTCACCGCGCCACGTCTGCCGGACGCTCCGAACGGCCCTCGGCAAGGGCGGTGGCCTGCGGGATCGGGTTATCCTTGGTGCCTGGCAGCGATGGCCGGACGCCGTGGTGACGATGAGGGCGGGCCTCGCGCGGTCGCTTTCCACGCTCGTTAACGTGTGCGCAGCAAATGACACAGGCGAAGCCGGTAGGTTTACCTCTTAACACAACCTTCGCGAACGGGAGATTCCCCCCATGGGTCCCTACCTCCTCGGCCTGCGGCTTTCCGGCCGCCGGGTGCTCGTCGTGGGCGGCGGCCGCGTCGCCCAGCGCCGGGTGCCCGCGCTGCTAGAGGCCGGTGCGGAGGTCACGGTCGTCTCGCCGTCCGTCACACCGGCGCTCGACGACCTGATCGCCGCCGGAAGGGTCACGTGGCACGCCCGGCCCTACGAGGTCGGCGACTGCGACGGGGCCTGGCTCGTACAGGCGTGCTCCGACGACAGGTCGGTCAACACGGCGGTCGCCGCCGAGGCGGAGGCCAAGCGCGTGTGGTGCGTGCGCGCCGACGACAAAGACGCCTCCGCCGCCTGGACCCCGGCCACCGGGCGGGTCGACGAGATCGGCGTGGCCGTCACCGCCGGCGGCGACCCGCGCAGGGCCGCGGGCATCCGCGACGCCATCGTCGGCGCGCTGCGCGACGGCACCGTCGACGCCCGGCGCAACCGCACCAAACCCGTCGGCGTCGCCCTCGTCGGCGGCGGCCCCGGCGACCCCGGCCTCATCACCGTGCGCGGGCGCCAGCTGCTCGCCCAGGCCGACGTCGTGGTCGCCGACCGCCTCGCGCCGCGCGCCCTGCTCGACGAGCTGGCCCCCGACGTCGAGCTCATCGACGCCGCCAAGGTCCCCTACGGCCGTTCGCTGCCCCAGGAGACCATCAACGAGCTGCTCATCGACCGGGCCAGGCAGGGCAAGTTCGTGGTCAGGCTCAAAGGCGGCGACTCGTTCGTGTTCGGGCGGGGCGGCGAAGAGCTCATCGCCTGCGCCGAGGCCGGCATCCCGGTGCTCATCGTGCCCGGCCTCACCAGCGCCGTCGCCGTGCCCGCCGCGGCCGGCGTGCCCGTCACCCATCGCGGGGTGAGCCAGGAGTTCCACGTCATCTCCGTGCACGTGGCGCCCGACGACTCCGCCTCCACCGTCGACTGGCCCGCCCTGGCGCGTTCCCACGGCACTCTGGTGCTGTTGATGGCCGTCGAACGCCTGCCACAAGTCGCAGAAGCGCTCATCCGTGACGGACGTTCTCCAGAGACTCCCGTAATGGTGGTGCAGGACGGTACCCTTCCGACCCAGCGGGCGGTCACCGCTTCGCTTTCCACCGTGGCCGACCGCGTGTCCGCGGCTGGGATCCGGCCGCCGGCGATCGTCATCGTCGGCGACGTCGTGAGGGTCGGCCAGGAGGTCGAGATGGTTCGAGCGGAGCGCTTGCCGTGAACACGGCCATGGATGACGGGCGGCCGGAGCCGCCCGGGGAGCAGACGATGAGCTTCCGCCCGATGACCGACGACGCCCTCCCGGAGGCTTCCGCCTCCGCAGAGGGCACGGGGGACCCGGCTCCCGCGGACGACCACCCGCGCCGCCCCAAGAAGTCCAAGCCCCGCACTTCCCTGCAGGAGGCGACCCCCCTGACCGAAGCCCCCCCGGTCACCCCCGAGGACCCCACAACCTCAGACGCCGTAATGCCTGACGAGGCCGACGCGCCAGAATCCAGCGAGCCCGAAGCGGCCGCCGGCGGCGACGTTGAGACGGCCGAAGCCGGACAGACCGGCCCGACCGGAGCCACTGAGCCCGAGCCGACCCAAACCGCTGAGGCTCAAGCGGCCGCTCCCGGCGACGCTGCAACTGCTGCCCAAGCCCAGGCCAAAGCGAGCGCTGTCAGCGCAGCCTCCGGTGAACAGGCGGATGCCGTGGCGTCGGAGGCTGCTGAGCGGGCGGATGCCGTTGCGTCGGGATCTGGTGAGCGGGCGGATGTCCTGGCACCGGGATCTGGTGAGCGGGCGGATGCCGTTGCGTCGGGATCTGGTGAGCGGGTGGATGCCGATGCCTCTGCGTCCGAGGAGCAGGGCGGGCGCCGGCCTTCGCTCTTCGAGAAGCCTTCGTCCCCCAGACCTTCCATGTTCGAGAAGCCCGCCGTGTTGCGAAACCCTCCTGCCACCGACAACCCCTCGGGTGAGTTCCCGGCGCCCGGCCGGTCGTCCCCTGCCGAGGGCTCGGCGGCCGATGACGGGACCTCGTGGGCGTTCCGTCCGGCGCGCAAGGTCGAGCAGCAGCCCGAGCCGCCTTCGGGGCGCACGTCGATGTTCGAGAAGCCGGCCGTTCTCCGAGAGCCCGCGCCCGGTGACAGGCCGTCCTTCGCGTCCACGGACGGGCCTTCGTACCCGTCCACGGACGCGCCGCCCTATTCGTCCAGCGATGGGCCGTCCCGTCGGTCCACGGACGAACCGTCGCTCCCGTCGCTCGACTGGCCGTCGTTCCCGTCCATCGACGTGCCCGCGGCGTCCTCTGAGCCTTCCTCGGGGCGTCCCTCGCTCTTCGAGAAGCCGGCCGTGCTGCGGCAGCCACCGGTGGGCAAACAGCCGTCCCCGTCGGCCGACGCCGGTGACGTACAGGATGCTCCGCAGCCCGATGAGCCGGTGAGTGCGGATGAAGCCGGAAAGCCGGAAACCTCCGGGCCCGCCGCGTCCGAGCCGCAGTCCCAGAGCGAGCAGACCTCCGGCGAGCAGCCGAAGGACGGCGAGCAGGCCGTTTCCGGCGAGCCCTCGGAGGACGGCGAGTCCGCTGACGACGGCGAGCGGGCTGAGGCCGAGGACACCCAGGCCAAGGACGCTCAGGAGGATGGGGGCGAGGCCGGGTGGCCGGAGGTGTCGCCGCCCGGGCCCGGTGAGCGGGTCGAGGAGTTGCCGCCCGAGACGGTCGAGGCGCTCACGACGGCCCTGAACGTCCTCCGCGAGAGCATCGCCGACGTGCGCTTCTGCGACGACCTGCCAGGGTCGGCCGAGGCGCGGCAGGCGCAGGCGGCCCTGCTGGCCCAGATGGAGAACTACGTCGTCCCGAGGATCAAGACGAGCACGGCCCCGGCCCTGATCGTGGTGGCCGGTTCGACGGGCGCGGGCAAGTCCACGCTGGTCAACAGCCTGGCCGAGAAGAACGTCTCGCGCACGGGCGTACGCCGCCCGACCACCGGCACCCCCGTGCTGGTCTGCCATCCGGAGGACCACAAGTGGTTCGCGGAGGGCGAGTTGCTGGGCGGCCTCGAGCGGCTCGACAAGCCGACCCCTGAGGCGGGCCTGGACAGCGTGGTCATCGCCCCGACGGAGAAGCTGCCGCAGGGCGTGGCGCTGCTCGACACCCCCGACATCGACTCGGTGGTCGAGGAGCACCACGAGATCGCCCGCCGCATGCTCGACACCGCCGACCTGTGGATCTTCGTGACGACGGCCGCCCGCTACGCCGACGCGCCGGCCTGGAACGTGCTGCGCCTGGCCAAGGAGCGCGGGGCCCGGCTGGCGATCGTCCTGTCCCGGGTGCCCGACAAGTCCGCCGACGTAGTGCTCAAGCATTTCGTCCGCATGCTGACCGAGTACGGTCTGGGCGACATCGAGCGGTTCGTCATCCACGAGTCGAAGGTGTCCGACGGCAGGCTGCCCGACAGCGAGGTCACGGAGCTGCGGCTGTGGCTGGCGGAGCTGTCGGTCGACGAGGCCAGGCGGGCGGCGGCCGTACGCGAGACGCTGAACGGCGTGCTCAACAGCTTCCGCACCCGCGTGCCCGCGCTGGCCAAGCACCTGGAGGCGGGGGCCGCGATCAGGGCGGAGCTGCGCGGCGACGTCGAGGCGGCGTTCCTGAGCGCGTTGAGCGACATCGACAAGGCGTCCAAGAACGGCTCGCTGCTGCACGGCGAGGTGCTGGCCCGCTGGCAGGACTTCGCCGGTTCCGGCGACCTGATGCGCGCGCTGCACCTGCGCAGGCGCGGCAGGGCGGCCAGGCAGGCGCCGGAGCGGGTGCTGGCGTTCAAGGCGGCGATCAGGTCGGGGCTCGAGTCGGTGATCGTCGCCGCGGCCAACCGCGCCTCGAAGGAGGTGGCGGCGCGCTGGCGGCACCGCTCGGAGCTGGGGGTCAAGCTCGGGGAGGACCTCGACAGGCCGTCGGACGACCTCGTACGCCACACCGGCCGGGCGATCGCGTCCTGGCAGGAGCACCTGGGCGAGCTGGTGCGCACGGAGGGTGTGGCCAAGCGCTCGGTGTCGAAGATCGTCTCGTTCGACCCCGAGTCGCTCGCCCTGATCTTCATGGTGGCCATGTTCAGCGGGGGCAACGGCGAGGGCGTGCCGCACCGGCTGGTCAACGCCCTGCTCGGCGCCGAGTCCCTGCGCGGCATCGGCACCAAGGCATTCAGTGATCTCCGGGCCAGGATCGGCATGCTCTTCGACGAGGAAGCCATGCGTTACGTGAAGGCGCTCGACTCCGCCGGCATTCCGGACGAGTCAGTCGCAACCCGCCTCTACCAGGCTACGTACAACCTCGAGGTCGCTCGATGACCACCACGACCACCAGGCCGGGGCTCGCCCCGAGACTGTCCGCGCTCGCCAAAGTGGTGGAGCTGGGCCAGGGGCGGCTCGACCAGAAGCTGCTCGACGAGGCCAGTGCGCTGCTGCTGCGCGCCGGCGACCGGCTCAAGCTGTCGTCCGAGCACACCGTCGTCGCCCTCGCGGGCGGCACGGGCAGCGGCAAGTCGTCGCTGTTCAACGCCATCTCGGGGCTGGAGCTGTCGCCCACCGGCGTACGCCGGCCCACCACCGCCCGTACCCACGCCTGCGTGTGGGGGCTCGACGGGTCGGGGCCGCTGCTCGACTGGCTGCAGATCCAGTGGCGCCACCGCTTCTCCCGGGCGAGCGCGCTCGACAAGGGCGACAGCCAGCTGCACGGATTGATCCTGCTCGACCTGCCCGACCACGACTCGATCAGGGCGCTCACCGACACCGAGGCCGACCGGCTGATCGGGCTGGCCGACCTGGTGGTGTGGGTGCTCGACCCGCAGAAGTACGCCGACGCGTCCACGCACCGGCGCTACGTCACGGAGCTGGCCGGGCACGACGCGGTCACCGTGTTCGCGCTCAACCAGGCCGACCGGCTGACCACGGAAGAGCTGGCCGAGCTGGTCATCGACCTCAACGACCTGCTGCGCAAGGAAGGCGTCGAGCACCCCAGCGTCGTACCGACCTCCGCCGTCACCGGCCGCGGCGTCGAGAGCCTCAAGAGCGTGATCGCCACCGCGGTCGCCCGGCGCAGGGCCGCCATCCAGAAGCTCGAAGCCGACCTGCAGCGGCTGGAGCAGAAGCTCAGCCAGGCCATGCCGATGGGCGAGGCCCTGTCGGCGCCGTCCGCGGTCGACGAGGCCCGCCGCATGGGGCTCACCGACGCGCTGTGCGACGCGGTGGGCGTGCCTGCCGTGGGCGAGGCCATGGAGAACATGTACGCCGAACGGTCGAACCGGTACGTCGGGTGGCCGTACCCGCGGTGGGCGGGGAAGTTCCGTGCCGATCCGCTGAAGAGCCTCAAGCTCGACGACGTGGCGGAGGAGATCCGCGGTATCAGCACGACGTCGGTCACCGCGCAGTCGGCCGAGGTGGCGAACGCGGTGCAGGCGCTGGCCGACGGGCTGTCCGGCGGCATGCATCCGGTGTGGCGGACGGCCGTCCACAAGGCGGCTCGTGGCCGGTCCAGGGGGTTGCCCCAGGCGCTCACCGAGGATCTCGCCGAGGTGGCGCCGCAGCTCGATCGCGTACCGGTGTGGTGGTGGGTGCTCAGGGTCTGGCAGTACCTGCTGGTGCTGGCGTTCGTGGCCGGCCTCGCCTGGCTGGCTGTCGGGCTGCTCATGCCCGGCCAACTGCCGGATGCCCTGGAGCTCCTGGGTGACAGTGCGACGTTGCCGTGGGTGGGGCTGATGATGGCGTCCGTCCTGGGGTTGGGGGCTTTGTCCGGCATCGCCTCCCGGAACTTCGTCGAGCTGGGCGCTTCGCGGGAGCGGGAGCGTCTCGAACGGGAGATGCGCCGGCGGGTCGCGGCCGTGTCGGCGACCATGGTCGTGGAGCCGGTGGAGGAAGAGCTGAAACGGCACCACGCCTTCTACATGGCCATGCGGGACTTGTCCGTCTGAGGGGTGTTGGAGGCTGCCCGCGTTCGTACGAGCGGGCAGCCTTTTCCATGCGACGGCTCTTACGTCCCACCACCACCGCTGCTCAGGGTGTGGAGACACCACCACCGCTGCTCAGCTTGTGCAGGCACCACCATCGCTGCTCAGCGCTCAGAGACACCGCGCCCATTGACCGGCGCCTGCGGTGTCGCCATCGCGAACGGGCCCCCTTATCCACAGGCGGCGCCCGTTCTGGCTTCTCCTCCACAGAACCCCGTTCGGGCATCCCTGGCCCCACTCTCCCGCGGCACCGTATTGCCCAGGTCGCGGGCAGCGGGCCCGCCGCATGGGAGGCATGGGATGAACGACATCTACATCACGCTCACCGGTAACGTCGCAGCCGAGCCCAGGCAGTACAGCTTCGACGAGGGCACCAAGGTCACCTCGCTGAAGGTCCTCACCTCACACCGCTACTTCGACAGGAAGACCGGCCAGTGGACGGACGGCGAGAAGGTCTGCTTCACGGTCCGCTGCTGGCGTGCGCTCGGGGAGAACGTCGCGGCCTCCATACGCGCGGGGCAGCCGGTGGTGGTGTCGGGCAAGCTCCGCATCCGTGAGTTCGGCACCGAGGGAGACCGCCGCTTCATGCCCGAGATCGAGGCCAGCGCCGTAGGCCACGACCTGCGGTGGGGCACGGGAGCGTTCACCAAGCCCGAGCGCAGCGGCATCGGCCCCATGAGCAAGGAGATGCGCGAAAAGCTTGACGAGGAGACCCGCGACTGGGCCATGGGCACCCGCCCCAGCCGCACCCCCATGCCCGGTTTCACCGCCGCGAACCCGGAGCAGCCGCAGCCACCGGCTCAGGACACCAGGTCGGGCAACACCCTCGTCCGCACCCTGGGCCCCAACGACGACACAGTCCGCATCCTGACCGCCACTACGGCAGCAACCGACCCCGAGGGGACGGCAGCGACTGAGGAGGAAGACCACCCGGAAGCAGAAGAACGCGCCGCCGCCTGACAGGCAACCTCGCCCCGTGCCGCGTAGGCCAGCGCCGCACCGGCCTTGACCACCATGCGGCACGGGACATCGCGGAACGCGCCGACATCCGCGCCCACCCTGCACGCCCAACGGACAGCGGGCACGCTCACCCGCATGTCCAACGGACGGCGGACGGGCTTACCCTGCAGACCCCAACGGGTGGCGGGCGCGCTTACCCTGCACGGGTCGCGCCCCAACGGGTGGCGGGCGCGCATCGCTCATCGCTCACCGTCCCTGGCCCGCAGCGGGCATCGACTGAGGTCGCCACCAGCCCCACGCCGCCGAGGTGGCGCGCACGCGTCGCGCGCAAGCAGGAAAGGGGAACGGGCGAGAGGCCGGGGGAGAGGTGCAGCCGGGCGCAAGGGGATCGGGCGGGGGAGGGAGCCGGATGGGAGGGAGCCGGGCGAAAGGGAGTTGGGCGGAGGGAGTCCGGGCGGGAGGGAGTCCGGGCGGGAGGGAGCGAGGGAGGGAGGGGTGGGGAGGCGGGGTGCGTGCCGCTAGAGCGGTGTGACGGGGCTGGTGGTGAGGCGGGAGGGGGAGGGGGGCACCGGCCGGAATTTCGCGAACGCCCCCGAGGGACGGCCGATGGTGTGTTGCCCGCCTCAGTGGGCTAGAGCACCTGTCATGTCCAGGTCACGCCCCGCACCATGGTTGCTCCTTTCCAGCGCGGCTGTCCGTCATGGCCCGCTCGCGAATTGAGCAGGTGTGGTCATTGCCAAACGTATCGGTTCCCATCGCACATCGCACACTCCGCAATTATTGTGTTACACATCGTTAGTCTGAGAGGAGACGAGATGGCGGTGACCAGTCACGCCTCGATCAAGCCTCGCGACGGAGTGTCAACACTGACCGACCGCTGGCCATTGCTGGGGCAACGTCGCCCCCTGGTCGGCTACTTGTGCGCGATCGTCGCTCTTGATCTCGTCGCGATCGTCATGCTCTCGGCGTTCACCGTCTTCCAGTGGCGGGACGCGCTGACGTTCGCCGCTCTCATGGCGTGCGGCGCCGTCTGCATCGAAGCGACCAGGCGGCTCGGCATGCCCGCCGGAGTGTCGCGCGACCTGCTGTCGGCGTGGTGGCTGCCGGTGGCGCTGCTCCTCCCGCCGGTGTACGCGCTCTTCGCCCCCATCGTGCTGCAGATCCTGCTCCAGGTGCGGGTACGCGCCACCGTCCTCTATCGCCGGGTGTTCAGCTCGGCCGCCATCGGGCTCGCCGGGTGCACGGCGTCCCTGGGGTTCCACTGGTTCGTCCCCGACCCGTCGGTGCTGTCCCAGGGGAGTGGGGCGCCGATCATGTTCGCGGTGGCCGCCGCCGCGCTCTTCGCGGTGCTCAACATCGCGCTCATCGCCATCGCCGCCCACACCGCCGATCCCGACATGACGTGGCGCGAGGTGCTGTGGGACCGGGAAAGCGTGCTGCTGGACATCGTCGAGCTGTGCCTGGGCGTCACGGTCTCGATCGCGTGCGGGCTCAACATGGCTCTGCTGCTGCTCGCGCTTCCGCCCGTGGTGCTGTTGCAGCGCAGCCTCCTGCACGCGCAACTCCAGGCCGCCGCCCGTACGGACGCCAAGACCGGGCTGCTCAACGCGGCCGCGTGGCAGCGCGAGGCCGACACCGAGATCGTACGAGCGCGGCGCACCGGCGAATCCCTGGCGCTCCTCATCATCGACATCGACCACTTCAAGCGCGTCAACGACGCTCACGGCCATCTCGTCGGCGATGAGGTGCTGGTCGGGGTGGCGTCCATGCTGCGCAGCCAGTTGCGCGACTACGACGTGGTGGGCCGGTTCGGCGGCGAGGAGTTCGTGGTGCTGCTGCCCGGCGCCGACATCGACGAGGCCCGCCGTGTCGCCGAACGCCTGCGCGTGCACATCAGCCATATGGCCGTCCCCGTCGAGGACACCCTGGTCAAGGTCACGGTCTCGACGGGTGTGGCGTTGATGAGCGTGCACGGTGACGACCTGATCGACCTGCTGACGGCCGCCGACCTGGCGCTCTACCGGGCCAAGGAGCTGGGCCGCGACCGCGTCTGCATCCCCGCCGTCCCGTCCCCGCCACCCCACCCCCTTTCTACGGACACCACCCCGCCCCCCGACCCCACCCCCGCGCCTAACCAGGACCGCGACCCCGACCCCACCCCCTGACCAGGCCACCCGGCCTTCCCTCGCCCCACATCCGCACGCCCGTTACCTTTTGTCCAGCATCCGCACGCCCGTTCCCTTCCGTCCGGCATCCGCACGTCGTTTCCCTTCACCCGACATCCGCGGGCGTCCCCTTTCCCACCCCGTCGTGCCGTCGCCGGCGCTGTTTGCGGCGTGTGGTGTCAGCGCTGTCAGGACGGCGGCCACCGGCGGGTCTGAAAAGGGTCCGGGCGGTGCCGTCACGCGTGTCGGCTGGTGAGGCCCGGCCTTGGGGTTGAGAGGGGTTCGGAGGCTGGGGGCGCGGGGGCCGGGTCATGGAATCACCGGGCTGGGGCCACAGGGACCGGGGTCGTGGGCTCACCCTGAGGGGAGTCGGGGCCGGGGTCATGGGCTCGCCGGAGGGGCGCGGCGCCGAGGTCATGGGGTCACCACACTGGGGTGCGGTGGCGCGCCCGCTCCGGCAGCACGCGCTGATCGCCGCCGCGCCGCAAGCCCGTCCGTCGGCCGCCCTGCCATCGGCGGGTGGGGGTGGGGGATCGTGGGCATCTGGGTGGGCGGGGTGGGGAGGGTTGTGTTGCCCCTTGGGTCTTGCTTCCCCGCAAGAGGGTGTGTTCTTGCATGTCGGGGGTGACAGCCCGGGGCTTGGGGTGGTGGCTGGTCGGGTTGACGAGTGGGAGCGGCGGAAGCCCGGGTTGGGAGCCCCTAAGCTAGATGGCATGCCGGAGTACATCTACACGCTGCAGCGCGTGCGCAAGGCGCACGGCGACAAGGTTGTCCTTGACGACGTCACGCTGTCGTTCCTGCCCGGAGCCAAGATCGGTGTCCTGGGGCCGAACGGCACCGGGAAGTCGACGCTGCTCCGGATGATGGCCGGCCTGGAGCAGCCGTCCAACGGCGAGGCCAAGCTGATGCCGGGCTTCACGGTCGGCATGCTCCAGCAGGAGCCGCCGCTCAACGAGGAGAAGACCGTCCTCGGCAACGTGCAGGAGGGTGTCGCCGAGACGATGGCGATGCTCGAGCGCTACAACGAGATCGCCGAGCAGATGGCCACCGACTACAGCGACGAGTTGCTGGAGGAGATGGGCAAGCTCCAGGAGCAGCTCGAGCACCGCAACGCGTGGGACCTCGACAGCCAGCTCGAGCAGGCGATGGACGCGCTGCGCTGCCCGCCGCCCGACGCCGACGTCTCGAAGCTGTCCGGTGGTGAGCGCCGCCGGGTGGCGCTGTGCAAGCTGCTGCTAGAGGCGCCCGACCTGCTGCTGCTCGACGAGCCCACCAACCACCTCGACGCCGAGAGCGTGCAGTGGCTGGAGTCGCACCTGGAGAAGTACGCGGGCACCGTGCTGGCCGTCACCCACGACCGCTACTTCCTCGACAACGTCGCCACCTGGATTCTCGAGCTCGACCGGGGCCGGTGCTACCCCTACGAGGGCAACTACTCCACCTACCTCGACATGAAGGCCCAGCGGCTCAAGGTCGAGGGCCAGAAGGACGCCAAGCGCAAGAAGCGCCTGGAAGATGAGCTGGAGTGGGTCCGGTCCAACCCGAAGGCCCGCCAGACCAAGAGCAAGGCCCGTCTCCAGCGCTACGAGGAGATGGCCGCCGAAGCCGACAAGTACCGCAAGCTCGACTTCGAAGAGATCCAGATCCCGCCGGGCCCGCGTCTGGGCACCACGGTGATCAAGGCTGAAAAGCTCACCAAGGGCTTCGATGAGCGGCTGCTCATGGAGGGGCTGACGTTCGACCTGCCGCGTAACGGCATCGTCGGCGTCATCGGTCCCAACGGTGTCGGTAAGACGACGCTATTCCGCATGATCACCGGTGGCGAGACGCCCGACGAGGGTTCCATCATCATCGGCGACACGGTCAAGATCTCGTACGCCGACCAGAGCCGGGGCGGCATCGACCCGAGCAAGAACGTCTGGGAGGTCGTCTCCGACGGGCTCGACCACATCAAGGTCGGCAACGTGGAGATGCCGTCGCGGGCCTACATCGCGGCGTTCGGGTTCAAGGGCCCTGACCAGCAGAAGAAGGCCGGCGTGCTGTCGGGCGGCGAGCGCAACCGGCTCAACCTCGCGCTCACCCTCAAGCAGGGCGGCAACGTGCTGCTGCTCGACGAGCCCACCAACGACCTCGACACCGAGACCCTGTCGTCGCTGGAGAACGCGCTGCTCGACTTCCCGGGCTGTGCCGTGATCACCTCCCACGACCGGTGGTTCCTCGACCGCATCGCGACCCACATCCTGGCCTGGGAGGAAGGGTCGAACTGGTTCTGGTTCGAGGGCAACTACGCCGACTACGAGAAGAACAAGATCGAGCGGCTGGGCGCCGACGCGGCCCGCCCGCACCGGGTGACCTACCGCAAGCTCCACCGCGACTGATTCCCGCGGGCGCGGGTTTCGCAAGGCAAGCACTCAACCGCCGAAACCACCACTATCAGGTGCTTCTCGACATTTCGCCTGATAATGGTGGTTTCGGCGTTTCCGGGCGTCGGTCAGGCCGGGCGTCGGTCAGGCGGGGTGGCGGGGTGGCGGGGTGGCGGGCGCAGGCGTGCTGCGCGAGGGGTGTCGGGTGGTGTGGGGTTCGCTGGTTCGGGCGGGGGCGGTCTTCGTTGTCAGGGTGGGGAGGACGGGCAGGATTCAGGGGACTTTGCTGAGGGCGGCGAGGGATTCGATGAAGAAGTAGATGACGCGGAAGAACGCCAGCACGTCCCCGCGCTCCAGCCGCAGCCCCCGATACATCACCACCCGCCCGGGGTCGGCGCCGGCACGGAATTCGTGCCAGGATCCGCCCAGCATGAACACCGGCAGCTCCACCTCGGCCTGCCGTTCGCCGTGGTGGAAGCCGGCCGAGATGCCGACGAACGCGTCCCGCTCGTCCTAAGTCATGCGCTCGCGCCAGTCGACGGCGTCCTGGGAGAAGTCGAGCTCGTAGACGTCCCAGCGCTGGCGCAGGTAACGCTTGTAGAGCTCGGTGTAGCTGGGCAGGCGCTTGAGGTCGTGGTGCACGTACGCGACGTCGTCGATGTCGAGGTCGCGGATCTGCCGCAGCGAGGACTCCGCGACGTCGGACAGCTTCGTCATGCCTCCGCCTCCCCGACGGCGACCGGCGTGGGAGCGGGCTGGGAGGGCCGCCGCCAGGGCCCATTGAACAGCAGGATGGCGGGGATGAACAGGACGAGGCAGCCGAGCGCCACGAACAGCCACGTCTGCCAGTTGGTGGCCTCGACGACGTGCGGGATGAGGAGCAGGCCGACCACCGCGATGCCCTTGCTGAGGAAGCCGAACAGCCCCCACGCGGTGCCCTGCAGGCGAGGGTCGGCGTCCTCGGCGTCCTCGGAGTAGTTGGCCATCCAGGGGGCGTAGGCGACGCCGAGCGAGCCGCCGAGCAGCGCGCCGACCACCATCAGCAGGCCGGTGGAGACGCCTTCCTGGCCGAGCGAGACGGCGAGGTAGGCGGTGACGAGGACGGCGGCGACGGTGCCGCCGAGCGAGAACGGCTTGCGCAGTTGCGTACGGTCGGACAGGCGGCCGGTGATGATGAGCGTGATGAGGTTGAGGCTCCAGAAGGCGGCCATGATCGTGGACGCCTCCGCGCTGCTGATGCCGAGCGCGCCGACCAGCATGGTCTGCCCGAACAGCGAGAGCGTGATGTAGAGGACGAGCCACAGCGAGATGCCGATGACGTGGGCCCAGATGTTGCGCCGCCTGAACAGCGAGCGCAGGGTCGGCGGCTTGGAGAGGTCCACGACCTGGCTGGCGGCGCGTTCGGTGTGCTGGATCCTGGCCCGCAGCTCGGGGGAGAGATCGGCGATGTTGAACGCGATGACGATCGAGATGACCAGCGAGAAGCAGCCCATGATGACGAACTGGGAGCGCCAGGAGTCGTTGAAGATGGGCAGCGTCCATCCGGCGACGGCGGCGGCGAGGAAGTTGGCGCCGACCGGCCCCCACGTCCAGAAGCCGAACGCCTGGGCGCGGCCGAGGCGCGGCGAGAAGTCGCGGATCAGCGGCGCGGTGCTGGCCATGGCGACGCCGTCCACGAACGCCAGCGCGATCCGGGCGATCAGCAGGTCGCGCGGGCTGTGCACGAGGGTCATGGTGAAGCAGAGGACGGCCGTCAGCGCCATGAGGGGGATGAGCAGCCTGACCCGGCCCAGGCGGTCGGTGAGCCGGCCGCCGATGATGGAGGCGATGGCCCCGGTCACGGCGGCGCCGCCGGACACCGCGCCGTACGTTGCCAGCGACATGTCGAGGTCTTTGAGCAGCAGGGGCACGACGGGGGCGATCTGGCCTTCGTACGAGCCGATGAGGATGGCCAGCACGGCCATCGTGAGGATTTTCATGCGCCGGGCGCCGGTCGGGTACTCGTCGAGCTCACGGACGTAGGACAGCCTCATGGCCAACCTTTCTGGTCGAGCTTTACCCCCGTGTAGTTCTAGAAGACAGCTCTAGAATCTATTTCTGCGATGCTGCCTCTCACATCTGGCTCCGTCAAGGGTGTGAGGCCGGGTCCGTGGCTAGAATGAAATTCTAGGATTGCCGAGAGCGAGGAGCCCCCCGCGTGGACCTGGAACTGGACGGCCTCGACGTACACTTCGACCACACCGCCGTGGCGGCGCCCCGGATCAGGGACCTGCTGCCGATCTACCGCGACCTGCTGGGCGGCCGGCATCTCGGCGGCGGCGGCGACAACCTGCGGGCCGGCTACCGCACGCTGCAGCTCACGTACGGCAACGGCGGCAAGGTCGAGCTGATGGAGCCGCTGGCCGGTTCGACGTTCTTCGACAGCTTCTTCGAGCTCACCAGGGGCAGAGGCGGCGTCCACCACCTCAACTTCCACGTCAATGACATCGGCGCGGCGGTGGCCAGGCTGACCGGGCGTGGCTATCGGCTGCACGGGCTCAACCGGTCGGATCCGCGCTGGCAGGAGGTGTTCCTGCACCCCAAGGAGGCGCACGGGGTGCTCATCCAGCTCGCCCAGCCGGGGCCGCGCCAGCCGGCCGAGGAGCGCCCGGCCTTGGAGGACGTGCTGGCCGGCCGCGGCAGGAACGGCAACGGCATCCCCAGCCCCTGAGCATCAGGGGCTCTTGAGGTGCGGCAGAACTTAGATCTAGAGTGGAATTCTAGAACTAGGATTGGGGAGGCTGATGAAGCCGGCACCTAAGCCCACACCGGAGACCCAGCCCTTCTGGGACGGGACGGCCGTGGGCGAGCTGCGGATCCAGCGCTGCACCACCTGCGAGCGCCACTACTTCTACCCCCGCCCCACCTGCCCCCGGTGCGGCGGCGACCAAGTCGAATGGGTCCGCGCCAGCGGGCGGGCGACCCTCTACTCGTACGTCATCAACCACCGTCCGGCGCCGGGCTTCGAGGAGGAGGCCCCGTACGCGATCGCCGTCGTGGAGCTGGAGGAGGGCGTGCGGATGATGACCAACATCGTGGGCGTGCCGAACGTCCCCGAGAACCTGCCCCTGGACATGGAGCTGCAGGTGGTGTTCGAGCGGCGGGGTGAGGTCACCGTGCCGCTGTTCGAGCCGGCCGGAGGTGCCCGATGACCGTGGTGATCGCCGGCGCCGCCGAGACCGACGAGGTGGGCCGCCTGCCCGGCCACTCCACGTTGCAGCTCCACCTGGAGGCCGCCAGGAACGCCCTCGCCGACGCGGGCATGACCATCCACGACATCGACGGCATCGCCACGGTCGGCACGCCCGGCCCGATCCAGGTCGCGCACGCCCTCGGCGTCACGCCCGCCTGGCTGGACGGCACGGGCGTGGGCGGGTCGTCGTTCCTCTTCCACGTCCGGCACGCCGCCGCCGCGATCAGGGCGGGCATGTGCCACACCGTGCTCATCACGCACGGCGAGTCAGGGCGCTCGCGGGTCGGGGCCGGTCGCTACGGCATGGGGCCCGACTCGCTGCTCGGGCAGTTCGAGCTGCCGTACGGGGTGGTCGGCCCGCCCACGTCGTTCACCATCACCGCGCTGCGCTACATGAAGGAGACCGGCCTCACCCACGAGCAGCTCGCCGAGGTCGCGGTGGCGCAGCGGCGCTGGTCGCACCTCAACCCCAGGGCCATGTACCGCGACCTCATCACGGTCGAGGACGTGCTCGCCTCGCGCCTGGTCGCCTATCCGTTCCACCTGCTGGAGTGCTGCCTGGTCACCGACGGCGGCGGCGCGCTGATCGTCACCACGCCCGAGCGGGCCCGGCGCTCCCCGGTCTACCTGCTGGGCTCGGGGGAGGCGGCCGAGTCGCCGATCATCTCCCAGATGGAGGACTTCACCACCTCCAAGGGCTTCCGCCTCTCGGGCGAGGCGGCCTTCGCCGAGGCGAAGATCACGCACGCGGACGTGGACCATCTCATGGTGTACGACGCCTTCGCCCACGTACCCATCTACGGCCTGGAGGACCTGGGCTTCGTCGGGCGCGGCGAGGCGGGGGCGTTCATCGCGGAGGGCCACACCTCGCCGGGCGGCCGGCTGCCGCTCAACACCAACGGCGGTGGCCTGTCCTACACGCACACCGGCATGTACGGCATGTTCGCCATCCAGGAGTCGGTACGCCAGCTGCGCGGCGAGGCGGCGGCGCAGGTGCCCGGCGTGGAGGTGAGCGTGGTCCTGGGCAACGGCGGCATGTTCGCCTCGGCCGCCACCCTCGTCCTGTCCAACCGCCTGCCCTGAGCAGGAGAGGGGCGCCTGAGGGGGCGCCCCTCTCCACGAAACCAGGGGCAAGGATCCTTCGGACCAGGGAACCCGGACCGGTGAACCGGCCCTGGGCCGCCCGGACCGCGGGGTCAGCGCCAGGTGATCAGTGCGTCGAGCGCTTCGACGCGGGAGCCGGTGACGAGCAGCGGGTTGATCTCCAGGGACTCCAGCCCTTCGCCCAGCGACTCGGCGAACGAAGCGACGCGGGCCACCACGTCCGCCACCGCGTCCAGGTCCGCGGCGGGGCCGCCGCGCACGCCGTCCAGCAGGGCCGCGCCGCGCAGCTCCGCCAGCGCCGTACGCACCTCGCCCGCGTCCACCGGCAGCACCCGCAGCGCGGTGTCGCGCAGCACCTCCACCCAGACCCCGCCGAGCCCCACGGCCAGCGTGAGCCCCCAGGCGGGGTCGCGGACGACGCCGACCAGCAGCTCGATCCCGCCGCCGCGCTGCGGCTGGACGAGCACGCCGTCGAGCGACGGCACCGCGGCCACCACCTCCCGGTACGCCCGCCGCACCTCCTCCTCGGCGGCGAGGCCCAGCCTGACCCCGCCGACGTCGCTCTTGTGCCCGAGCCCTTCGGCGGCGGCCTTGAGCACCACGGGATAGCCGAACCGGCCGGCGGCGGCGACCGCCTCCTCCTCCGAGCGGGCCAGGTCGGACGGCACGACCGGTAGCCCGGAGGAGGCCAGCAGTGCGGCGGCGCGGTGCTCGGCCCACACCCCGTGCGCGCCGGGCGGGCGCAGCGTCCCTTCGGCGCGGGGGATGGGCTCGGGCCGGGACAGCACCCTGGCCCGCGTCCGCGACCACCGTACGGCGGCCCCGATGGCGTGCATGCCGTGCTCGATCCCGCCCGCCACATACGGGAACCCGGTCTCCTGCTGCACCTGCCGCCCGAACGCGGTCACGTCGGTCAGCACGTTGCTCACCACCACGACCGGCACCCGCGAGGCCGCGATGCGCTCGGCGCTGGCCGTGTACTGTGCCAGGACGGGCGCCGGGTCGGGGGGCGCGAGCTTGGGCGGCTCGGATAGCAGCATGACGAGGTCGATGTTCGGGTCGGCGGTGACCACGTCGAGCGCGCGGCCGAGCAGTGTGCGGTCGATGAGCACGTACCCGGTGACGTCGAGCGGGTTCTGCACGGTGCCGAAGGCCGGCACGATGTCCCTGAGCCGTTCGACCGTCTCCGGCGCGAACGCCGGCAGCTCCAGGCCCTCGTCCTCGGCCCGGTCGGCGATGATCTCCGAAGCGCCGCCCGACGGCGTCACGACGCCCACCCGCGGCCCCGGCAGCGGTCCGCTGGAGGCCAGCAGCCCCGCGGTGATGATGAGATCCTCCAGCGAGCGCACCCGGATCACGCCGAGCTGGCGCAGCGCCGCGTCGATCACGTCGTCGTCGCCCACCAGCGCGCCGGTGTGGGCCTGGGCGGTGTGCGAGGCGAGCGTGCTGCGGCCGATCTTGAGCGCCACGATCGGCTTGCCCGCTTCCAGCGCCCGCCGCGCCACCCGGGAGAACTCGGCCGGGTTCCTGATCGTCTCCAGGAACAGCGCGATGACCTTGGTGGCCGGGTCGTCCACGAGGTAGTCGATGACGTCGGTGACGCTCACGACGGCCTCGTTGCCCATGGAGGTGAGCAGGCTGATGCCGACGTTGCGGGCCTGCGCGAAGGAGAGCACCGAGCTGGCCAGCGCGCCGCTCTGCAGCACCACGCCGACCTCGCCGCGCAGCAGCGGCGGCGGGATCGGCAGCCCGTACGGGGTCACGCCCGCGGCGGCGTTGATGTAGCCGTTGCCGTTGGGCCCGAGGATGGTCAGCCCGTGTTCCACGGCGAACCCGGCGATCTCGGCCTCCAGCCGCGCCCCCTCCTCGCCCGACTCGCCGAACCCGGCCGTGAGGATCACGTAGCAGCCGATGCCTAGCTTGGCGCCCTCGCGCAGCACGCCCAGCACGGAGGCGGTGGGCACCATCACGTACGCGAGATCCACGGGTTCGGCGATCTCGGTGAGGCTCTTGTGCGCCGGCATGCCGTGCACCACGCCGCCCCGGGGGTTCACCAGGTGCACGGGCCCGGGAAACCCGTGCGCGCGCAGGTTGCCGAGCGTGCTGATGGACCAGCCGGACTTGTCCGTCGCCCCGACCAGGGCGATCGAGCGCGGGTTGAACAGTTCGCGGACGGACATGCCCCTCACTCTCCGATGAGGCCGAGCCGAGCGTGCCCCTTGATCAGGTTGCGGGCGATCGTGCGCCGCTGGATCTCGTCGGTGCCCTCGAAGATGCGCAGCAGGCGCAGCTCGCGATACCACCGCTCGATCGGCAGCTCCTTGGTGTATCCCATGCCCCCGTGGATCTGCAGCACCCGGTCCACGACCTGGTTCGCCATGACGGCGCCGTTGAGCTTGGCGATGGAGGAGGCGTGCCGGGCGTCCATGCCCTGGCCCACCTGCCAGGCGGCGTACAGCGTGAGCCACTTGGCGGCCTCGATCTCCACCTGGGAGTCGGCGATCATCCACTGGATGGCCTGGTAGTTCGAGATGGTCTGGCCCATCGACTTGCGGATCTTGGCGTAGTCGATGGCCATCTGCAGCATGCGCTCGGACGAGCCGATGGCGCGCGCGGGGATCATGTAGCGGCCCTGGCCGATCCACTGCATGGCCAGCTCGAAGCCCTTGCCCAGCTCGCCCAGGATGTTCTCCTCCGGCACCCGGACGTCCTGGAACACCAGCGAGGCGGGGCCCCACTGGCCCATGGTCGGGATCGGCTCGGACGTCCAGCCCATGTCCCTGTCCACCAGGAAGCAGGTGACGCCGTGCTCCTCGGCCAGGGCGAAGACCATGACGAAGTCGGCCTCGTTGCCGCCGGTGATGAACGTCTTCTCGCCGTTGATCACCCACTCGGCGCCGTCGCGGGTGGCGCGGGTGCGGATGTTGCGGGCGTCGGAGCCGGCGCCGGGCTCGGTGATGGCGAAGCAGGAGCGGCGCTCGCCCTCGATGGTGGGGATGAGGTAGCGCTGCTTCTGCTCGTCGGTGCCGGCGTACAGGATGTTGTCGGCGCTGCCGCCGAACGAGAACGGCACGAACGTCCGGCCGATCTCCATGGCGATGATCGCGGACATGATGGGGCCGAGGGCGGCGCCGCCGTACTCCTCGGGGGTGTTGATGCCCCAGAAGCCCGACTTCCTGGCCTTGGCGCGCAGGTCGCGCAGCACGTCGGCGTCCAGGCCGGGGCGGCCCTCGCGCTCGTTGCGCAGGACCTCCGGCTCCAGCGGCATGACCTCCTTCTCGATGAAGGACCGGACGGTGTCACGGATCTGCCGTTCCTCGGGGGTGAGCGAGAAGTCCACAGCCGCCTCCCAGGGCATTTTCTAGAATCGTTCTCTAGGAAGAGGTTCTAGCCTATGTCGTCCAGTGTCAAGAATCGGATTCTAGAATTCGCCGCGCTACGATAGGCGCATGGCACGCAAGTCCTCGTGGGAGTGGAGCCGTACGGCCCAGACCCGCAAGAGCATGCTGCAGGCCGCCCGTGAGGTCTTCAGCGAGCACGGCTTCGCCGACTCCAACGTCTCCGACGTCGTCGCCCGCGCCGGGTCCAGCGTGGGCAGCCTCTACCACCACTTCGGTGGCAAGACGGAGCTCTTCCTCGCCCTCTACGAGGACCACCAGGCCGCCCACGAGCAGGCGTCGGCCGCCAGCGTGGCCAAGGCCAAGAAAGAGGGGGTCACCGACCCGGTCGAGCTGCTGATCGCGGGCGCGCGGGCCTACCTCGCGGGCGCGTGGGAGCGCCGCGACCTGGTCAGGCTCTTCATCGACGGCGACGGCCCTCCTGGTTTCGAGCTGATCCGCCGCACCCGCGGGCGCGAGTGGGTACGCCAGAACGCGGTGCTGCTCGGCGCCGGCGGCGACCCGCTCGACCGGTTCACGGTGGCCGTGCTGACCAGCATCATCGGCGAGGCCGCCCGCGAGGTCGCCACCTCCGACAACGAGGAGGAGGCGCAGGAGGTGATCGAGGCGGCGGTGACGCTCATCCACCGCCTCGACCCCCTCAGGGAGCTGCGCGAGGGCTAGCCGATCGTCGCGCGGCCCCGGTCGATCACCACGGTCCCGTCGTCCTTCGCTGTCCTGAACAGCACGTCCGTGCCGTCCGCCCAGATCGAGACGGTCAGCGGCTCACCGGGGAAGACCGGGCTGGAGAAGCGCCCCGACATCGCCTTGAAGCGCGCCGGGTCGGAGCCCGCCACCGCGTGCAGCAGCGCCCGGCCGGTCACCCCGTACGTGCACAGCCCGTGCAGGATCGGCCGGTCGAACCCGGCCCTGGCGGCGAACTCCGGGTCGCTGTGCAGCGGGTTGTAGTCGCCCGACAGCCGGTAGATGAGCGCCTGCTCCGGATACGTCGAGTACGTCACCTTGTGGTCGGGCGCCCGGTCCGGCGCCGCCCAGGAGTCGCGCGGCCCCCGATCACCGCCGAACCCGCCCTCGCCCCTGATGAACACCGAGCTGTAGGACGAGATGACCAGATCGCCGGTGTCGAGATCGACGGCCCTGGCCTCGGAGGTGACCAGCGCGCCCGAGCCCTTGTCGTAGATGCCGGTCACCTTCGAGGTGGTCCGCACGCCGCCCGCCGCGGGCAGCTCCCGGTGCAGCTCGAAGCCCTGCTCGGCGTGGACCAGCATGGCCGGGTCGAAGCCGCCGAGCCGCCGCCCCGGCGCCTGCGCGGCCAGCACCGCGAACGTCGGCAGCACCCGCTGCCCCTTCTCCGTGGTGAACTCCAGCTCCGAGGTGCCGGCGCCGACGCCGAGCGCGTACAGCATGGTGTCCTTGGCCGTCCACGTGCGCTCGTGGGGCGCGCTCTCGACACCGATCACGCTGTGGTCGAGTGGCATGTCAGTCCTCCCGTCCGGGGACGCGGCCGTTGGTCAGCGCGTTGGGCGCGGCCTTCTCGACCAGCGCGGGGATGACCGAGCCCAGCTCGGCCGGATCCCAGCGGCCGCCCTTGTCCACGCCGGGCCCCGCGTGCCAGCCCTCGGCCACGCTGATCACCCCGCCGCGCACGTTGAACACCCGCCCCGTGATGCTCCTGGCCTCCGCGCTGGACAGCCACACCACCAGCGGCGCGATGTCGTCGGGGTCGGCGCCGGTGGCGCCCTTCGGCAGCAGGTTCTCGGTCATGCGGGTGAGCGCGGCGGGCGCGATCGCGTTGACCGTCACGCCGTAGCGCTCCAGCTCCCTGGCGGCGATGACGGTCAGGCCCGCTATGCCGGCCTTCGCGGCGCCGTAGTTACCCTGACCGGGGTTGCCGTAGATGCCGGAGGACGAGGTCGTGTTGATGATGCGGGCGTCCACCTGCTCGCCCGCCTTGGCCTTCGAGCGCCAGTAGGCGGCGGCGTGGCGCAGGGGTGCGAACGTGCCGCGCAGGTGCACCCTGATGACCGCGTCCCACTCCTCCGCGGTCATGTTGACCAGCATCCGGTCGCGCAGGATGCCCGCGTTGTTGACCAGCACGTCGAGCGTGCCGAAGTGGTCGATGGCGGCGCGGACCAGCCGCTCGGCGCCGTCGAAGTCGGAGACGTCCTCGCCGTTGACGATCGCCTGGCCGCCCATGGCCTCGATCTCCGCCACCACCTCGGCCGCCGCTCCCGACGAGCCGGTGCCGTCCACCTCCGCTCCGAGGTCGTTGACCACCACCTTCGCGCCCTGCCTGGCGAACTCCAGGGCATGTCCCCGTCCGATGCCCCTGGCCGCGCCCGTGACGATCACCACGCGGCCCTCGACTATCCCGCTCATCCGACACCTCGAATCCTTGACCGGCGAACGATGCGAATAAGATTCTAGTATTGAAATCTAGAAAGGATAAGGGCCTTTGGCGGCGACCACCCCGACCCTCGGCTACGCCTGGCGAACTCTGTCGGTCGTGAGCCTGGCCAGCGTCCTGACCGGGCTCGGCGGCAGCGCGATCAACGTCGCGCTCCCCGAGATCGCGCGCAACACCGGCGCCGACGCCACCGCGGCGAGCTGGATCCTCCTCGGCTACCAGTTGACCACGACCGTCCTCATGGTGGTATTCGGCAGACTGGCCGACTTGTTCGGCAGGCGCAGGATGTACCTGCTGGGGCTGGCCACGTACACGGGGGCCGCGCTGCTCGCCGGGCTCGCCCCGAACGCCTGGCTGGTCGTCGCCATGCGGGTCGTGCAGGCGGCGGGCGCCGCCATGCTGCTCACCAACAGCGCGGCCCTGGTCAGCGACGCCTTCCCACGCGAGCGGCTGGGCGAGGGCATGGGCGTGTACGTCGCCTCGTTCTCCATCGCCGGGCTGATCGGCCCCACGCTGGGCGGCGTGCTGGCCGAGAGCCTGGGCTGGCGGTGGGTGTTCTGGTTCAACGTGCCGATCGGGCTGCTCTGCCTGCTGTGGGGCTCGATCACACTGCGCAGGACGGCGCCCGCCCGGCGCGACGGCGGGCTCGACGCGCCGGGCAGCCTGCTCGTGCTGCTGACGCTGGGCGGGCTGCTGCTGGCGCTGTCGGAGTTCACCAGGCTCGGCTGGCAGCATCCGCTGGTGCTCGGCGGCGCGGTGGCCTTCGTGGTGGGGCTGCCGCTGTTCGTGCTCAGGGAACGCAGGGCCGCCCACCCCGTGGTGGACATGAGCCTCTTCCGCGAGCCGTCCTTCGCCTTCGGGACGCTCGCCTCGTTCCTCAACGCCGTCGCGCGCATGGGCATGGTCTTCCTCGTCGCGCTCTACTTCCAGGCCGTCCGCGGGGACGATCCCGTACAGGCAGGGCTCAAGGTGCTGCCGCTGGCCGTGGCCGCCCTGTGCGCCTCGGTCGTCTCCGGCTTCCTGCAGCGCCGCTTCAGCGCCCGCACCCTCGCCGTGGCCGGGGCCGCGACGACCTCCTGCGGCCTCGCGGTCATGATGGCGGTGATGTCCACGACGATGCCGTATCCGGCCGTCGCCACCGGGCTTGTGCTCATCGGCCTCGGCTCCGGGATCTTCCTGCCGTCCAACAACACCGCCATCCTCGACGGCCTGCCGTCGAACCGGCTCGGCATCGTCAACGCCATGCGGCTCATGCTGCAGAACACCGGCAACGTCGTCGGCACCGGCATGGTGCTGTCGATCCTCGTCGCGCCGCTGCCCGCCGCGCTGCACCAGCAGGTCTTCGCCGGCACCCTCGGCCTGCTCTCCGGCGAGGCCGTCGGGCAGCTCGTCACCGGCTACCGGTGGGCGCTCGGCACGATGGCCGCGGTGTCGGTGCTGACCGTGCTGACCTGCCTGGCCCGGCGCAAGGCCACCTGACGTGGCCGGGTACGGTGGCGGACGTGGACGAACCTTCCCCGGCCCGACGGCACATCTATCCCCGCGTGGTGAGATTCGGTGACATCGACTCCCAAGGTCATGTGAACAACGTGCGCTTCCTCGACTACCTCGAGGACGCGCGGTTCGGCATGTTGAGCATCGACCCGTACAAGGAGGGTGTGGAGCCCTTCAAGGGGCTGGTCGTGACGCGCCACGAGATCGACTACCGGCGCCCGCTGGGCTTCCGCGCCGAGCCCGTACGCGTCGAGACCTGGGTGACGGAGATCCGGGCGGTACGGTTCACGCTGCGTTACGAGATCCGCGACGACGAGGACCTCTACGTGACCGCGAGGTCGGTGCTCGCGGCGTACGACGTCGAGCGGGCCGCGCCCCGCCGCCTGACCGAGAGCGAGCTGGCCTACCTCAAGCGGTACGCCGAATGACGTACCTCTGAGCATGAAGCGGTGGTGGATGCTGGCGCTGGGCGTCAACGCGCACGCCAGCGTCACCCTGGGGCTGTTCGGACTGCCCCTGGTCATGCCCGAAATCTTGCGACATTTCGGTGTCTCGCTGCCAGTGGGTGGCCTGATAGGGAACGCCCCGGCGATCGGTATCCTGTGCGCCCTCGTCGCCTGGGGCGCGCTCGCCGACCGGCACGGCGAACGGCTCGTCTTGGGACTCGGCGTCGGTGTGGCCGCCGTGACGCTGGCCGCCGCCGCGTTCGCCGAGGCCACCTGGGCCGTGATCGCGCTGCTCGCCCTGGCCGGCGCGGGCGGCTCCGCCGCGATGGTCGGCGGCGGCCGGATCGTGCTGCGCTGGTTCAGCCCGCCCGAGCGCGGCGTCGCCATGGGCGTGCGGCAGGTCTCCTTCACCCTCGGCATGGCGGCCGCCGCCTTCGTGCTGCCGCCCGTCGCCGCCGCCCACGGGCTGACCGGCGTGCTGCTGCTCTGCTCGGTGCTCAGCCTGCTGGCCGCCGTGCTGGCCGCGCTCTTCCTGGCCGAGCCGCCGCACACGGCGCCCGAAAGCAGGGCGGCCGCGGCGGGCTCGCCGTACCGGCAGCCCGCGTTGTGGCGAGTGCACGCCACCAGCGCGCTGCAGGCGGTGCCGCAGATCGTGGTCACCACGTACGGCGTGGACTGCCTGGTCACCTCCTACGGCTGGGACGGCGTCGCGGCGGGGCGGCTGTTCGGCGTGGCCGCGATCGGCGGCGCCGTGGTCCGCGTCGCGGCCGGTCGCTGGTCGGACAGGACCGGCCTGCGCATGCGTCCCCTGCTGCTGCTCACGCTCTGGAACCTCGTCGTGCTTGCCCTGCTCGTCGCAGGCGCGCTCACCGGAGCCGCGTTCGGCGTGGTCATGCTGGCGCTCGCCTCGGTGATGACCGTGGCGGGCAACGGCCTCGCCTACCTCACGGCCGGCGAACTGGCCGGACCCGGCTGGGCGGGCCGGGTGCTCGGCACCCACAACACCGTCCAGAACACCGTCGCCCTCGTCGCCACCCCGCTCGCCGGCCTGCTCATCGAGGGCGCCGGCTACTGGGCGGGCTTCGCCGCCGGCCTCGGCTGCGCGCTGGTCTCGCTGCCGGTCATCCCGCTGCGCGCCGACCGCTCATGACGCGCGCCGCAGCCACACCGCCGTGTCCTGCGGCAGCAGGCCGCGCTTGAGCGGGCCGCTCGTCAGCAGCACCTCGGTGTGCTCGGGCAGGTGCACCGGGCCCGTGCCGCAGTTGAGTGCGCAGATCAGCGGACCCCTGGTGAAGAAAAGCGCTCCCTCAGGGGAGTCGAGCCACTCCAAGGTGTGAGGAATCTCTCCCGCCAGCGCGCGGCGCAGCGCCAGGGCCCGCCGGTAGAACTCCAGCGTCGAGTCCGCCACCCCTTCCTGCTTCTCCACGCTCAGCTCCGCGAACGACTCCGGCTGCGGCAGCCACGGCTCCACCCCGCCCGGCGAGAACCCGTGGGACGGCGGATCGACCGTCCAAGGGATCGGCACCCGGCACCCGTCGCGCCCCGGCAGCTCACCCTTCGACCGGAAGAAGATGGGGTCCTGCCTGGCGTCGTCCGGCAGGTCGGTCACCTCCGGCAGCCCCAGCTCCTCGCCCTGGTAGAGGTAGGCGGAGCCGGGCAGGGCCAGCATCGTCAGCAGCGCCGCCCTGGCCCGCGCCAGGCCCGCCCCAGGATCGTCCGTACCGTAGCGGGTGCGGTGGCGTACGACGTCGTGGTTGGACAGCACCCACGTCGCGTACGGCACCGCCGCCAACGTGTCGTCGATCACCTTGCGGAACGCGGTGGCCGACCACGGCGCCTCCAGCCAGGCGAAGTTGAAGCTCTGATGCAGCTCGTCGGGGCGTACGTAGCGGGCGAGGTCCTCGGCGTCGTCGGTCCACACCTCGCCCACCGCCATCCGCTCCCCCGGGTAGGAGTCGAGCAACCGCCGCCACTCCCGGTAGACGCCGTGCACCTCCGGCTGCCCCCACACCGGCGAGACAGAGGCGAACGACTGGTCGTCCACGTCGGGCAGCCCCTCCGCCTTGTAGAGCCCCATCGCCACGTCGATGCGGAACCCGTCGACGCCGCGCTCCAGCCAGAAGCGCAGCACGTCCAGGAACTCCTCGTGCACCTCGCGGTTGCGCCAGTTGAAGTCGGGCTGCTCGGGCGCGAACAGATGCAGGTAGTACTGCCCGTCTGGCGCCTGCGTCCAGGCGGGTCCGCTGAAGGTGGACTTCCAGTTGTTGGTGTGGTCGCGGAAGATGTAGCGGTCGCGGCCCACCCCGCGCAGCGCCTCCTGGAACCACGGGTGCGCCGACGAGCTGTGATTGGGCACGATGTCCACGAGCACCCGCAGCCCCAGCTCGTGCGCCTGCGTCACCAGCGCGTCGAAGTCGTCCAGCGAGCCGAACAACGGATCGACGCCGCGGTAGTCGGCCACGTCGTAGCCGCCGTCGGCCATGGGGGAGGGGTAGAACGGGGTCAGCCAGATGGCGTCCACGCCCAGCCGCCGCAGATAGGGCAGGCGCTCGCGGATGCCGGCGAGATCGCCGACGCCGTCTCCCGAGGCGTCGGCGAAGCTGCGGACATAGATCTCGTAGACGACTGCGTCACGCCACCAGGGGATATCCATGTGGCGTGTCATGCCCCGTTATGTGGGGGAGTTCACCAGGCTGTGGGCCGCGTAGACCAGATAGTCCCAGAGCCGCTTGTCCTGCTCCTCCGGCAGGTCGAGCGAGTCGACCGCGTCACGCATGTGCCGCAGCCAGGCGTCGCGCTCGGGCTCGCCGATGACGAACGGCATGTGCCGCATGCGCAGCCGGGGGTGGCCGCGCTGCTCGCTGTAGGTCTTGGGACCGCCCCAGTATTGGACCAGGAAACCGCGCAGCCGCTCTTCCGCGCCCGTGAGATCGGGCTCCGGATAGAGCGGCCGCAGCAGCGGGTCTTCCGCGACCCCCTCATAGAAGCGGTGTACGAGGCGCCGGAACGTCTCCTCGCCCCCGACGGCGTCGTAAAAGGAGGTCTCTGTCACGATCCCTAGCTTAGGCGCTGCCCACCAGCTGAATGCCCGCGGTGTCGAGCGCCGACTTGACCCGCAAGCGCATCTCGCGCGCCACCTCGGACTGCGCCGACGGCAGCGTCTTGGTGGTGATGCGGAACACCAGCGAGCTGTCGGACAGCTGCTCGACGCCGTAGACCTGCGGCTCTTCGACGATCTTGCTCTCGCGCAGCTCGGCGTCGGCCCACATCTCCTCGGCCACCTGCTCGAGCAGCACCTTGACGCCCACCACGTCGGCGTCGTACGCCACGGGAACGTCCATGTACGCCCTCGACCACCCCTGCGACTCGTTGCCGACCCGGGTGATCGTGCCGTTGCGGATGTACCACACGCGGCCGTCGGCGTCGCGCAGCCGGGTGATGCGCAGCGTGACCGCCTCGACGGTGCCCACGGCGGCGCCCGTGTCGATCACGTCGCCGACGCCGTACTGGTCCTCCAGCAGCATGAACATGCCGGCGATGAAGTCCTTCACCAGCTCCTGCGCGCCGAAGCCGACCGCGACGCCGAGGATGCCGACGCTGGTCAGCAGGGGCGCGATCGGGATGGTCAGCCGGTCGAGCACGGTCAGCGCCGCGGTGCCGAGCACGACGATCGAGGCGACGTGCTTGAGCACCGACCCCATGGTCTCTGCCCGCTGCTTACGCCGCTCGTGCAGCAGTGCGTCGATGCCGTCGGGAGCCGCTCCCTTGCGGAACCGGCTCGTGATCGACCCACCCGTGGCCGCTCGGTTGACCACCCTCGTGATGATCCGGTGCGCGACGTTCCGCAGAACGAAGGCGAGCACGAGGATCAGGACGATGGTTATCGCGCTGGACACCAGGGGCGCCCAGGGCTCGTTGCCGAACACCCTGACCAGGGTAGAGCAAAGAACCGTGTCACTTTGGCAGACAGCGGACATTTGCGTGGTCATCTGATCCACGTCCGGCAGAAGCGACGGAGACGCGGATGGTGGTGCCGGCGTCACCAGCAGTAACACTATGGTGGATCCCCCTCCGGAAGCGGTTCGGTCGCCTATTGGACCGTTTCGATCCAAAAGATACCGCCGACCGAACCGCCCGCCGTCACATCACGCCGGGGAAGACGGGGTCGCCGGCTCTCTGGGCCGCGGAGGGAGAGAGACGGCGCTCCGATGACGGACGGCTCGGAACGGGACACGCACCCGGAAGCGTGTCCCGAGCCGGTTCCGGGAGGGATCCCCCGAACACCCGCCCGGTGATGCGGGCGGGGGTCTGAGAGCCCGTACGGCGGGCGGCGCCGTACGGGCGGGCCTCACAGGGAGGCCATGAAGAGGCATGTGACGTGCGGCCGGCCGGAACCGGCGGGGTGACCAAGGGCCCGGGCACGCCGGAGCCCCTCCGCACCGGTCACCCCGCCGGCTCCCAGAAGCCGCCGCGGGTCGCGGTGAGCCGCGGTGGCTGCGCTCCACCCGGATCACCACGCCGTTCACTCACCCGCGACGGCGAGCACGCGGGCGACCTTGTTCGCCGCACCGGCCGGGTCGTCGGCCGTGTGCATCCGGTCGCCCCAGGACCAGCAGTACCACCAGGCCGAGACCTCCGAGACGGCGGCCGGGCGGCACGTGACGTTCTCGGAAAGGCTCGTGGCGTCCGGGTTGATCACCCGGACGAAGGTGTGCCCGCTCTGGGTCCGGACCACTCGTGCGAGCAGTCCGCGAGCGCCGAGTTCGGTCACCAGACGCTCAAGGTGCTCGAAGTTGTCGTCCCCCACCGTTCGTCCCTCCCTTGGGAATCGTTGCCGGTGCGCCAAAGATGGCCCAAGTCAAGGGTTCGCGCAACGGGGCTGTTTGCTCACGGGGAGTCGCTTCTCACTCGTGGGTTGTAAGAAACAGTCCTCGGGAGGACGATCCTTAACCGTAGGCTCCCTATCGGCGTTTCCCATCCCGTCGTCATTGCTTCATAGTCATGGGTAGGCGTACAGCGACTTGAGGACTACGCTGAGTCACCAGTTGCGGACCGGTCGAGACTTGCGTGAGAGGGGCCGGGATGTCCGGCAGACAGCACCGAGAGACGGAGATCGCCCGGCGGATCAGGGCCAGGGGCCTCGCCGCCGGGCGCACGTCGGCTCAGATAGCTGATGAGATCCACGAGGCGTGCACGACACAGTTCAGCACGACCCGCATCAAGGCGCACCGACTGGCCTACGGGATCGCGCTGGCCGACGTCATCGAACAGGTGAGAGCCCTGTTCGAGCGCGACTCCAAGCCGATGCCCGGCATCGGAGAGACCCTGTTGTCGGCGTACGAGAGCGGGCTGAAACGCCCGGGCCCGGAATACCTGCATTATCTGTGCACGGTCTATCGGGTCGAGCCGATCGCCCTGGGCTATGACGCGCCCTGCATCTGCGGCCACGGCCACCGCATGCCGGGCGTCGTCGGCGGTGACTCCAAGGACCGCTGCCAGCAGCAGGATCGCGAGCTGGTGATCAAGCCGATGGAGCCCGAGCCCGACGCCGAGGAGGACGAGAACATCCTCCGGCGCACCCTCTTAAACCTTCTCAACTCCGACGCCAAGGGCGCGGAGCTCGACGGGCCGGTGCTGGGGGCGTGCGAGGGCATCCGGCGCAGGATGGACGAGACGCTGGTCTCGGCCACGGTGTCCGCCGCGATGCTCGACCAGTGGGAGGAGGCGACGGTCAGCTTCGGCCGCCAGTACACGACGACGGCGCCGCTGCGGCTGCTGTGCGACGTGCTGCTGGAGCTGAGCGCCGTACGCACGGCGATGTCCCGCCGCCAGCCGATCGACCTGCAGGAGCGGCTGTGCAGGATGGCCGCCCAGCTGTCCGGCCTGAGCGGGATGATCCTCATCAACCTGGGCGATCACCGGCTGGCCCGCTCGTTCTTCCGCACGGGGCGCACCGCCGCCGACGAGACCGGCGACCGGGCGCTGCGCGCGTGGATCTGCGCACGCGAGTCGCTCGTGCCGCTCTACTTCGGCGACGCCCGCGAGGCGCTCAACCTCGCCAAGAAGAGCCGCGACATGGCCGGCTCCACGCCCTGCCCCGCGCAGGCCATGGCCCCGGTCGTCGAGGCCAGGGCGCTGGCCGCGCTGGCCGGCAACGACAACAAGAAGGAGATCGTCGACCAGGCCAAGCGC
The DNA here is from genome assembly GCF_040677005.1 of Nonomuraea sp. NPDC049421. Taxonomy (NCBI): domain Bacteria; kingdom Bacillati; phylum Actinomycetota; class Actinomycetes; order Streptosporangiales; family Streptosporangiaceae; genus Nonomuraea; species Nonomuraea sp. NPDC049421. The sequence continues at coordinate 321,174 of NZ_JBFAQA010000005.1, forward strand.
GCTCTCGCGCGGGCCAGGAACGCCTTCTCCCACATGAAGGCCGAAGACCGCGAAGACGTCGCCTTCGGCTACACCGAGAAGCAGCTCTACTTCTACCAGGGCGACGTGCTCACCAAGCTGGGCCAGACGCTCGAGGCGGAGGTCGTGCTCGACCAGGCCCTCGGCAAATACGAGGACCATATCCTCGACCAGACGCTCATCCGGCTCGACCAGGCTCAGTGCAAGCTGCTCGACGGTGACGTCCGGGAGGCGGTGGCCATCGCGACCAAGGCGCTCAGCCTGGTTCCCGGCGACTACCGCACCGACCTCATCATGCGTCCCGCGATCCTGCTCGGGAAGCAGCTCGAGGCGGCCAACGCTCCCGGTCTCGATGAGTACCTGGCGCAGCTGCGACGGCCCAGACAGCACCAGATGCAAGGGGGCGATGCATGAAGCTGGAGATCAGGCGCTATCGCTGGTCGGATCTCGACACCCTGCTCGCGCTCCACCGGATCTGCCTCGCCGAGGTCGGCCTGGTCCCGGGTGACGGCGTCTACTACGACGACGACTTCCCGCGGATCCAGGAGATCTACCTCGCCTGCGGCGGCGACTTCCTGGTGGGCGAGGTGGGCTCACGGATCGTGGCGATGGGCGGGCTGAAACCCGTCGACACCGCCACGGCCGAGGTCTGCAGACTGCGCGTGCATCCGGAGTTCCAGCGGCGCGGGTTCGGGGCGGCCATGCTGGCCGCGATCGAGCGGCGCGCGGTGGAGCTCGGCTTCCAGTGCGTACGCGGCGACACCACGCTCAACCAGGAGGCCGCGCTGGCGCTCTATCAGCGCCGCGGATGGCGCGAACTCTCCCGCGAGCGGGTCGGCGAACTCACCGTGATCTACGGCGAGAAGCGGCTGGTCCCGCGCGCCGTAATGGAACGCTAGCCGGCACCACCCTTTACGGCCCCATCCACCCCCTCCTGGGGCCGCTACCTTCGACTTTCCCGGTGCAGCCACCCGGGAACACCGGCGTGACATGCCCGCCGGGACTCTTTCCGGACATTCCACGGCCTCGGCATTCCAGGTCCGTATCTCAAGCAGGAAATGTCCGATCATGCCGTATCGGCCCCCGCGGATAAGGTTGTACGAACCTGCGGGTGAGGCTCTTACCACTGAGGTGTAAGCAAGCCTCACCGGCTGCTCCCTGTACATCTGACGTCGCGAATAGTAGTGCCATGCTTTCTCCATGGCAGGTGTGCCCGCTTCCCGCCCCCTATTGGGAGCCGTGCTTCTGTTGTTCGTCAGCGCCGCATGGGGGTCGGCGTTCCCGCTGATGAAAGACCTCATTCTCCGTTTACCGGTGGAGGATCTGCTCGCCGAGCGCTATCTCGTCGCGGGGCTCACGCTGCTCGTCATCAGGCCACGGGGGCTGCGGGGGATGTCATGGCGTTCCTGGTCGCACGGCGTGCTACTGGGGGTGCTGTTCGGGGTCGGGCAGGCGGCTCAGGCGGTGGCGCTCAACAGCCTGCCGTCGGCGGTGTCGGGGTTCGCGGTGGGGTGCAGCGTGATCATCACGCCGATCCTGACGCTGGTGCTGTACCGCCAGCGGGTGGCGCGGCGGATCTGGGCGGGGGTGGTGCTCGCGCTGGCCGGCATGGGGGTGTTCGCGTTCGTCCGCGGCATGGACACCGACGACATGTCGTTGCCCGCGCTGGGGGTCACGCTCCTCGCCGCCGCGCTGTACTCGGGCCACACGCTCTTCCTGGCCCACCTCTCCAAGCGGCCGTCGGGCTTTCCCGCGTACGGGCTGACCACCGTGCAGCTGCTCACCATCGGGGTGCTGACCGGCTGCTTCGCCGTACGCGACGGGATCACCCTGCCGGCCGACCTGCCCGACTGGACGATCCTCGCCCACCTGTCCGTGGTGTCGTGCGCGCTGGGCTTCCTGGCCCGCTCGTACGGGCAGAAGTACCTGTCGGCGATGCCGAGCCAGATCCTCATGTCGACCCAGCCCGTGTGGGTGGCGGCGATCGCGGTGATCTGGTTCGACGAACCGATGGGCTGGGGCATGATCGTGGGCGGTGCGCTGATGGGCGGGGCGACGTTGTTCGCGCTACCGTCACGCTCCGTGACCAGGCGCGACGACGGCGGCCGCCACCACCTGCTGACGATCGCCCGCAGGGCCGCGCACGCGCTGGCCGAGCAGCGGGTCAAGCGGGAGGACCGGCTGCGGTTCCAGAGCGGGCCCGTGCCCTATCTCGCCGCCAGCGCCTGTACGGACGCCGCGTCCTGCCCCTGGCAGACCCATTCGCTCAAGGGCGGCGCGGAGCCGAGCCTCGAACGGCTGCTCAACCGGGCCACCCGCATCGTTCGGGCCAAGAACGGGCCTGGGTGCTGCCAGTCGGTCACGTTGCTCGGGCGGTGCCTGTGCGATCTCATGGAGGATTCCGAGCAGCAGGCTCATACCACAGGATTGCAGCGGTGGTTTCGCTCCTAATAGGTTAGACATACCATTCGAAAGGCAAGTGCATTTTATCCATTAGCCTCCCACTTATTCGGAATAAACCTTGCTATTCGGTGAGGTGCCCTAATAATGGGTGATTAACCCCGAGTGGAGAGGCACGTCATGAAGCGCATCGTCGTCCGCAAGCCTGGTACCGCGAGGCTCGCAGGGACCTCCAGCGTCATTCACAAGGGGTGACTGAGGAGAGGTCCCACCTCAAGGTCCTGGGCGATCCACCCGCCCTAACCGGGGCCGCGCGGCCGGAGATGCCGATGATCGACGCGCATCGACGGCCACGCGGCCCTTACGCCTTCGCCGCCGCCCTGCTGAGCCACCTGGTGCCGGCGGCCCTGCGGGACTTCCCCGATCTGGTGGCCGCGCACGACATCGAGATCCTGGCGGCGGCGCCCGAGCTGGCCGGCCTGGTGAAGGCGCGGGTCAAGGCCGGCAGGGGCACGATCGACGCCGGGCTCTCCGACGAGGAGCGCATCCTCGTGCCCGCGCCCCGCCGTACGCTGCGGCTGGCCAACGGGATCGCCGAGTTCGTCCGCGACGCCGTGCCGCCGGGTTCGTCCGTCATGGTGTGCAACGCCGCCGCCGCCGACCCCACCGACACCGAGCTGATCGACGTGCTGATGCGGCGGGTGCCGCCCGCCATCCTGGCGATCACCGTCTACTCCGGCGGCCCTGAACCTCCGAAGGAGCACCGCGACCCGGGCGAGCTGTGGGAGCTCGTGGACCGGTGCATGCGCGAGGGGTTCCTGCACGCCGTGGCCGAGCTGGGCGAGCTCGGCATGGCGGCCACGGAGCCGGGCGGCGACCTGTGGTGGCGCTTCGCGCAGCGCACCGCCACCGCGCTCGGCGGCCTCGGGCGCACCGCGCAGGCTCGCGCCCTCTGGGACCGCGTACGCCTGGCCAGCCAGGACCCGGCCATGCACGCCGCCGCCGCGTACGGCACCGCCATGCTCGACGCCCGCCACCCCGACCCCGCCCAGCGCGACCTGACCCGCGCCCGCGCCTGGCTCAACCTCGCCATCGCCGTCTCCCGCCTGCTGCCCGACCCCGCAGAACGCGCCTTCAAGCTCGGCTTCGACCGCAACGGGCTGGCGCTCGTCGAGCTGCGCGAAGGCCGGGCGGACGCCGCGCTGGCCCTCGTCGAGTCCGCCATCGAGCTGGCCGGGGAGCTCGGCGCGCGGCACCCCGTGCACCGGATGGTGCTGCTGGCCAACAGGGCCCAGCTGCTGGCCGGGCGCGGGCAGGTCAAGGAGGCGCTGGAGGACTACGCCGCCGCCATCGCCCTCGACCCGGGTTTCCCCGACTATCACCTGGAACGCGGCAACCTGCTCTTCCGGCTCGGCCGCCACGACGAGGCCCTGGCCGACTTCGAGCGCGCCATCGACGCCGGGCCCCCGCTGCCCGAGGGGTACTACAACCGGGCGGAGCTGCGTACGGTGCGGGGCGACACCGACGGCGCCCTGGCCGACCTGGGGCACGTGATCGAGCTCGACCCCTCCTACCTCGACGCCTACATCAACCGCGCGGGCCTGCTGGCCGCGCTCGACCGGGACGAGGCCGCCAGGGCCGACGTCGAGGCGGGGCTGGCGCTCGCGCCCGGCAACCCGCACCTGCTCACCGTGCTCGGCCAGCTGGAGACGGCCGCGGGCCGCCTGGCCGAGGCCGCCGACGCGCTCGACCGCGCCGTCGAGGGCGCCCCCGACCTCGCCGCCGCCTGGGGAAACCGGGGCATCCTGCGCTACGCGACCGGCGACCTGGAGGGCGCGATCGCCGACCTCACCCGGGCCATCGCCCTGCAGCCCCAGCCCGACCTGTACGCCAACCGCGCCGTCGTCCTGCGCATCCTCGGCCGCCACGCGGAGGCCGAGGCCGACGACCACCGGGCCGCCCAGCCCTGACCTCCGCCGGCCGGGTGGCAGCATGAGGGGCATGACGGGGCGAATCGGGCGGGCTGCGACGGTGTGCGGGGTGCTCGGCGTGTGGTGGTGGGCCAGCGTGCGGCTGGCCTGGACGGGCGTCGGGTGCGCGGACAGGGGATGCCTGGTGCCGTCGATCGCCGTGCTCGTGGTGATCAGCCTGGCCGGGCTGGCGGGGGCGGCGTACGCGCTGGACCGGGTGGACGTGCGGCCGGGGCGGCGGGTGGCGTTCGTCGCTGTGGGGACGTTCGTGGTGATCAGGATCGCGGGAGAGGCCGTGCCGTCGTGGACGTCCACGCTCGCGCACGTGCTGGCGACCGGCGCGGCGTTCGCGGTGGCGGGGGCGCTGGCGGCCCTGATGACGGAGCCGAGGGCGGCGCGCGGGGCGCGGATCGCCGCGATCATCTTCGTGGCCGCCCTGATCCCCGCCGCGCTGGCCGCCGCACTCACCCTGTACGACCTGTGACCCCATGACAGCAGCCTCCTGGACGACCTCTGCCCCCTTGACAGCAGCCCCCAGATGACGGACGTTCCGTATACGGAACCCCTTCTTCGCGGAGGTGCTGCCATGCGCCCCAACTCCCGTTTCGCGCACGTCCAGCCGTTCGACATCGACCGGGTGGCGGCCGAGGCCGGCGCCGACCCCGACGTCCTGCGCCTGGAGAACCTCGACACCGACGTCCCGCCGCCGCCCGCCGCCGTCGCGGCCACCCGGAGGTCGCTGGAGGAGGGCACGGGCAACAGCTGGCTGCCCTTCACCGGCCTGCCCGAACTGCGCGCGGCCGTCGCGGACGACCTGCGGCGGCGCACCGGGCTCGGCTACGACCCGCTGCGCCAGATCACGATCACCTCGGGCGGCACGTCGGCGGTCATGCCGGTGCTGCTCGCCACCACCGAGCCCGGCGACCCGGTGGTGCTGACCGACCCGACGTACGCGGGCCTGCTCCAGCGCGTCCGTCTGTCCGGCGCGAGCCCCCACCTCGTGCCGCTGCGCGTGCACGACGGCCACTGGCGGCTCGACCGTGAGGCGCTGTCGCAGGTGCGGACGGCGGCGGCGCTGCTGCTGATGAGCCCGTCGATGCCGTCGGGGGTGGTGCTCGACCATGACGACTGGGCGGCGGTGGCGCAGGTGTGCGAGCGCACCGGCGCGTACCTGATCTACGACGCGGCCATGGAGCGCATCGTCTTCGACGGCTATCCGCAGATCAACCCGTGCCGGGTGGACGGCCTGGGCGAGCGGACGATCATCATCGGCTCGATGTCGAAGGAGTACCGCATGATCGGCTGGCGCATCGGCTGGGTGGCCGGCCCGCCCGGCATCATGTCCAGGATCATGGTCGCGGGCATCTACAACACGACCGTGGCCAGCGGTTTCCACCAGTTCGGCGCCGCCGCGGCGCTCAGGGAGCCGTCGGGGGTCGCCGAGGCGGTGGCCGAGTACCAGGCGCGCCACGAGACGGTCGCCGCGCAGCTCGCCGACCTGCCGCTGGTGCGCGCCGGCGGCGGCTGGTCCTGCCTGGTGGACGCCGAGGCCATGGGCCTGTCCGCTCCCGAGCTGTCGGCCCGCCTCCTCGAACGCGGCAGGATCGCCGCCACCCCCATGACGGCGTGGGGCGAGCACGTGGCGCCCCGGTACGTCCGCCTGGTCTTCAGCAACGAGCCCGTCAAGCGCCTGTCCGAGCTGCGCTCCCGCTTCGCCGCCGCCCTGGAATGAGGCCCTGGAGTGAGGCCCTGGAGTGAGCGCGTGGCATGGCGGGAGGGGGCGGCCGGTGGGTCTACGGTTGGCGGGTGAGCTTCAACGAGCTGCTCGACCACCTCGATCACGGCGCCGGCGCGCAGGCCGCGGGCATCAGGCGCGGCTACGGCGGGCCGCCGCCCCGCACGGTCGCGGTCGGCTCAGGGCTGACCAGGCTGCGCTGCGCCTCCCTGCTCAAGCCGCTGTACGCCTGGGTGGCGGCCCACCGCATCGCCGACGCCGAGCGGTGGCGCAGGCACGCCGAGCCCGCGATCGTCCTCTCCTCCAACGCCGACACGCTCGGCCTGTGGCTGTCGGTCGGGCCCCGCGTCATCCTCGACGACCTGTGCGAGCGCACCGGCGTGCGCTGGGAGCCGCCCAACGGCGACCCGTCGCGGTTCGGCTCGGTGGAGGTCGCGGCGGGCGAGGTGGCCGCCGCGTACGCGGTGCTCGCCCAGGCCGCCGCGACCGGCGACCCGGTGGCGGAGACGGTGCTCGGCTGGATGGCGGAGGTGCCCGACTCACAGACGTTCGGGGCGCGCGAGGCCGTGGGCCGGCCCGGCGCCGCGGTCAAGTGCGGCTGGTACGGCGGGCCCGACGAGACGTGCCTGCGTACGCATGCGGTGGCCGTCCTGCCCAACGGGGGCAGCAGGGCCAGCGTGGTCGTCGCGATGACCGCGCTGCCCTACACCGACGCGCACGAGCGCGAGGTCTACCGCGAGCGCGTCACGACGGGCCTGTCGGTGGAGGACCGCCACGAGAAGGTGGCGGGCGAGCTGCTGCGCGGCCTCATGACGCGGACGATGGCCGAGCTGGGTCACGGCTGACCGCACGGCTGACCGCGCCCGGACCTGAGCCCGCCGGAGGTCGTGGGTGAGCCGCTCGGACCTAGGCTCGCCGGAGGTCGTGGGTGAGCCGCTCGGGCTTAAGCTCGCCGGAGGTCGCGGGTGAGCCGCTCGGCCTCAGGCTCGCCGGGGTCGCGGGTGAGCAGTGCGACGATCTCGGCGAGGTGCGGCGGGTCGACGGTCTCGGGCAGCTCCTCGGCCCACACGTGACCGAGGAGGCCGGCCTGCTCCTCGTCGGTCAGCGCGCCGGGCACCACCTCGGGGCGGGCCTCGTCGAAGCGGGCCAGGTAGAACGGCTCGCGCCGGACGTAACGGACACCGAGCCAGGTGAAGTCGCGCTCGACCTCGACCATCCGCTCCGACACCGCCGCGCCGGGCAGCCCGGTCTCCTCGGTCAGCTCGCGCCTGGCGGCGTCGAGCGGCGTCTCACCGGGTTCGAGCCGGCCGCCGGGCGGCTCCCAGAGGTCGGCCCCGGCGACCCGGTCGTACCAGTGCATGAGCAGCACCCGGCCGTCACGGTCGAGGCAGACGACCCGCGCGGCGGGAGTGTCCTGGACGTCGCTCACGGCCCCTCCTCGCCGACGACCAGCGCCAGCAGCCCCGGGAACCGCTCGTCGAACTCGGCCCGGCGCAGCCGGTTGAGCCGCCGCGCCCCCTCGTCGCGCTGCTCCAGCAGCCCGACACCGCGCAGCACGGCGAAGTGGTGGCTGAGCGTGGACTTGGCGACCGGCAGGTGGTTGAACGTGCCGCAGGGCCGCTCCCAGTCGGGTACCCCGGCCAGCTCACGCACGATGCGCCGGCGGATCGGGTCGGCGAGCGCGTCGAGGGCGGCCTGAAGCGTGACCTCGGCGGGCGCGGTGTGCGTGAGGCCGCGGGTCCTGCTCCGGACGTGTTGTTCCATAACAGTCGAACATCCTACCTGGTCACCGTTTCATGGCGCCGTCGGCGATCGCGTCCGCCGCCTCTCCGATGGCCACGCCCACGATCTCCAGCCGGCGTACCAGCTCGCGCTGCTTCATGGCCTCGGCGGTCAGCTCGCCGGAGAAGATGCGGGAGATCTCGTACTGGTACATCCGCCTGATCGCTCCGCCCGCCTTCTTCGCCTCAAGCGCGTCCTGGGCGACCACCGACGGCCGGGAGGCGAGGTCGCGCACCGCGTTCTCCAGCGCGTCGATGCCCACGATGACCTGGTCGAGCAGGGGAGTGAAGCGGATCTGGTCGGGCACCCGGTAGAGGTGCGACTCGCGGACGAAGTCGCGCAGCGAGTCGAGCACGTCGTCGATCGAGCGCGAGAGCCGGAACAGGTCCTCCCTGTCGATGGGGGTGACGAGGGCGGTCTTGAGCTCGTCGATGAGGCGGGCCCGCTCCTCGTCGCCGAGGTGCTCGATCGAGCGCATCTGCTCGTGCGCGCCCGTCCTGCCGACCTCACCGCCGATCATCGCCATGGCCAGCCACGCGCCTTCCTTCGTGGCCTCGAGCTGGCCCAGCAACGCCTCGGTGAGCGCACTGTCCATGCGCCCGGTCATGAGGTCCTTGATCCGCCTCAGTCGTTTCACGGCACCCCCTACTAAGAAGACCGTCACGTCCACCTCACGCCCGCGAATCCCTTCATCAAGAGAGCGAGTCCCCAGCCGAGGAGCCCGCTGGCCGGCAATGTCAGCAACCAGGCCGCCACGATCTTGCCCGCGGCGTACCAGCGCACCCGTCCGCCGCCCTGCGCCACGCCCGCGCCGATGAGCGCGCCCGCGATGGCCTGGGTCATGCTCACCGGCATGCCGGCCGCCGCCGACGCGATCACCGCCGTGCCCGCCGACAGCTCCGCTGCCACGCCGTGCGCGGGCCGGGAGACGATGATCTCCCTGCTCAGCGTGCGGCCGCCCCTCGGCAGCCCGTACATCGTGCCGATGCCGAACAGCGCCGCGACGAGCACCGTGTACGTGACCGGCGCCCCGGTGAACCCGGCCGCGACCATGAACACGGCCAGCATCTTCTGGGCGTCGTTGGAGGCGTACGCCAGCGTCTGCAGCAGGAACCCGGCCCAGTGCCAGCGCCACAGCCCGCGGGCCGTGGTGGCGGCGACCAGCACCCGGATCAGGACCCACGCCAGCAGCCCGCCGACGATGGGCGCCGCGACGCCGAACGCCAGCACCAGCGCGACCGAGCCGCCGGAGACCGGCAGCCCCCAGCCGAGGCCGGCTCCGGTGAGCCCGCCGACGACGGCCAGGGTGAGGCTGGTCGGGCGGCCCTTCGCGCTGAGCGTGGTCACCACGATCAGCGCCGCGACGACCGCGATCGTCATCGCGATGCGCGCGCCCGGCTCGTCGAAGGAGGCCAGCCGGTTGACGAACGTCAGTGCCACCTGATGGGTGAGCAGCGGCACGGTGGCCACGGCCACGACGAGGACGAGCACCCCGGTCACCGGTCGTACGGTCGGCAGCTTGAGCCCTGTCGCGACGAGCGCGCCTCCGTCATTGATCCCCGACACGACGGCGAAGAGACCGGCCACCACGAACAGTACGACGGCTTCCAAAGGCACATGCTCCATCTCCGCCCCGCCTGCCTGCGGCGGGACACCCTAGAGGTCACCTACGGTATCGGGCCGGGTTGCAACCGACTAACTACCCTGAAACGCAAGTAACAGCATCACTGCTCGAAGACTTCCCAGGTACCCTCGACGTGACCGCCCACAGCCCCGAGAGTGAAGCGATGACCAGCCCCGCCGAACACATCCTGACGCTGTCCTGTCCCGACCGGCCCGGTGTCGTGGCCGCCGTCTCCGGCCTGCTCGCCGGACGCGGTTGCAACATCATCGAGAGCCAGCAGTTCGGTGACAGGGTGGGGCAGCGCTTCTTCATGCGCGTGCAGTTCTCCTCGCCGCTCGGCGAGGACGACCTCAACGCCGCGTTCGCCGCGCTGGCGCCCGACTTCGCGATGGAGTTCAGGCTGCGCGACGTCGCGCGCAAGCCGCGCGTGCTCATCATGGTGAGCAGGTTCGACCACTGCCTCAACGACCTGCTCTACCGCGTACGGTCGGGCGCGCTCGACATCGAGATCGCCGCCGTCGTCTCCAACCACCCCGACCTGCGCCCGCTCACGCAGTCCAACGGCATCGACTACCACCACCTGCCGGTCACCCCCGAGACCAAGCCGCGCCAGGAGGCCGAGGTGATGGCGCTGGTCGAGCACTATCAGGTCGATCTGGTGGTGCTGGCCCGCTACATGCAGGTGCTGTCGGAGGAGCTCTGCGCGAAGCTCGCGGGCCGGGCCATCAACATCCACCACTCGTTCCTGCCGTCGTTCAAGGGCGCCAAGCCCTACCACCAGGCTCACAACCGCGGCGTCAAGCTCATCGGCGCGACCGCCCACTACGTGACGGCCGACCTCGACGAGGGCCCGATCATCGAGCAGGAGGTGGTCAGGGTCAACCACAGCCACTCGCCCGAGGACCTGGTGGCGATGGGGCGCGACGTCGAGTGCGTGACGCTGGCCAGGGCGGTCAAATGGCACGCCGAGCAGCGGGTGCTGCTCGACGGCCACAAAACGATCATCTTCCCGCGCTAGGGCCGGTACGTCCCCTGGCCGGGCATGACCCGGTCGGCCGGCCCGCCGCCGAACGCGGTGACCGACCGGCCGCCCGCCTCCATCGGCGCGCCATGCCTTCGAGGCTATAGCCCGGTGTGCTTGGCGAGGAAGGTCAGCGTGTCGGCCCACAGGTCCGCCGACCTGCTCACCGCGCGGGCCCCGTGGCCCACCTCGGCCTCGTTGCGCAGCAGCACCGGCCGGTCGGACGTCGAGGCGTGCTGCATCGCCGCGCACGTCTTCCAGGCGTGCAGCGGGTGCACGCGGGTGTCGGACTGGAAGACCGTGAACAGCGTCGCCGGGTAGGCCACCTGCTCCTTGACGTGGTGGTAGGGCGAGTAGCCGTGCAGCCAGCCGAACTGCTCGGGGTCGTCGGCCGAGCCGTACTCGACGTTCCAGGTGGCGCCGAGGCCGAACTTCTCGTACCTGATCATGTCGAGCAGCGGGGCCGAGCAGACCACGGCCGCGTACAGGTCGGGACGCTGCGTCAGCGCGGCCCCCACCAGCAGGCCGCCGTTGGAGCCGCCGGAGATGCCGAGTTGCTCGCGGGTGGTGACGCCGGTGGCGATGAGGTGCTCGGCGGCGGCGTGGAAGTCGTCGAACACGTTCTGCTTGTGGGCCAGCATGCCCGCGCGGTGCCAGTCCTCGCCCTCCTCGCCGCCGCCGCGCAGGTTGGCGATGGCGTAGACGCCGCCGGCCTCCACCCAGGCGAGGATCGTGGCGGAGTAGCCGGGCGTCATGGACAAGCCGAAGCCGCCGTAGCCGTAGAGGACGGTGGGCCGCGGGCCGGACGCCTCGCCCTCGGGCGAGATGATCAGCATGCGGACGTCGGTGCCGTCCTGTGAGCGGTAGACCACCTGCTCCGTACGGACCGGCGGCACCTCCACCACGCCAGGCGAGGCCGCCCACAGCGTGGTCTCGCCCGTCCGCGCGTCGTAGCGCTGCACGTTCGGCGGCGTGGTGTTGTCGGTGTAGCCGAACCACGCCTCGTGGCCGCCCTCAGGACGCTCGACGATGCCGCCGATCGAGCCCAGCCCCGGCGTCGGCACCTCGCCGACGCGCTCGCCCGTCGCGAGGTCGTGCACGGTGATCTCGCTGATGGCGTGGCGGGTCCAGCCGACCAGCATGACCGGACGGTCGAGGTCGTCGAGGATCGCGAAGTCGGTCAGCACCGCCTCGGGGTCCTCGGGGATGAGGTCGCGCCAGCTCTCGTAGCCCGGCTCGGCGGGGTCGGTGACGCAGACCCTGCCGCGCGGCGCGGCGCGGTCGGTGTGCACGTAGAGGCGGCCGTCGCGGCCGAACACCAGCCCCGTCTGCGCGTCCACGCCCTCCTGCACGACCCGCAGCTCAGGCCGGTCGATCGGCGACTCGGTCAGGTCGGCCACCCACAGGTCGTTGCGCGGCGCGGTGCCCTCGGACGCCGACACCTGCAGCCAGCGGCCGTCGCGGGAGACAGAGACGCCGTAGTAGTTGGTCATCTTCATGCCCTGACCGAAGATCATCACGTCGTCCTCGGTGGAGGTGCCGACGCGGTGCAGGTAGACGCGGCGGTGGAACTGCCGCTCGTCCTCGGGCACCTCGATGCCGGGCAGCCGGCGCACGTAGTAGAACGCCTCGCCGCCCGGCAGCCACGCCACGGGGGAGTAGCGGCAGCGGTCGATCGGCCCCTCGACGCGAGCGCCCGTCGCGACGTCGATCACGTAGAGCACCGACTCCTCGTCGCCACCCACCGAGATCTGGTACGCCAGCAGCCGCCCCTCCTTGTCGGGCTGCACCGCGTCGAGCGTGGTCAGCCCCGACGGGTCGAGCTCCATCGGGTCGATCAACGCACGCTCGGTGCCGTCGGGATCGACCACGTAGTAGACCGCGTGCTCCTGGTCCGGCGTGCGGCGGGAGAAGAAGCGACGCTCGCCACGCCAGACAGGCGCACCCACGGAGCCCGACCTGAGCAGCTCGGCGATGCGGCTCTTGAACCGCTGCGGCCCCCGCTCCCTGGCATAGAGCTCGGCCTGCGCGTCCAGCCACCCCTTGGTCTCGGGGCTGTCCGGGTCCTCGAGCCAGCGGTAGGGGTCGGGGACAGGGGTTCCGTGCAGGATGTCGACGGTGTCTTCGCGGCGTGCGCTCGGGTACGGCTCTCGCGTCATGGACCGAACCCTACTGCCAACGGGCATGCGTAAAGTGCTGGTCGAGCGGGCATAAAACGTACCGTGCGTCCCTCTGGTCATTCCGGGCAGAGATTTTTGGGGTGGCGGGGACCACGGTGCAAACGCCAGACTTGGTGACAGGACGGTGCCGTGGTGACCACCCGTCGGACCGTCCGGCGGAGGTCCACGTGACGGAAGCACGAGTGCCCCAGGAGGGGCCGACAGCCGGGACATGCCGCGGCATGTCCCCTTTGATACGCGCGCAGCAGGGAGAGGCCCGATGATGCGCCAGGTCCTGCTGCTGAATGCCACCTACGAGCCGTTGACCACCCTGTCGCTGCACCGGGCGATCGTCCTGGTGCTGCGCGACAAGGCCGAGGTCGTCCACCGCGACGGCAGGGGCGCGGTGCTGCGCTCCGCGAGCCGCACGCTCGACGTGCCCTCGGTCATCAGGCTCCGGAGATATGTCCGCATCCCTTACCGTTCCCGTATTCCGCTGACCAGGGCCGCCCTCATGCGGCGCGACGACTACCGCTGTGCCTACTGCGGGCAGAAGGCCGAGACGATCGACCACGTCATCCCCCGGTCGCGGGGCGGCGCCCACACCTGGGAGAACTGCGTCGCCTCGTGCACCACGTGCAACCACAGGAAGGCCGACAAGTATCTGGAGGAGCTGGGGTGGACGCTGCGCGTGCACCCCGCGGTGCCACGGGGCGCCCACTGGCGGCTCATCGGCGCCTCGCTCGTCGGCGACCCGCAATGGGCGCCCTACCTCGAAGCGGCCGCTTGAGCCGGGTCTGAAACGGCGTTGAGTGGGCAGGCCCCCGCCTGACAGCATGGACAGGCATGTGGACCTTCACCTCCGACGTCGAGGCGTACGCCGCGGTCGCCGAGCCGTTCCTGCTCGGCGACCCGGTGCGCAACACCGTCCCGCTGACGGTGCTGGCCGGTCTGCGGGCCGGCATGCCGGCCAAGGATCCACTCTTCGGCTGGTGGTCGGCCGGCGGCGAGGTGCGCGGGGCGGTCTTCCGTACGCCGCCGCATCCCGTCGGGCTCTTCTCGGTGCCCGTCGAGGCGGTCGCCCCGCTGGTGGACGCGCTCGGCGGCGACCTGCCGGTGCTGGTCGGGCCGCTAGACGTGGTCGACGCGGCCGTCCGGCTGCTCGGTGAGCCCGCGCGGGTGGTGTCGGAGCGGCTCTACCGCCTCGGCACGCTCACCGTCCCCGACGTTCCCGGGCAGGGCCGTCCCTGTGTGCCCGGCGACTTCCCGCTGCTGGTGAGCTGGTATCACGCCTTCGGCGAAGAGACCGGCATGCCGGAGGGCGACGTCGTCGAGCGGGTGGCCAGGCGGCTGGCGGGCAGGGAGCTGTTCGTGTGGGAGGACGAAGGCGCGCCCGTCTCGCTGGCCGGGCTCTCGCCGTCGTGCGGCGGGGTGTGCCGCATCGGTCCCGTCTACACGCCGCCCTCACGCCGCCGCCGCGGTTACGGGGCCGCCGTCACGGCGTACGCCAGCCGTACGGGGACGGACGAGCGCCAGGCGCAGGTCGTGCTCTTCACCGACCTGGACAACCCCACCAGCAACGCCATCTACCAGGCCATCGGTTACGAACCGGTCGGCGACTACGCCCATGTCGCCTACGCCTGACGCGGTTACCATGGCTGCATGCCGCGTTACGACTTCCGGTGCCGCGCCTGCGGCTCCACCTTCGAGGTGTCCCGTCCCATGTCGGCCTCCGACGCCCCGGCCGCCTGCCCCGAGGGGCACGACGACACGGTGAAGCTGCTGTCCACCGTCTCGATGACGGGCAGCGCCGCCGCGCCCAAGGGCGGCGGCGGTGGCGGTGGCTGCTGCGGCGGCGGCTGCTGCTCCTCCTAGCTGCACCCCAACCGCCGGACCTGGTGACACCGACTCGCCTGTCGTCGGCACCGTCGTCGGCACCGTCGCCGGCGGCTGTTCCGTGATGGCGGTGACCGCGAGTCTCGACAGTCGTTCGACCGTCGTGACGCCCGCCTCCATGGTGGGGCTGCGCTCCGACAGCACGGCGATGAGCAGGTCGTGGCCGGCGACGATGACCCGGCCCACGCTGTTGACCGTCCACAGCCCGTCGTGCCGCGCGGCGGGCAGCCAGCCGTTCTTCAGCGCCACCTCGCCGCCGGCCGCCGCCGCGCTGACGCCCCATGCCTGCGCCGGCTCCACCGACGACATCAGCTCCAGCGCGTAGCGGCGCTCGCGGTCGGGCAGCGGCCCGCCGGGCACGACCAGCCGCTCCAGCACTTCCACCTGGTCGGAGGGCCGGCTGCGGGTGTAGCCCCACGACGTGTCCGCGCCGGGCGTGGTGTGCCGCACGCCCAGCCGGCGCAGCGTCCGAGCCAGGCCGGGCGCGCCGCCGATCGCCGCGTACAGCTCGCGTGCGCAGTCGTTGTCGCTCTGCCGGATCATCCGCGAAGTCAGCCGCCGCTCGTGCGCGCTGAGCCGCCGGCCGTGCCCGTCCAGCAGGAACGCCAGGAGAATGTCCAGCTTGGCCACGCTGGCCAGCAGGAACGAGGCGTGCTCGCGGAAGGCGTACCTGACGCCCGTCGTACGGTCGTGGACGGCCAGCGCGGCCCGTCCCGGCCGCCCGCTCAGGTAGTGCTCCAGCCTGAGGTCGAGGGTTCGCCACACGTCGGTGGGCGGCGAACCCTCGCCCGGCTCGGGGGCGTGCAGGACAGGAAGGCTCGGGGGCGGCTCAGGCGGCCCGGCACCGCCGGGGAGGGTGACCAGCAGGGCGGCGAACAGCGACAACTCCCGTACGCGCATGTGCGGGAGCCTGCCAGCCGCCACCCCAACGGCCGGGGCGAGCAGAGTCAAACCCCGGCCAGTTCTCCTGAGGTCAGGCGCCCTGGGTCATGCGGCCGTGGAGGCGCGCCGCTTGCGGCGCTGGAACGGCAGGAACCGGTCGGCCAGGTGCGGCCTGGACGGCGTGAGCGTCGGCTCGACCGCGATGATCCGGTCGAACCTGAACGCCCTGATCGCCCGGCGCATCCTGCACACGCCGACGAGGTACCAGTATTCGCGGTGCACCAGGCACGTCACCGGCTCCACGTCACGCGCGGTGACGCGGCCGGAGGCGTCGCGGTAGTGCAGGCGGACGTTGAGCCGGCTGGTGATGGCGTCGGCCATGAGCCTGGCCCGCGCGGCGACGTCGGCCGGCAGCGGCTCGGTGAGGGTCGTGAGCGTGGTGGCGATGACGTCGTCGTCGAGGTCGAGGTGCTCGAATGCGTGCTGCAGGCCACGCCGTGCGGTGACGGCCTGGGGCCCCGCTCCGAGGTGGGCGAGGGAGAGTGCGAGTGCGGCGATCTCGGCGGTCGTCAGCGGGCGAGTATCGTGCTTCACGACTGTCGTCATACCCCAACAATAGAGATGACGACCGACATTTTTCGAAAACCTGTCCGGAAGGACACCCCGTCGTGTCAGGGGTAGTGGCGGTATCCGGCGGCTCGGGCCTCCTCCTTCGTGCAGAAGAACCTGTCCTGCAGCGGCGTCGCGTAGAACTCGTCTCCGGGGACGTTGTAGGTCATGGCGGCCATGAAGCCGGAGGCGACGACCGGCAGGCCACCGCACCTGACCACGTGGTACGGGTACCGCGTCATCTCGGCGATCACCGGCGTGAAGGACGCGAGCGCGTACACGACCGCGGCGGCCGCCAGTGCCCGCAGCCAGTCCGGCCGGAAGCGCAGCAGTGCGAGCGGGATCAGCCCCACGAGGAAGGCCAGGCCGAACAGCCCCAGATAGGGCACCACGAACGCCACCCACGGCCGTCCCCGCAACGCGACGACCACCGCGACCAGCCACAGCGCGGGCACGCCTGCGACGAACGCGGCCAGCCACGCGCTCGCCCGCAGATATGACCTCATGTGGGATGAGATGCCGGACCGCGTGGATCGGTTCCCTGGAAGACGCGAGAACCCCCGCCGCGGCGCGACGGGGGTCCTTCGTGTCGGGTTTCGTCAGCCGTGTCGGTTCGTCAGCGGGAGAGCTGCGTCAGGTCGCGTGAGGCGCCCGTGGAGGCGGACGTCGTCATCGCCGCGTACGCCTGCAGCGCCACGCTCACCGGCCGGTTGCGGTCGCGCGGCCGGTAACCGCCCAGGTCGGCCAGCAGCCGCTCGCGGCGCTGGGCCAGCTCGTCCTCCGGCACCCGCAGCTCGAGACCCCGGTTGGGGATGTCGATGTCGATGATGTCGCCGTCCTCGATCAGCGCGATCGCCCCGCCTTCGGCGGCCTCGGGTGAGGCGTGGCCGATGGACAGGCCGGAGGTGCCGCCGGAGAAGCGCCCGTCGGTGACGAGCGCGCACGCCTTGCCCAGGCCCTTGCCCTTGAGGAAGGACGTCGGGTAGAGCATCTCCTGCATGCCGGGGCCGCCCTTGGGGCCTTCGTACCGGATGACGACCACGTCGCCGGCCTTGACCCGCCCGCCGAGGATGCCCTCGACGGCCTGCTCCTGCGACTCGAACACCACGGCCGGCCCGCTGAACTTCCAGATCGACTCGTCCACGCCGGCCGTCTTCACGACCGCGCCGTCGCGCGCGATGTTGCCGTAGAGCACGGCCAGGCCGCCGTCGGCGGTGTAGGCGTGCTCGCGGTCGCGGATGCAGCCGGCCTCGCGGTCGAGGTCGAGGGTGTCCCAGCGGTTGTCCTGGGAGTAGGCCTTGACCGTGCGGACGTTGCCGGGCGCCGCGTGCCACAGCTCGACGGCTTCGGGCTTGACCGACGGCGAGCGCACGTCCCAGGCCGCCAGCACGTCGGCCAGCGTGCCGCCGGTGACCGTGGGCACGTCGCGGTGCAGCAGCCCGGCGCGGTCGAGCTCGCCCAGGATGGCGGGGATGCCGCCGGCCCGGTGGACGTCCTCGACGTGGTATTTGTCGGTGGCCGGGGCCACCTTGCACAGGCACGGCACCCGCAGCGAGATCTCGTTGATCTCCTTGAGCCCGAAGTCGACCTCCGCCTCGCGGGCGGCGGCCAGCAGGTGCAGGATCGTGTTGGTGGAGCCGCCCATGGCGACGTCGAGGGTCATCGCGTTCTCGAACGAGGCGCGGGTGGCGATCGAGCGCGGCAGCACCGACTCGTCGCCGTCCTCGTAGTAGCGGCGGGTGATCTCGACGAGCTGCCGGCCGGCGTCCTCGAAGAGCTGCTTGCGGGCCTTGTGGGTGGCCAGCACGGTGCCGTTGCCGGGCAGCGCCAGGCCGATGGCCTCGGTCAGGCAGTTCATGGAGTTGGCGGTGAACATGCCGGAGCACGAGCCGCAGGTCGGGCAGGCGTTCTCCTCCATCTCCAGCAGCTCGGCGTCGGAGACGGAGTCGTCGGCGGAGGCGATCATCGGGTCGATCAGGTCGAGCTTCTTGCCGGGCGTCTTGCCGGCCTCCATGGGGCCGCCCGAGACGAAGATCGTCGGGATGTTCAGCCGGAACGCGGCGAGCAGCATGCCCGGCGTGATCTTGTCGCAGTTGGAGACGCAGATCAGCGCGTCGGCGCAGTGGGCCTCGACCATGTACTCCACGGCGTCGGCGATCAGCTCGCGCGACGGCAGCGAGTAGAGCATGCCGCCGTGGCCCATGGCGATGCCGTCGTCGACCGCGATCGTGTTGAACTCGCGGGGGATCGCCCCCGCCTCCCTGATCGCCGCGGACACCACGTCGCCCACCTCGCGCAGATGCACGTGACCAGGGACGAACTGGGTGAAGCTGTTGGCCACCGCGATGATGGGTTTACCGAAGTCGCTCCCGGCTACGCCGGTCGCCCGGAGCAGGGCCCGGGCGCCGGCCATGTTCCTGCCGTGGGTGACTGTACGTGACCTGAGGGCGGGCATTGGCGCTTCTCCCATCGCTTAGTGAGTCTTCACATGGTACGGCCACCGCCCGGTACATGAGACGACTGTCCAGACGCCGGACATCCCGGCACGAAAAAAACCGGCCGTCCGTCTCGGTGATCGAGACGGACGGCCGGTCGGCGTCTGGTCGGTCAGCCCTCGCCGTAGCGCGGCGGCAGGACCTGCGCGGCGATGTCGTAGATGCGGTCGATCTCGGCGGCGGTCAGCGCCCGCTCGCGCTTGGTGATCCACTTACGGGCGCGATCGCCCTGGTAGACGTCCACGTCGCGGATGGTCATGATCTTCCACGGGACCGGCGGGCCGTAGATGGCCAGCGACGGCACGACCGAGATCTCCCGGCCGAACATCTCGCTGATCAGCTTGCTCGCCTCCGACGCCTCCCACTTGGCCTCGGTGAGCCGGGGCTTCATGTCGAAGGGGCCGTGGAAGAGCTTTTTGCCCATCTGCACGCGTACGGGGAGCCGGCGATCCCACTTCTCGGAGTCGACCGCGTACACGCCGGTCGGGCCCACCACGAGATGGTCGATCTGCGCCTCGCTGCCGGGGATCGCGCGGGCGTGCAAGGTGCGGTAGCCGCTGCGTTCGAGCTTCTTCAACTGCGCCTCGGTGCGGCGCTCGGCGACGGACGAGCGCCGCCACGCCGGCACGGACGAGTGGGAACGCGAACGGTAGACCGCCTCCAGGACGGCCGCGATCACACCCGCGGTCACCCCTACCCGCCAGTCGCGCACAAGGAAGCCCACCGCGAGGCCGACGGCCACCGCCACCAGAGCGCGGTTGCGCAGGCGGCGGACCCGTGGTTGTTGCAGCAGGCTGCGTACGGACGCGCGCTCGACCGGCGCGTACGTGGAGGTGGGCGCCGAAGGCCTCGCAGCGGCGGTCTGCTCGCTTTCTGGCCGGTCGCTCACCCAGATAGGTGAGGCGTTGTGACCGTCTTCACGCTGGTTGTCGGAGTCCACGCAACTCACCGTAGCCCGGGGTTTCGATCGATTCCTAGTGTTGTCGTGTCCATAGTTTTATGGCCCGGCTCATCGTGTTCCACGCATGTTTTCGGGGTATGTCTTTTGTTCTTCTCTAGAGATGCCCAAGGGTTCCGAACGTGTCTGAACTCCACGAGCTGTCCGCGCTCGACCAAGCCCGCTCCATCCGTTCGCGCGACATCTCGCCCGTCGAGCTCACGCGGCACTACCTCGAACGGATCGAACGCATCGATCCGGACATCGGCGCCTACGTGACCGTGACCGGCGAGTAGGCACTCGACCAGGCCCTCAGCCTGGAACGCGAGCTGCCCGACGGGCCGCTCGCCGGAGTGCCGATCCCGGTCAAAGATCTTAACCTGGTGAAGGACGTGCCGATCGGTTTCGGCTCGGCCACCTACCGTGACTTCGTCGCGCCCGTCGACGACACCGTCGTCACCCGCCTGCGCGCAGCCGGCACGATCACGCTCGGCAAGACCGCCACCCCCGAGTTCGGCCTGCCCTGCTACCGAGATGCGAGCCAGTGCTCCGGCCTTCAGGCCGGGGGTGAAGGCCCGCGCGGGAGGGCCGTCAAGGCCCGAGCGTGCTCTAACCCGCAGTGTCAGCCGGGCTCGCGCTGCGCTTCGGCGGCTTCCGCGACTGGCACCGGCACGATGGCGGCGACTCTGCGCCCCCGGTTGGTGATGTAGGTGATGCGGCCTCGGACAGCGGCGTCGTTGAGGACGTCCGCGAACAGCCGGCGCGCGTCGGCGACGCTCATCTCTTCCGACTCCATACGGGGCAGCGTACATGGACGCATCTTCATGTACCTAGATGTACAATTGATATGTGCAGCTCCGGTACTGCTTCCGCCTCTACCCGACGCCGAGTCAGCGTCAAGCGCTGGCCAGGGCGTTCGGGTGAGATCGGCGACGTGCCGGTCCGCTGGTCGCGTTCGCTGCCCGCCGAGCCGTCCAGCGTGACGGTGATCAAGGACTCGGCGGGCCGGTACTTTGCCTCGTTCGTGGTCGAGACGGGCGACGAGCCGCTGCCGGAGACGGTCGCCGAGGTCGGCATCGACCTGGGCCTGACACACTTCGCGGTCTTGTCGGACGGCCGGAAGATCGGCAACCCGCGTTTCCTGCGCCGCGCCGAACGCCGGTTGAAGAAAGCCCAGCAGGCGCTCAGCAGGAAAGCGAAGGGGCCGGCGAACCGGAAGAAGGCCGTCGTCAAGGTCGCCAGGGCGCACGCCCGGGTGGCCGACGCGCGCCGGGACTTCGCGCACAAGCTCTCCACCCAGATCATCCGTGACAACCAAGCGGTGATGGTGGAGGACCTTGCTGTGAAGGGCCTGGCCCGCACGAAATTGGCGAAGAGCGTGCACGACGCCGGATGGGGCCAGTTCACGGCGATGCTCGCCTACAAGGCCGCCCGGTACGGCCGCACGCTCGTCAGGACCGACCGGTTCTTCCCGTCGTCGAAGCTGTGCTCGGCCTGCGGGACCGTCGCCGAGTCGATGCCGCTGAACATCCGCTCGTGGACCTGCCCGTGCGGCGCGGCCCACGACCGGGACCTCAACGCGGCGATCAACATCCTCGCCGCTGGACGAGCGGAGAGGCTGAACGCCTGCGGAGGGACCATGAGACCCGCCGCCTAGCGGAGGGGCAGGACCCAGCGAAACAGGAAGCCACAGAGGTGCCGTACGACGCGGCACGGGCTGAATCCCCGGCCTTCAGGCCGGGGAGCGCGTCAAACCGAGACCTCCGTCGGGCCGCCCGCCCGATCGCCGTGGGATCCGCGCACGCCGGCGGGCGGCTGCAGCGGGGGAGCGGCCGCCGCCGTGGCCGCGGGGCTCGCCCCCGCCGCCCACGGCAGCGACGGCGCGGGCTCGATCCGTATCCCCGCCTCGGTCTGCGGCCTGTACGGCATCAAGCCCACGCGCGGGCGCATCAGCTTCGCGCCGATCATCCCCGACCTCGCCGGTCTGTCCACGAACGGGCCCATCGCGCGTACCGTCGCCGACGCCGCGGCCCTGCTCGACGTCATGGCCCACAACGCGCCCGGTGACCTCTACCTGGCGCCGCCGCACGAGGGCACGTTCCTCTCCTGCGCCTTCCGCGAACCCGGCCGGCTGCGCATCGCCCGCTACGCCGAGCCCGTCGTGCCGGAGGCGGAGGTCGACGCCGAGGTGCTGGCCGCGTACGAGGAGGCCGCCAAGACCCTCGCCGACCTCGGCC
This sequence comes from Nonomuraea sp. NPDC049421, assembly GCF_040677005.1. Taxonomy (NCBI): domain Bacteria; kingdom Bacillati; phylum Actinomycetota; class Actinomycetes; order Streptosporangiales; family Streptosporangiaceae; genus Nonomuraea; species Nonomuraea sp. NPDC049421. Next base: position 342,939 of record NZ_JBFAQA010000005.1, read on the forward strand.
ACGACGTCGTCGAGATCCCCCGCCCCTTCGGGCCCGACGTGGTGCCCACGTTCGTCACCCTCTGGTACGCCTTCGCCTGCATGCACCCCGTACCCGAGGAGAACGAGCACCTGCTGCGGCCACTCACCCGCTGGCTGCGCCGCGCGGCCACGCCACCTCGGCGCCCGGCTTCCTCCAGGCCCAGGCGCAGCTCCAGCTCGCCACGCGCGCCGCCCTGGAGATCACGAACGCCTACGACGCCGTCCTCACCCCGACCGTCACCCAGCCGCCCCGCCCCGTCGGCTGGTTCGAGGACGTGGACGACCCGGAGGAGACGTTCGAGCGGATGAAACGCTTCGCCGCCTTCCCCGCCATCTACAACGTCAGCGGCCAGCCCGCCGTGAACCTGCCCCTCCACCGGAGCGCCGGCGGGCTGCCCGTCGGCGTCATGCTGGCCGGCCGGATCGGCGAGGAGGGCCTGCTGATCTCCCTGTCGGCGCAGGTGGAGGCGGCCAGGGGCGGCTTCTGGGGCGCCCGGCGGCCCCCGGTCTGGTAAGACAGCCGCGGCGGGTCTGGCCGGACCCGGCGGCGAGGATTACGGTCTTGTTGTGAACAGTGCGGCAGAGATCCTGCTCTTCCTCATCGGGGCGTCCATGGGGCTGTTCGTCCTGATCACCCTGCTCGTCCTGCTGCCCGGCCGCGGCCCCGCCCGGCCCCGCTCGGGCCCCGTCTGGCTGGGCGGCCCCTCCAGGAGCGAGCGCGGGGTGAGCACTTCCGGCCTGGTGCTGGCCGACCGCGTACCGGAGTGGGCCGACGTCCCAGAACACGACTGGGTGACCGCCGCGGAAACCGCCGAACCCAGCGCCCGCACAGGCGGCGCCTCCGCCGGCTGGTGACCCCCATGCCCAACCTCCCCACATCCCAGGCCCGCCGCACCACCGGCCGAGGGCTGATCGCCGCCCGTCCCACCACCTGGCGAGGTGCGTCATGCGAGGACTGACCGCCGCACAGGCCGACGACATCCGGCAGGCGTTGCACACCGCCGAGCGGCGCAGCGGCCTGCGCTTCGGCCTCTTCATCGGCGAACCCGCCGGCGGCCGGCGCCACTTCGCCGAACGCCTCCACGCCGCACTCGGCACGGAAGCCCCCGACGCCGTGGTCATCCTCGTCGACCTGACCGGACGCGGCCTGGAGATCGTCACCGGCGAGAACGCCAGGCGCCGCCTGAGCGACGGCGCCTGCCGGCTGGCCGGGATGTCGATGGCCACCGCCTTCAGCGTGGGCGACCTGGCGGGCGGCCTCCTGTACGGCGTCGCCGCCCTCGGCGAACACGCCACCGCCCGCCGCTGACCTCACATCCCGGTAGCGGGGCCGGCGAAGGCGGCGGAGTCACAGGCGTTCGAGCAGGGTGACGATGTGGCGGCTGACGCCCTCCAGCAGCGTCGCGGGCTCGATGGGCGCGTCCGCGACCGCCGAGAACAGCGACGGCAGGCCGGGCAGCGGGAACCCGTCGTCCTTGAGCGCCGCCGCACCCACCGCGTTCTTGTCGAGCGTGGCCCGGCTGCGCTCCCAGGCATCCAGCACCTCCTCAGGGGACGGCACCCCGAACCCGTGCCCGACCGGCGCCGCGTGCCGCAGCCGTACGAGCGGGGTCTCGGCGAAGGCCAGCGCCGTACGGGCCCGCGTCTGCAGGTCGGCGCGCGGCTCGGGATCGATCCAGTCCATGGCCGTGCAGGGGTTGCGGCAGGTGGCCACGCACACGGCCAGCGCCCCGGCCACCTGGCTGTGCTGCCGGTCGAAGTACGCCCGCCACCCGTCGGCCGGCTCCACGGAAACGCGCAACGTCCGGTTGGTGGCGGACTGCTCGGACTTGGTGTGATCGCAGTCCCGATCCCCGATCACCCCAAACCGGCTGCCCACCGCGCTCAGCCCCTCAGGCCACCGCGCCGGATCGCCGGCGTGCCCGAGTTGCGGCTCGAAGGCCAGCAACGGCAGGTACTCGCTGGCGATGTGCACGGCCGCGATCATCGGGCTGAGCTCGCGCCGGTGCCACCGGGCCGCGATGACCTCGAGCAGCAGCCCGTACGCGGGCCGCAGCGACTCCAGGGCGCCCCGCGGCTGCTCGCGCGGGGTCTGCGGCATGTGACAAGCCCGGGCACGCCGCCGCAGGTCGGCGGGCACCACCCGCGCCTCGGCCGCGAAGTCCTCGGCGTCCAGCGAGAGCAACCGGTGCCCGAACTCGCACACTTCCTCGATCTCCCCGGCGGGGGCGAGCGCACCGAGATCGGCGAAGGCGTAACGACGGGCAAGGGCGATGAACAGGTCACGAGTCGAGTCCACGCGACGACTTTCTCACGATCAGCGCCCGATGACGGACATGCACCCCTCGACCCCCCAGCCCCGCAACCCACCGCGAAGCGCAGGAGCAGGACGGAAAAGGGGCCGGAGCCGGAAAGCGTGGACGAAGGCGGGACGCCCGCTGATGGGCAGGTGGCCCGGTCAGGGGCAGGGGGCGCGGATGCACTGGACGTCGCCCGTCGGCTTGCTGACCGTGGGCTCCGACGTCGGCTCCTCCGGGCCCGGCGGGGTCGTCGGCTCCTCCGTCGGTGTCGGCTCGGACGGCGTCGTGGGCGGGGAGCTGGGGGTGCGGGTCGGGGTGGTGGGGATGGTGGTGGTCGGGTGGGAGACGCTGGGCGCGGGGGTGCTCGTCGCCGACGGCTTCGGGGTGGGGGAGCGCCGGACGGGCTGGGCCGTGGGGCGCCTGGGGGTGGCCGTCGGGGTGGGAGGCACGATGTCGACCGGGGTGCCGAGGAAGGTGGGCGGCGAGACGTTGGCGCCGCCGCTCGTCGGCTCGGCGGGACGCCACCACACGGTCCCGGCCACGACGGCGGTGACGATGACGGCGATGAGCATGGTGAGCCCGGCCCGCAGCGTCTTGTTGCGGCGCCGCGGCGCGGGCAGCTCGCGGGGAGCGCTCAGCGCCTTGCGCGCCGCCTCGGCCATCTGCGGCGCGGACTGCCAGCGCGCGTCGGGCGACTTCTCCAGCGCCCTGGTGACGACCTGCCGCGGCCCGGGCGGCACGCTGTCGGGCAACCGGGGCACGGGGGAGTTGAGGTGCTTGAAGATGATCTGTACGGGAGTGTCGCCCTGGAACGGCAGCTCCCCGCTCAGGCACTCGTACGCCACCACCCCCAGCGCGTAGACGTCGACCGCGGGCGTCACGTCGCTGGCGGTGGCCATCTCGGGAGCGCAGTAGCCGGCCGAGCAGAGCATGGTGCCGGTGGCCGTGAGCTGCCCCGCAGAGGCGGAGTGGGCGATGCCGAAGTCGGTGAGCACCACGCCGCCACCGGCCCTGACCATGAGGTTGGCGGGCTTGACGTCGCGGTGCACGATGCCCTGGGCGTGGGCGGCGGCCAGCGCGTCGGCGACCTCGGCGACCAGCCGCATGGTGACCTCGACGCCGAACGGCCCGCGCCGCAGCACCCGGTCGAGCGACTCGCCCTCGACGTAGGCCATCACCAGGAAGCTGACCCGGCGCCCCTCGACCTCGCAGACGCCGTAGTCGTAGACGTCGACGACGCCGGGGTGGCGCAGCGTGGCCATGGCCCTGGCTTCGTTCTGGAAGCGCTGGATGAAGGTCGGGTCTTCGCTGAGCGCGGGCATCAGCACCTTGACCGCGACCGTGCGCCCGAGCACGGTGTCGTCGGCACGCCACACCTCGCCCATGCCGCCGCCGCCGAGACGGTCGCCGAGCACGTAGCGGTCGTTGAGGGTGGTCCCCGCGCCTAGCACCGTTCGAGGCTAACACCGCACCCGGGGTGCCATCGTCAACTCGATGTAGCCGGTAGGCCACGGAGACCTACCGGCTGTGATCGATCAACCTGCCGCCGCGGCGTCCTTCTCCCGGTTGCGCAGCGCGCGGCCGACGCCGTCGGCGCCCTCGAGGATGAGCCTGCGCAGCGCCTGCGGCGGCTGCGCCTCGGTGAGGAAGCGCTGGGCGGCCTCGACCGTGGCGGGCTCGATGAGGAACGAGGGGAAGCAGCCGACGGCGAACGTCGAGGCCTGGTCGAACGTCCACTCCTTGTAGATGCGGCCGGCCTCGGCGAAGTACTTCTCCCTGTACGGCGCCAGCAGGTCGATGTGGTGCGGGTCCTGGAAGCCGCCGATGGTGGCCCTGGCGATGTGGTTGGCCAGCTCGCCGCCCACGATGCGCTCCCACGCCGCCGCCTTGGCATCGGCCGTCGGGATGGCGGCCCGGCACGTGGCGGCCGAGCGCTCGCCGGTGGCCGTGGGGTCGCGCCGCAGCTCGGCCTCGATGTCGGCCTCGCCGCACCGGCCGCCGGAGACGAGCGCCTGCAGCAGCGTCCAGCGCAGGTCGGTGTCGACGGCCAGCCCGTCGGGCACCGAGGTGCCGTCGAGGATGCCCTGGAGCAGGTCGAGGTCGCCGCCCGAGGTGGCGACGCCCGCGAACGCCTGCACGAAGGCGAGCTGGTGGTCGGAGCCCGGCGCGGCGGAGCCGAGCAGCGCGCGCAGCTCGGTGGCCAGCAGCGCGAGGCCCTCGTGCTGCCAGGCCGGGTCGGCGTACTGCTGCACGGCCTGGCGGGCCTGGCGCAGCACGGCCTGCAGGACCGTGATGTCGGTGACCGTGGCCGCGCCGGAGACGACGAGCTTGACGTAGTCGCGGGCGGGCATCTCGCCGTCGCGGGTCATGTCCCAGGCCGCCGACCAGCACAGGGCGCGCGGCAGCGACTCGGTGATCTTCGCGATGCCGCCGTCGACGAGCGTGCGCAGGGAGGCGTCGTCGAGGCGGATCTTGGCGTAGGTGAGGTCGTCGTCGTTGAGCAGCACCAGGTCGGGCTGCTCCTCGCCGACGAGCTGGGCCACCTCGGTACGGGCGCCGACGACGTCCAGCTCGACCCGCTTCGTCCGGGTGAGGGTGCCGCCGGAGAGCGAGTACAGGCCGATCGCGATGCGGTGCGAGCGCAGCGTCGGGTAGTCGGCAGGAGCCTCCTGCAGCACCTCGAACTTGGTGAAGCGGCCCCCGGACACCTCGAACTCCGGCCGCAGCGTGTTGACCCAGGAGGTCTCCAGCCACTCCTTCGACCAGGCCGACAGGTCGCGCCCGGAGGTGCGCTCGAGGGCGTCGAGCAGGTCCTTCAGCTCGGTGTTGCCCCAGGCGTGCTCGGCGAAGTAGTCGCGGACGCCGGCCAGGAAGTTGTCCAGCCCCACGTACGCGACGAGCTGCTTGAGCACGGACGCGCCCTTGGCGTACGTGATGCCGTCGAAGTTGACCTCGACCGCCTGCATGTCGGGGATGTCGGCGGAGATGGGGTGGGTGGAGGGCAGCTGGTCCTGGCGGTAGGCCCAGGCCTTCTCCACGTTCGCGAACGTCGTCCACGCCCCGCCGCCCCACCGGGTGGCCTCGGCCTGGGCGAGCACCGACATGTAGGTGGCGAACGACTCGTTCAGCCACAGGTCGTCCCACCAGCGCATGGTGACGAGGTCGCCGAACCACATGTGGGCCATCTCGTGCAGGATCGTCTCGGCGCGCCGCTCGACGACGGCGTCGGTGACGCGGGAGCGGAAGACGTAGTCCTCCAGGAACGTCACGCAGCCCGCGTTCTCCATGGCGCCGGCGTTGAACTCGGGCACGAAGAGCTGGTCGTACTTGCCGAAGGGGTAGCGCACGCCGAACACGCGGTGGAAGAAGTCGAAGCCCTGCCGGGTGACCTCGAGGATGTTGTCGGCGTCGAGGTGCTCGGCGAGCGAGGCGCGGCAGTAGATGCCGAGCGGGATGCCGTCGTGCTCGGAGGTCACCTTGTGGTACGGCCCGGCGACGAGCGCGGTGATGTAGGTGGACATGACCGGCGTGGGCGGGAACTCCCACCGCTTGGCGGTCTGCCCTGGCACGTCGCTCACCGTGTCGGCGGCGGCGTTGGAGACGACCTCCCAGTCGCCCGGCGCCAGCACCGTGAGCTTGAAGGCGGCCTTGAGGTCGGGCTGGTCGAAGCAGGCGTACATGCGGTGGGCGTCGGCCGTCTCGAACTGGCTGTGCAGGTAGACCTTCTGGTCGACCGGGTCGACGAAGCGGTGCAGGCCCTCGCCGGTGCGCATGTAGCTGCAGCGGGCGTCGACGACGAGCTCGTTGGCGGCGGCCAGGGACGGCAGCGGGAAGCGCCCCTGCTCGGCGTCGTAGGCGCTGACGTCGAGGTCCTCGCCGTTGAGCGTGACCCGCCTGACCTCGGCGCCGTGCAGGTCGATGAAGGTGGACGACCCCGGGGCCGTGCTGGTGAAGCGGACCTTCGTGACGCTCTCGAAGCGCTCGTCCCCCTCGGTCAGGTCGAGTGCCACGTCGTACGACTCGACCGTCAACAGCCGGGCGCGCTCACGAGCCTCGTCCCGGGTCAGGTTGCCTGCCAACTTGCGCTCCTTTTCACCACTTCGTCGGGGTTGTCCGTATCCTGCCACGCCGGGAATAGGACCCGAACCACCTCAGGTTACGGGCTGACATGACAGAGAAGATTCCCGTGGACCTCTGGTTCGATCCTGCCTGTCCGTTCGCCTGGATCACCTCACGATGGCTGCTCGAAGTCGAGAAGGTCAGGCCGATCGAGCCGCGCTGGCGGCAGATGTCCCTCTACTTCCTCAATGAGGACAAGGACGTCCCCGCCGACTACCTCGAGCGGGCCGCCAAGGGCATGGGCTCCGTACGCGTCGTCGCCGCGGCCGCCGCCAAGCACGGCGAGCAGGTCATCGGCCCGCTCTACACCGCGCTCGGCACCCGCCTGCACAACGAGGGCCTCGGCAAGGAGCCCGAGCGGCTGCGCGAGGTCATCGAGGGCGCGCTCGACGAGGTCGGCCTCGACCGCTCGCTCGCCGACGAGATGCGCTCCGAGGAGTGGGACCCGGCCATCCGCGCCTCCCACGAGGAGGGCATCGGCCTGGTCGGCGAGGAGGTCGGCACCCCGATCATCCGCGTCGGCCAGAACGCCTTCTTCGGCCCGGTCATCACCAGGATCATTCGTGGCGAGGACGCGGGCGAGCTCTGGGACGGCGTCCTCATGGTCACCCGGTACGACGACTTCTTCGAACTCAAGCGCACCAGGACCAAGCGCCCGCAGTTCGACTGACCACTCCGGGAAGAAGAAAAGCCGGTCGCGGTGTAAAGGGCTTATCCCCGAGTGCGGATCAGCCCTCGCATCCCGGGCCTGGTCGCTGTCAGGATGGGTCCATGCGTCAGCTGTACATCGGCGGCTCCTGGACCGCATCGGCATCCGACGAACCCATCGAGGTCGTGAACCCGGCCACCGAAGACGTCATCGACCATGTGCCCGCCGGCACGCCCGATGACGTCGAGGCGGCGGTGGCCGCGGCCGGGCGAGCCTTCCCCGAGTGGTCGCGCACGCCCGCCGCCGAGCGCGGCAGACTGCTCGCCGAGGCCGCCGAGCTGCTGAGACAGCGTTCGCACGACATGGCCAAGACCATCGCGACCGACATGGGCGCGCCGCTGGGGTTCGCGCTCAAGGTGCAGACGCTCACGCCCGCCGCCGTCCTCGCCTCCTACGCCGAGCTGGCCGGGAGCCACCCGCGCGAGTCGCGGGTCGGCAACTCGCTGGTCGTGAAGGAGCCGGTCGGGGTCGTCGCCGCCATCACGCCGTGGAACTACCCGCTGCACCAGGTCGTGTGCAAGGTCGCGCCCGCGCTGGCCGCCGGCTGCACCGTGGTGCTCAAGCCGAGCGAGGTCGCGCCGCTCGCCGCGTACGCGCTGGCCGAGATCTTCGACGAGGTGGGCCTGCCGCCGGGGGTGTTCAACCTGGTCAGCGGCCGCGGGCCGGTCGTCGGCGAGGCCATGGCCGCCCACCCGGGCGTCGACATGGTCTCCTTCACCGGCTCCACCGCCGCGGGCCGCCGGGTGGCCGCGCTCGCCGCCGAGACCGTCAAGCGGGTGGCGCTGGAGCTGGGCGGCAAGTCCGCCAACCTCATCCTGCCCGACGCCGACCTGCCGCTCGCGGTCAAGGTCGGCGTGGCCAACTGCTTCGTGAACGCGGGCCAGACCTGCTCGGCGTGGACCCGCATGCTCGTCCAGCGCGACCAGTACGACGAGGCCGTCGGGCTGGCCGTCGAGCTGGCCCGCGGCTACCGCGTCGGCGACCCCTTCGACGAGTCCACCAAGATCGGGCCGCTGGTCTCGGCCGCCCAGCGCGACCGGGTGACCCGCTACGTCAACCGGGGCCAGGAGGAGGGCGCCAGGTTGGTGGCGGGCGGCACCGAGCGGCCGCACGAGCGCGGCTACTACGTCGAGCCCACGGTCTTCGCGGCCGTCGAGCCGGGCATGACGATCGAGCAGGAGGAGATCTTCGGCCCGGTGCTGTCGCTGATCCCGTACTTCGACGAGGACGACGCCGTCAAGATCGCCAACGGCACCCCCTACGGCCTGGCCGGGGCGGTCTGGGCGGGCACCGACGAGCGCGCGCTCGACGTCGCCCGCCGCCTGCGCACCGGCCAGGTGGCCGTCAACGGCGGCCGGTTCAACCCGATGGCCCCCTTCGGCGGCTACAAGCAGTCGGGCCTCGGCCGCGAGCTGGGCGAGCATGGCCTGGAGGAGTTCTTGGAGACCAAGTCACTGCAGCTCTAGACGAGCAGGCCGCCCGTGGCCAGGATGTTCTGGCCGGTCACCCACCGCCCGTCGGGGCCGGCCAGGAACGCGACCACGGCCGCGATGTCGTCGGGCCTGCCCAGCCGCCCCAGCGCGGTCATGGCGGGCGTCTGCGCCAGCGCCTCCGGCGGGTTGGCGCCGCGCAGCATGTCGGTGTCGGTGGCGCCGGACGAGACCACGTTGACCGTGATGCCGCGCCCGCCCAGCTCGCGCGCCGCCACCTTGGCGAACTGCTCCATCGCCCCCTTGCTGCCACAGTAGAGGGCCAGGGTGGGGGCGGGCACCCGCGTGTTGAGCGAGGAGACGTTGACGATGCGCCCGCCGTCGCGCATCACCCGGCCAGCCCACTGGATGGCCAGGAAGACCGCCTTGGCGTTGACCGCGAACACGCGGTCGTAGTCGTCGCCGGTGATGGCGTCGATGGGTTTCTGGGCCTCGGCGGTGGCGGCGTTGTTGACCAGGATGTCGAGGCCGGGCAGCCGCGCCTCCGCCTCGGCGAACAGCCGCCGCAGGTCCTCCTCGTCGCCGAGGTCGGCGCGCACGGCGTGTGCTCCCGTCTCCTTGGCGACCTGCTCGGCCGCCTCGGCGGAGCTCTGGTAGCAGAAGACGACCTCGGCGCCGTCGGCGGCCAGTCGCTCGACGATCGCCCTGCCGATGCCCCTGGAGCCGCCGGTGACCAGTGCGCCCTTGCCGGAAAGTACGCTCATGCCGCCAAGCTACGCCTTGAGCATGATCGTCCGGGCCTCGGTTCGCGGCAGGCGATCGACGTAGAGCCTGCCGTCGAGGTGCTCGGTCTCGTGCTGCATGCAGCGCGCCAGCGAGCCGCGCGTCTTGAGGCGGACGGGCCGCTGCAACCGGTCGAGGCCCTCCACCGACACGCCCGCGGCGCGCGCGACCGGCGCATAAAGCGGCTTGCGGGTGCCGCGGTCGGTCACCGACAGGCAGCCCTCCTCGTCGATGACCTCTTCGGGGTCGTCCACGGTCAGGACCGGGTTGATCACGTGTCCTTTCCGGCCGGCGATGTCGTAGACGAACAACCGCCGCGACACGCCGATCTGCGGGCCGGCCAGACCGACGCCGTTGACCGCGTACATGGCCTGGAACATCTCCTCGATGAGCCTGCGCAGCTCGCGGTCGAAGTCCGTCACCGGCTCCGCGGGCGTGCGCAGGACGGGGTCGCCGAGGGCCCGGATCTCTCGCATGACTCTGCTCTCGCTTCTCGTGTAAGGACTGGGTATGGATAGGAGTCCTTACTCTACCGAGCGGGAACCTCTCGCCGGGGGGCTGTGGAAGACTGGCACCGTGCGTGTCTACATCGGTGCCGACCATGCCGGCTATGAGCTCAAGAACCACCTCGTGTCCTGGCTGAAGGACCACGGGCACGAGGTGACCGACTGCGGTCCCTTCGTCTACGACGCCGAGGACGACTATCCCGCGTTCGTCCTGCGCGCCGCCGAGGGCGTCGCCGGCGACCCGGGCAGCCTGGGCATCGTGATCGGCGGATCGGGCAACGGCGAGCAGATCGCCGCCAACAAGGTGCGCGGCATCCGCGCCGCGCTCGCCTGGAGCGAGGAGACGGCCGGTCTCGCCCGCGAGCACAACAACGCCAACATCGTCAGCGTCGGCGCCCGCATGCACTCCACCGAGGAGGCCACCAGGTTCGTGGAGGTCTTCCTGTCCACGTCGTTCTCCGGCAGCGAGCGCCACAGCAGGCGCATCGCGCAGCTGACCTCCTACGAGACCATCGGCCAGCTGCCCTCGCTCCCTTAGCCCTTGCGCTTGGCCTCGCGCCTGGGCATCTCGTCACGCAGGGGCCGCCTGTCGGCGGCCTCCTGCTGTTGCTTCGACGGTCGCGACACGTCGCGGGCCCGCATGGCGACGACCGGCGTGATCTGCAGACTTTGCAAGGCCATGCCGTCGAGCCTACGTCAGGATCGCCGGGCGGGTCAGAAGACCAGCCCCGTCCACGGCTTCGGGCTCCACGACATCGCCGTGGCCAGCCTGTGCACGACGCCCGCGGTGTGCTCGCGCAGCAGGCCCGCCTGCAGCTGCTCGCCGAGCATCCCGTCGCCGAGGTACGCCGAGCCGAGCGAGGCCACCGGCAGCGTGACGTCCGGCTCGTCGTCCACCGGCTTGCACGTGGCGCCCGTCAGGTCGGCGCTCAGCCGCCAGCGCCGCGCGTTCCACGGGCAGACGTCGTCCTCGACCTCGATCACCACGTCGACCGGCGCCGCGTACGACCGCGCCGACAGCGCCCTGTCGACCTCGACCAGCCGCACCCACAGCTCGTCCGACCAGCGGGCGCGGACCTGCCGCTGGTCGGCCAGCAGCGCGATCAGCGGGTCGTCGACCGGCCTGCCGTACGTCTCGACGCGGGTGACCAGGTCGCGGTCGAGCACGTTGCGCCAGAGCAGCGCGTACGCGGCCGGGTCGGCCGCCTCCAGCTCGCCCAGCATCAGCGTGCCCGCCGGGATGTCGTTGTCGTCCCACGACGACTTGATGCGGAACAACGCGTAGCCGCGCACGCCCTGGTCGTCCTCGGCCAGGATCGCCCGCAGCGGGCCGCGCCCTCCCTGATCGGCCTCCTCGTCGGCGAGGATGCCCGTCCAGTGGTGGGCGTTGCGCTCGTAGCGGCCGGGGCGCCGGGTGACGACGGCGGCGAACAGCTTCTCCAGCTCCTCGCGCACCTGCGCGGGCTTGGCCACCCTGATCCGCAGCGACGGGTCATGGGGAGCGTTCCGCACGAACGCCGAGCGGCGGGTGTCGATGCGGAACGGCAGGTTGGTGGAGGCCCTGCCGTAGCCGTACCGGCCGTAGATGAGGGACTCGGACGCGTAGAGCGCGGCCACGGGCTCGCCGCGCTCACGGATGTCGGACAGCTGCCGGCGCATGAGCGCGGACAGCACCCCGCGCCGGCGGTGGGAGGGCAGCACGCTGACGGCCGTCACCCCGGCGACGGGCAGCTGCCCGCCGGGGACCGACATCGTGAAGCTGTAGATGGAGGTGACGCCGGCCATCTGGTCGCCGTCGAAGGCCGCGAGCGTGCGGTCGAACTCCGTCTCGGCCTTGGCCCGCTCGACCATGGCGGGATGGGGCGCCCACCCGAACGCCTCTTCGAGCACCTGGCTGTAGACCGGGAACTCGGACTCATCAATCGGACGGATCGGGTACGTCATCCGTCCACGGTAGGAGCAGGCAAAGGGGTGAGGCCACCGAATATACCTGCTTAATGATCAAGGCGTTGGTCAAGTGGGCTGCCCAAACAGGGGTCAGACCGATACAGTCAGGCGCATCATGAGTTCCCGTCCGGCGCCGCTGATCCCGCCACGGGTCCGCGCCGCCCTGGTGCGGGTGCCCTTCCTCGTGCACGTCGTCCGCTTCGTCCGGCGCGTGCTCATCGCCCGTGACCGCAACCTGCTCATCACGCTCATCGTGCTGGCGCTCGTCATCGGGTTCCTCGCGGCCGAGGTGTCCAACGAGTGGTTCTCGCCGTCGCTGCTCATCCTCGTCACGCTCGTCGGCGGGCTCCAGCTCCGGCTGCGCAGCCTGATCAAACTGCTGGTGGGCGTCGGCGTCTCGCTGGGCTACGTCGCGATCAACCTCGGCGCGGGCCGAGTGGGGCTCGGGCTCGGCGTGACGATCCTGTTCACCACCGTGCTCGCCGTGCTCATGGCCCGCACCAGGGGCAAGCTCGGCGTCCAGGGCCTGCGCGGCGACGCCATGCTGCTGGAGCTGCGCGACCGGCTGAAGAGCCAGGGCGAGCTGCCCCAGCTGCCCAAGGACTGGGGCGCGAAGGTCGTGCTCAAGCAGGCGGGCGGCTCGTCGTTCGGCGGCGACTTCCTGGTCTCCATGCGCGACGGCGACTCCGTCGAGATCGCGCTGGTCGACGTCTCGGGCAAGGGCGTCGACGCCGGCACCCGTGCGCTGCTGCTGTCGGGCACGTTCGGCGGCCTGCTCGGCTCGGTCGACGACTTCCTGCCCGCCTGCAACTCCTACCTGCACAGGCAGCGCGGCGACGAGGGCTTCGTCACGGCCGTGCACCTGCGGCTCGACCTCGCCACCGGCGACTACACGATCACCTCGGCCGGGCATCCGCCGGTCGTGAAGTTCGACGCCGGCACCGGCAACTGGCAGGTCGCCTCGGCCAAGGGCGTCGTGCTCGGCGTGGTGCCCGACCTGCACTGCGAGCCCGACAGCGGCACCCTGCGCAAGGGCGACGCGCTGCTGCTGTTCACCGACGGCCTCATCGAGCAGCCCGGCCGCGACATCGACGCCGGGCTCGACCGGCTGCTCGGCGAGGCCGAGCGGCTGCTGCCGTCGGGCTTCCGCGACGGCGCCAGGGCCCTGGTCAACGCCATGGCCTCCGGCCACAACGACGACTGCGCGCTGGTGCTCATCTGGCGACCGTGACGTTTCACACGGGACGAGTCGTGACACCGGTCACTTTCAGCGGACGCCGCCCGGCTGAGATCCTCTAGGGGGTCGGGCCCCGGCGGAGCGGCGCGGCTCCACCGGGTCCCGTCACGCGGCTCCTCCCGTCACAACCAGCCGCAGTCACTCGCGATGCGCACCGCGTCGAGCCGGTTGCGGGCGCCCGTCTTGCACATGATGCGCGACAGGTGGTTGCGCACGGTGCCGACCGACAGGAACAACTCGTCGGCGATCTCCGTCGAACGGGCGCCGCCCGCCGCGATGCGCAGCACGTCGAGCTCACGCCTGGTCAGCGGGTTGGTGGCGCACTCCAGCGCGGCCACGGCCAGCTCCGCCTCGATCGCCCGATGGCCCGCGGCCACCTGGCGCACGCCTTCCGTCAGGTGCTCGGGGCGTACGCACAGGCTCATGAAGCCCAGCGCGGCACCCGCCAGTGCCTCGCGGACCTGGGCCGGGTTGGCGGCGGCCGACAGGAGCAGCACTCCGCAGCGGGGCGCGTGCTCGGCGAGCAGGGCGCTCGCCGGCCGTCCCGGAAGGTCGAGATCGACGACCGCCACGTCGGGATCGGCGTCCAGCGCCGCACGGACCACCTCGTCGGCGTGTCCTGCCTCGGCGACCACCCGCATGTCGGGCTCGGCTCCGAGCGTGGCGAGCAGACCACGGCGCACCAAGGGAAGGTGCTCGGCGATCAGTATGCGGATCAAGACGTCCCCCTCCGTCGTCTCTTAGGGTGATCGTCTGATCGCACCCTGTCAATGCCTGTCAAAAGCGGTACGCCGTGCGGCGTGGCGAGTTCGACTACTCTGGGGCTGTCGGACCTTTCGTCTGTCCTTATCGTTTGCCGGGAGCGCGTCTAGATGAACTGGCTCTACGCCGTGGGGATCATCCTGTTCCTCCTCGGCCTGATGGTCTCCATCGCGCTGCACGAGCTCGGTCACCTGGTCCCCGCCAAGATCTTCGGGGTCAAGGTCACCCAATACATGGTGGGTTTCGGCGGCACCGCGTGGTCCCGGCGCAAGGGTGAGACCGAATACGGCATCAAGTGGATCCCGTTCGGCGGCTACATCCGCATGATCGGCATGCTGCCGCCGCGTCCCGGCGACGATCCGACCAAGGTGCGCAGCACCGCCACCGGGCCGTTCCAGGGGCTGATCGAGTCGGCCCGCGACGCCGCCCAGGAAGAGGTGCGGCCGGGCGACGAAGAGCGCGTCTTCTACCGCAAGAAGTGGTGGCAGAAGGTCATCATCATGTCGGGCGGCCCGGCGATGAACTTCGTGCTCGCCTTCGTCTTCTTCAGCATCCTGCTGGTCGGCATCGGCCTGCCCACCTGGGCCCCGATCGTCTCGCCCGACACCAACACGTGCGTGATCCCGATCTCCGAGCAGCGCGCGCAGTGCACGCCCGCCGACAAGCCGACCCCGGCCGCCCAGGCCGGCATGAGGCCGGGCGACGAGATCGTCGCCTTCGACGGCAAGAAGATCACCTCGTGGGACGACGCCACCAAGCTCATCCGCTCCCACGGCCCCGGCCCGGCCAAGGTCGGCATCGTCCGCGACGGCAAGCCGATGACGCTCGACGTCACGCTCATCGCCCAAGACCGGCCCAACCTCGACGACCCGACGAAGATCGACAGGAACGTCGGCTTCCTCGGCGTGCTGCCGACCGAGGTCATGCAGAAGCAGAGCATCGGCCAGGTGGTCGGCTACATGGGCGACCTGTCGGTCAGGGTCGCGAGCTCCCTGCTCAACCTGCCCAACAAGATGGTCGGCGTCTGGCACGCCGCCTTCTCCGGCGAGGAGCGCGACCCCGAGGGCCCGGTCGGCGTGGTCGGCGCGGGCCGCATGGGCGGCGAGATCCTCGCCTCCGACCTGTCGACCGAGAAGAAGATCGCCATCTTCGTCAACCTGCTGGCCGGCTTCAACCTGGCGATCGGCATGTTCAACCTGCTGCCGCTGCTGCCGCTCGACGGCGGCCACATCGCGGGCGGCCTGTGGGAGGGCATCAAGCGGGCCTACGCCAGGATCATGCGCAGGCCGGAGCCCGCCTATGTGGACATCGCGAAGGTGCTGCCGGTGACGTACGCGGTGGCGATCGTCATGATCATCATGGCGGGCCTGCTCGTCTACGCCGACCTGGTCAACCCGCTCACGCTGACGAACTGACCCCGTGCCGGTCCGCTGAGCGTCACCAGGTCAGCAACCGCAGCCGCGTCCGCTCCCCGGCAGGTCGCGCCTGCACGCGCAGCTCGGGCACCGCGTCGCGCAGCACCGAGATCCCGAGCGGCACGAGCACCAGGCACAGGGCGGCGCCCGACAGGACGCCGTCGACCAGCTCGCTCCTCTTCAGCACGCCGGTCCACAGCCACCCGGAGAACACGAACAGCGCCAGCCGCCCGGTGCCGAACACGCCCGCACGGAAGGCGGCCGCGCCGAGGACCAGCGTCCCGAGGTAGAGGCCGAAGGCCGCCGAGACCGGCACCCGCCAGGGCCCGTAGGAGATGTCGGCGTACAGGTCCATGACGATCCCGGTCGTACGCTCCAGCCCGAGCGTCCCGATCAGCCGCAGGGCCGTCTCGTCCACCCCGGCCCAGTACAGGCGCGAGAACAGGCCCACGACCAGCAGCGCGCCGCCCAGCAGCGCCGCCCGGGGCGAGCGCGTGGCGACCACCCTGGCCAGCGTGGCGAAGGCCAGGCACAGCACGATGGCGCCTGCCGTGTAGAGGGCGTACCCGGCCGTGGCGAGCCCGGGGTTCAGGACGTACGCGGCGAGCTGTTCGGGCGCGGCGAACGGCTGCGCGGCGAAGGACGCCCGCTGCTCCGGCGTGAAGTCCGCCGTGCGCCCCGCCAGATGACGCAGCGCCAGCCCGGCGAACCACAGGAGCGGCCCGAGCACCAGGGCGCCGCCGCCGAGGAGCCGCCCGGGAAACCAGGCGTTGGAGTGGACCGATGGGGGAGTGAGCGTGATCGATGACATGGCGCTCACCCTGGCGTGCGGGAGAAGACCGCTGCATCTGCCTTTCGTCAGGTAAGGGATGCCTCTTTCGTACAGCAGCCGTCATGTGGCGATCCACCGATCGGCTGAGCCGACGCCTCCACCGTTCGGCGGTCAGGTCCCGTCTCCTGCCCGATGGTGGCGGAAGTGCTGGTCGTAGCAGGCTGAATGCGTCAATCACCGATGGGCCGACTCCCGAAGGACGCGCGCATGCCACCAGTGATCGAGGTACGCAACCTCCACAAGCGCTATGACGACAAGATCGCGGTCGATGATGTCTCGCTCACCGTCCAGGAGGGTGAGATCTTCGGCATCCTCGGTCCGAACGGCGCCGGCAAGACCACGACCGTGGAGTGCATCGAGGGCCTCCGCACGCCGGATCGCGGTGAGATCAGGGTGCTCGGCCTCGACCCCCTCCGGGACCGCGCCGAGCTGACCCGGCGGCTCGGCGTCCAGTTGCAGGCCGGCCACCTCCCCGAGCGGCTCCAGGTCGCCGAGGCCCTGCGGCTCTACAGCTCCTTCTACCCCGAGCCCGCCGACTGGCGCGCGCTGCTGGACGGCCTCGGCCTGGCGGACAAGGCGAGGACCAGGTACGCCAAGCTGTCCGGCGGCCAGAAGCAGCGGCTGTCGATCGCGCTGGCCCTCATCGGCGGCCCCCGGGTGGCGATCCTTGACGAGCTCACCACCGGTCTCGACCCGCAGGCCCGGCGCGACACCTGGGACCTGATCGAGGGCGTGCGCTCCCGTGGGGTGACGATCGTGCTGGTCACCCACTTCATGGAGGAGGCCGAGCGGCTGTGCGACCGGCTCGCGCTGATCGACGCCGGCCGCGTCGTCATGGTGGACACCCCGGCCGGTCTGACCGAGCGGGCGCGCATAGGGCAGCGGATCCGGTTCCGCCCGTCCAGGCCGATGGACGACCGCCTGCTGACGAGCCTGCCCGACGTCTCCGGCGTCACCCGCCAGGGTGAGCTGGTCATCGTCGACGGCAACGACAACGCGCTCAACGCCGTCACCACCGTGCTGGCCCGCCACCAGATCGTGGCCGAACAGCTCCGCGTCGAGCAGGCGAGCCTGGAGGACGCGTTCGTCCAGCTGACCGGCAAGCGCCTCGACCCCGGCCCTCGGTAACCATCACAGAGAGAGGACCTCATGCCCATGTCAGCCCAGCACAGCGCCGCACCCACCGTCACCGCCGGACGAGGTTCCGCCACGTGGCGGCTCATCGAGGCCGAGAGCACGTTGTGCATCAGAGACAAGGTCGGCCCTCTTTGGGGTATCGGCTTCCCGCTGGTCCTGCTGATCATCCTCGGTAGCGTGCCCGATCTGCGGGAGGCCGTGGAGGACGGCGGCGGCCTGACGTACTTCGACCTCTACGTCCCTGTCTTGATCCTGTTCAATCTGGCCATCCTGGCCACGACCTCCCTGCCGACCACGCTCGCGGGATACCGGGAGAACGGCGTGCTGCGGCGCATGCGGACCACGCCGGTCGGCCCGGCCCGCGTGCTCGCCGCCCAGCTCGCGGCCAACTTCGCCATAGCGGCCGTCGGCATGGTCCTGTTCCTCGCGGTGGCCGGGTTCGGCTTCGGCGTCGGCCTGCCGAAGCACCTTCTCGGTTTCACCCTCGCCTGGCTGCTCGCGGCGGCCGCGCTGCTCGCGATCGGCCTGCTGATCACCGCCCTCGCGCCCGGGCGCGGCCCGGCCACGGCGATCGGTACGGTGCTGTTCTTCCCGATGATGTTCTTCGCCGGACTCTGGATACCGATCTCGCTGATGCCGCCGTTGCTGCGGAACATCGCCCACTACACTCCGCTCGGCGCGGGCATGGGGGCGTTCCAGGACGCGTACCAGGGTCACTTTCCCTCCGCCGTGCCGCTGCTGACCCTGGCGGCCTACGCGGTGGTGTGCGCGTTCGTCGCGGTGCGCTGGTTCCGCTGGGAATAGGCGCTGGGGACAGAGGCCGGGGACAGAGGCCGGGAATAGAATCCGGCGGGGAGAGGGAGTCGTGAACAGGAAGAGTCCGCACCAGCCGCCGTTCTTTCTGGTCAACGTGGTGCCGTACGCGCTGCTGGTGCTCCTCGTCGCGATCCTGTTGTTCGCGGAGGACCAGGCGGGCGCGTCCTTGCTCCTCGACCTCGGCCTGTGCGGGCTGGCGGCCGCGTGGATGCTCGGCATGTTCACCCTGCGTCCCGGCTGGTGGGACCGGCCGCGAATCATGGGGGTGTTCGTCGCGGGGCTGCTCGTGATCACCGCTGTTCTGGTGGCCCGTCACCCCGTTTTCGGGCTCTTCACCCCTGCCCCCTACATCTACTCCTTCACGGTCCTGCGCTGGCCGTGGCGGCTGCTGGGCGTCGCCGCCACGGCGGTCCTTGCCGGTACGGCGCAGGCCTCCGGCATCCCCAAGACGGACGTGTTCGGCCTGACGATGCTCGTGACCATCGTCGCCTTCAACATCGCCATGATGTGCGCCTGCGCTTGGGTCCTGCGGCTCGCCGAGAAGGAGGAGGAGCGGCGCGAGCAGACCCTCGAAGAGCTGAGCCGGACGAACCGGCTGCTGGAGGCTTCGCTCGCCGAGAACGCCGGCCTGCATGCCCAGTTGCTCGCCCAGGCCAGGGAGGCGGGCGTGCTCGACGAACGCCAGCGGATGGCCCGCGAGATCCACGACACCCTGGCCCAAGGGCTCACCGGCATCATCGCGCAGCTCCAGGCTGCCGAGCAGATGCACGAGGTCCCGGCGCCGTGGCGCCGGCCCTTCGACGCCGTCAAGAACCTGGCGAGGGAGAGCCTGGCCGAGGCGCGGCGCTCGGTCGACGCGCTCCGGCCCGAGCATCTGCGGACCGCACGCCTGAGCGACGCGCTCGCCGACGTCGCCGACCGGTGGTCGAAGCTGCACGGGCTCACCGTTCACGTCACGACGACCGGCACGGTACGGCCCATCACACCCGAGGCCGAGTTCGCGCTGCTGCGCACGGCACAGGAGGCATTGGCCAACGTGGCCAGGCACGCGGACGCGACCAGGGTCGGGGTCACACTGTCCTACCTGGAGAACGCGGTCGCGCTGGACGTGCGTGACGACGGCAAGGGCTTCGATCCGCCCGGTCCCGAAGCCGGCACGGCCACAGGCGGCGGGTCACGGCCGCCGTCCCCCAGTGGCGGATTCGGCCTGACCATCATGCGGCAGCGCGTCGAAGGACTGTCCGGCACTCTGCAGATCGAGTCCGAGCCCGGCGCCGGCACCGGGATCTCGGCCTGCATCCCCACCCTGCCGGCCGGGAGCCACGCATGACAGATCACAGGGCCGAGGCGGCGGCCGGGACCCCGATCCGGTTGGTGATCGCGGACGACCATCCGGTCGTCAGGGACGGGCTGAGCAGCATGTTCGCCTCCGCGCCCGGATTCGAGGTGCTGGGGGAGGCCGAGGACGGCGCCTCAGCCGTACGGCTCGCCAGGGAGCTCCAGCCCGACGTGATCCTGATGGACCTGCGCATGCCCGGCATGGACGGGCTGTCCGCGATCATTGAGCTGACCAGGCTCGGCGTCACCGCGCGTGTGCTGGTTCTGACGACCTACGACACCGACACCCACGTTCTTCCGGCGATCGAGGCGGGTGCGACCGGCTACCTGCTCAAGGACTCTCCCCGGGAGGACCTGCTGCGGGGCGCGCGGGCCGCCGCCAAGGGCGAGAGCGTGCTGTCCCCTTCGGTGGCCGCACGGCTGATGAACCGGGTCAGGACGCCCGCGCCGCAGCTGCTCAGCCGGCGTGAGCTTGAGGTCCTCGAACTCGTGGCGGCCGGGAACACCAACCGTGAGGCGGCCGCCCGGCTGTTCATCACCGAGGCCACGGTCAAGAGCCACCTTCTCAACATCTACGCCAAGCTCGGCGTGGGAGACCGTGCCGCCGCCGTCACCGAGGCGTTCAACCGGGGTCTGCTCGTCCCGCGCGCGCCTGAACCGCCCTGACCCTGCACCTGCTCAGTTCATCGAGATGTGCACGTGATCGTAGTGGTTCTCGGTGATGCTGCCGCGGTCGGACATCGTGCGCCAGCCGCTGCCGGAGTTGATGCGCTGCTTCCAGATCACGTACTTCACGCCGAGCTTGTCCTTGTTCTGCAGCGCCCACTCCGCGATGCGGTCGCCGAGCGCGTTGTTGGCGGCCGAGGGCATGCTGCCGCCGGTGCTCATCATGAAGTCGCAGGCCCGGCCGAGCGGGTGCTCGCCGCTGGCGCCCCCGCGGAAGCAGCCCACCGTGAACGGCAGCGCGAAGTTCTTCTCCACCTGGGCCTTCATCAGCCGCGTACGCGGGGTGATGTTGTCGGTGCCGCCGGGCAGCTCGGGCGCCCAGGTGCCGTTGGACTTGCGGCCCGTGGCGACCGGCACCAGGTCCTGCAGCTTCTTCTCGATGTCCTTGATGACGTCCTCGGCCTCGCGGCGCCGGCCGGCGACCGTGGCGGCGTCCGACTTGATCTTGGCCGTCAGCGCGGCGGCCTCCTCGCTGGCCTTCTTGCGCTCGTCGCGGGCCTTGGCCACGCTCTGCACGACGGCCTGCTGCTCGGCGGTGAGCTGTTCGAGCAGGGCCGCGCTGCCGCCGTTGCTGGGCAGCATGAAGCCGGGCAGCGACGGGTCGACGTTCTGGTAGCGCAGGCGGGCGATCTCGGCGACCCGCTGCTCGGCCGCGGCCAGCGTCTGCTCGGCGGCGGCCAGCTTGGCCTGCGCGTTCTTGGCGGCCTCCTGCGCCTCGGCCAGCTCGACCCGCTTCAGGTTGTACTTCTCGATGAGCTTGTCGACCTTGTTGTTGAGCTGCTTGAGCTGGGCGCGGAGCTCGGACTCGGTCGGTTTGGGCGCGGCCGTCGCGACGTTCGCCGGGAGGATGGCGAGGGCGGCGGCGGTGACGAGACCGATGGCAAGTTTCGCGGGGGACGAAGCCGCCACGTAAGAGTTCCTCTCCCTCTGCCGGCCGGGTTAGCTGACGGGTTCGGGCATGGAGCTCCCTACCGCTGTCGCGGATTCACCCCAAGGTGCGGATTGGGTCCCCGGCTCCCGGGCGACGCGCCCGGGATTAGGCGGGCGGTCGGCCGGGTTATGGCCGCCGCATATGGGGATATTAGTGGTAGATCACGAGTCATGCGACCTTAAGTAGAAATCTATTAGTGATCTATCTGTGACCGGAGCAGCCGCGCCGCTTCCTCCGGGCGTACGTCGTTCACGAACGCGCCCATCGCCGACTCCGAGCCGGCCAGGTACTTGAGCTTGTTCGGCGCCCGCCTGATGCTGAACAGCTCCAGGTGCAGGTACGCCAGCTCCCTCCCCGTACGCACCGGCGCCTGGTGCCAGGCCGAGATGTACGGCATCACGACCCCGAACAGCCCGTCGAACGCCCGCAGCACCGAGGTGTAGAGCGGCGCGAACGCGGCCCGCTCCGCCTCCGTCAGCGCCGCCAGGTCGGGCACCTGCCGGTGCGGATACACGTGCACCTCGAACGGCCAGCGCGCCGCGGCGGGCACGAAGGCCGTCCACAGCTCGTTCGCGGCCACCACCCGCGTGCCCGCGGCGCGCTCGGCGGCCAGCACGTCGGCGAACAGGTTGCCCTTGTACCGCTGCGCCGCGCCGAGCTGCAGCTTCGTCCTGGGCGTGACGTACGGGTAGGCGTAGATCTGGCCGTGCGGGTGGGCGATGGTGATGCCGATCTCCTCGCCCCGGTTCTCGAAGCAGAAGACCTGCTCGACGCCCTCGATGGCGGACAGTTCGGCCGTGCGGTCGGCCCACGCCTCCATGACCAGCTCCACCTGGTCGTCGGAGAGCCTGGAGAAGGAGGAGTCGTGGTCGGAGGTGAAGCACACCACCTCACACCGCCCCACTCCCGGCCGGACCTCACTCAGCCCACCGACATCCTCATAAGTCCCGAAATTTCCGGAAAAAGAGGGGAAGCGGTTCTCGAACACGACCACGTCGTAGTCGTACGACGGGATCTCCGTCGACCGCTCGTCGCTCGACGGGCACAACGGGCACTCGGCCGTGCCGCCCGTGGGCAGGAACGTCCGCGTCTGCCGGTGCCCCGCGATCGCGATCCACTCCTCGGTCAGCGGGTCGTAGCGCAGCTCGGAGGCCGGCGGCCGGGGCTCGAGCGGCCGGCGGTCGATCGCGCTCCTGTCGGCGTCGTCGCGCCGGTCGAAGTAGATCAGCTCCCGTCCGTCGGCGAGATGGGTGATGGTGCGCTTCACGAGCCCTCCGCGATGATCAGTTCGCCGGCCCGTTCGGCCAGCTCAGTGCGTGCTTCCTCGGGCAGGCCCGCGTCGCTGACGACCACGTCGGCCTCGCTCAGCTCCGCGATCGTGCTGATGCCCACGGTGTTCCACTTCGTGTGGTCGGCGGGGACGACCAGCCGGGTCGCCGCCGCCACCAGCTCCCTGTCGGTCTCCGACTCCAGCAGGTTGGGCGTGGTGAACCCGGCCCGCACGCTCATTCCGTGCACGCCGAGGAAGAGCGTGTCGACGTGCAGGCGGCGGATCGCGGCCACCGCGACCGGCCCCACCAGCGCGTCGGACGGCGTGCGCACGCCACCGGTCAGCACGACCGTGCGGTCGGCGCGCGGGTTGCGGTGGAAGACCTCGGCGACCGGGATCGAGTTGGTGATCACGGTCAGCTCGGGCACGCCGATCAGGTGGTGGGCCAGCGCCCACGTGGTGGTGCCCGCCGACAGCGCGACGGCCGTGCCGGGGCGGACGAGCGTGGCCGCCTGCCGGGCGATGGCCTCCTTCTCCTGCTGCTGGCGGGCCGACTTGGCGGTGAAGCCGGGCTCCTCGGTCGAGCCGGGGCCCAGCGCGGTCGCGCCGCCGTGCACCTTCTCCAGCAGGCCGCGCTCGGCCAGCACCTCGAGGTCGCGCCTGATGGTCATGTCGGAGACGCCGAGCTCGCGTACGAGGTCGGCCACCCGTACGCCGCCGTTGCTGCGGACGCGTTCGAGGATCGCCTGCTGACGCTGCTGTGCGAGCACACCCGCTCCTTCCAACACATTCCACCAAATTATGACACGGATTTGTTGGGGAATGTTAGTTCGTGCGGAACGCTTGCGCTGGTCAGCGTGCCGGGAGACGTTGAAGGCCCAACCGGTGCCGATCAAGCGGAGGCGAGCTCATGGCCAGACGCGCACGTAAGGGCAAGGCGCGCAAGAAGAAGAAGGCCAACCACGGCAAGCGTCCCACCGCGCGATGACCTGCGCGATGACCTGCGCGTGACCTGCCGGGTGGCCGCCCGCGCGGCCGCCCGCGCGGCCACCCGGCGGCCTATCCGGGCAGCCCCTGTCCAGGCAGTTCTGTGAGCGCCAGGTCGATGCGCTCCTGCGGCAGCGCGTAGTCCTCCAGCTCATCGGCCAGGTAGCGGTCGTAGGCGGCCAGGTCGAAGTGGCCGTGACCGCACAGCGCCGTCAGGATCACCTTCTCCTCGCCGCTCTCCTTGCAGCTCAGCGCCTCGGCGATGGTCTCCGCCAGCGCGTGCGTGGGCTCGGGCGCCGGCAGGATGCCCTCGGTGCGCGCGAACCGTACGCCCGCCGCGAAACACTCCCGCTGCGACCGGGTCACCGCCTCGAACAGGCCCAGCTCGTACATGTGCGACAGCAGCGGCGACATGCCGTGATAGCGCAGGCCGCCCGCGTGGATCGGGTCCGGCACGAACGAGTGGCCCAGCGTGTGCATCTTCAGCAGCGGCGTGAACCCGGCCGTGTCGCCGAAGTCGTAGGCGTACGCGCCGCGCGTGAACGACGGGCAGGCCGCCGGCTCGACCGCCCTGAACTCCGTCGCCAGCCGCCCCGCCAGCTTCTCCCGCAGGAACGGGAACGACAGGCCCGCGAAGTTCGAGCCGCCGCCGGTGCAGCCGATCACCAGGTCCGGCATCTCGGGCAGCTGCGCGAGCGCCTCCTCGCCGATCACCGTCTGGTGCATGAGCACGTGGTTGAGCACCGAGCCGAGCGCGTAGCGGGCGTCGGGGTTCGCGCCGGCCACCTCCACCGCCTCGCTGATCGCGATGCCCAGGCTGCCGGGCGAGTCGGGGTCGTCGGCCAGCACCTTGCTGCCCGCCCCGGTCGCGGGGGAGGGGCTCGCGTGCACGGTCGCGCCGTACACCTGCATGAGCGAGCGCCGGTACGGCTTCTGGTCGTACGACGCCCGGACCATCCAGATCCGGCACTCAAGATCGAACTGGGAGCACGCGAAGGCCAGCGCAGAACCCCACTGCCCCGCGCCCGTCTCCGTGGTGAGCAGCCGCACCCCCTCGCGCGCGTTGTAGTACGCCTGCGGCACCGCCGTGTTCGGCTTGTGCGAGCCCGCCGGGGAGACGCCCTCGTACTTGTAGTAGATCCTGGCCGGCGTGCCCAGCGCCTGCTCCAGGCGGCGCGCCCGCATCAGCGGCGTGGGCCGCCACAGCCGGTAGACGTCCAGCACCTCCTGCGGGATCGGCATGAACCGCTCGCCGCTCACCTCCTGCCCGATCAGCTCCATCGGGAAGAGCGGCGCGAGATCGTCGGGGCCCACGGGCTGCCGCGTGCCGGGATGCAGCGGCGGCGGAGGCGGTGCGGGCAGGTCAGGGATGATGTTGTACCAGTTGCTGGGGATCATCGCCTCAGTGTGCGCCGCCGCGTCCGCGCGTACCAGTACCGTCGGGCACCAGCACGGCGAGGCGCGCCGGATGGTCCGATCGCACCACCACGTCCGCACTCAGCTGCGGGTCGGTCTCACGCTCGTACCGCTCGTACGCGGGCAGCTTCCACCGCTCGTCCTCCGGCGTGCCGCGTTCGAGCGCGCCCCGCGACAGCCACAGGTGCACGCTCACCTCGAACGCCAGCCCGCGCCCCAGCAGCAGCGTCCCGTCGACCAGCACCACCCCGCCGGGCGGCAACTCCTCGTACGGCGCCCGGTAGGCCCGGTCGATGGAGCTGTCCCACAGCGCGGGCAGCACCCGGCCGGTCTCGCTCGCGTCCAGGACCTCCCTGCGCAGGGCCTTCACGTCCAGCCAGTCGTCGTAGAAGGCGTCGGGGTCGGTCCTGCCGTACTCCAGCCGCAGCGACGCCGGCCGCAGGAAGTCGCCGGCCGACACCCGCACCACCGGCCGCCCGCGCAGCCGCAGCGGCGCGACCAGCTCGTCGGCCAGCCCCTCGGGCCGCGCCGCCGGCGCTCCGTCGACGGCCACCCGCACGTGATCAGCGGGCGGACGGTCGGAGATCAGCTCGGCCAGCTCCTCGACGAGAGCCTCACGGGAGATCGGTCGCGCACGCATCGCCTCCACCCTACGAGCGCTCGCTTTCAAGGCGCGAACCGCGGCTCGGACATGAGGAAGGCCAGGCACCCCTGGTGGGGCTGACCTGGCCTTTTCGCCGTAGAGAGCGGACGACGGGAATCGAACCCGCGTAGCTAGTTTGGAAGACTAGGGCTCTACCATTGAGCTACGTCCGCGCGAACCGGTCGAACTCTGGTCTAGACTTCATCCGGTCGTCAGGGCGTAAGCGTACCGGAGTCCCGGAGCGCATGCGCACTCGGCGAGACGGGGCGTGGCGCAGCTTGGCAGCGCGCTTGCTTTGGGAGCAAGAAGTCGCAGGTTCAAATCCTGTCGCCCCGACCAGGTCACAGGCCCCACCCGATCCGGGTGGGGCCTGTTGTGCTTGAGGAGCGCAACAGGTTCTTGAGCAGAAGGGTGTAGGCAGGTGCACCCCATCGGGTAGCTGGCGCGATTCTCCCCGGGCGCCGATGTTCCTAGCGTCGGAGATAGCCGATCGAGGGGAGAGAGCATGACGGTCGTACAGAGACGCGGCTCAGGACGGGTCGCCAATGTCGTGCTGTGGGTGCTGCAGGTCGCGGTGGCGGGGTTCTTCATCATGAGTGCGCTGGGGAAGTTCACCGGGAGCGAGCCGGCCGCGTCCACGTTCGAGGCGATCGGGTGGGGTGACTGGTTCCGTCACCTGACCGGGGTGCTGGAGGTGGCCGGGGCGGCAGGGCTCGTGGTGCCGGTGCTTGCCGGGGTGGCAGGGCTGGCGCTCGTGGCGCTGACGGCGTGCGCGGCGCTGACGGAGGTGCTCCTGTTCGGCGGGCCGCCGATGCTGCCGCTTGCCGTGCTCGTCCTGTGCGCGGTGATCGCCTGGGGTCGCAGGGACGCGACGGCGCGCCTGTGGGCGCTGGTGACCGGGCGCTGAGGGTGCATGGAGCTGTTCGCCGACGACCCGATGGCCGCGCCGCTGACGTACCCGGGCCGGATTCCCGAGAGGTCGGGGGTGCTGGACGGTGACGCGTACGTGCCGGGGGAGTGGCGGGCGGCCGGTGAGCTGCTGGCGGCGCGCGGGTGCGCGCCGCTGGAGGCTCGTCACCGCGTCGTCGCCGTCGGGTCCAACGCCGCGCCGGGCCAGCTCCGCAGGAAGTTCTCGAACCACGGGGTACGCCCGGTCGTCCCCATGGCGCTCGCCGACGTGCCGGGCATCGCCCCCGGTGTCTCCGCCCACGTCAGCAGGTGGGGTTACGTCCCGGCCGCACCCGTACGGACGCCGGGGGAGAGCTCAAGGCTGTTCGTGCTCTGGCTGGACGAGCGGCAGCTCGCCGCACTCGACCTCACCGAGCCCAATTACGTACGCCGCCCGCTCACCGACCCCGTCACCCTGGAGGACGGCACCCGCCTGCCGCCCCCCTTCGTGTACGAGGGCAGGCACGGCTGCCTGGCGGACGGCGACGGCCGGCCGCGCCGCCTGACCGCCCAGCGCCCGCTGATCGCCTCGCTCCTGGACGCCTCCGCCGCCCTGCGCCACGTCTGCGGCGACACGCCGGAGGAGTTCGTGGAGAACGTCAGGGACGACACCGTACGCGAGGCCGCCACCCGCATCCTTCAGCACCATAAATAGTGATAAATCCGGATAAGGTCGGTCAGCGTGACCGACACCAGAACCATCCCTCCCCTGTCCGGCGACGAGCGCACCCTGCTCGTCAACTGGCTCGAATGGCACCGCGGCACCCTCGCCGTCAAGTGCGCCGGCCTCACGGACGACCAGTTGCGCCTGCGCTCGGCGGAGCCGTCCGAGCTGTCCCTGCTCGGCCTCGTCAGGCACATGGCCCACGTCGAGCGCGTCTGGTTCCGCAACGTGCTCAACGGCGAGGACCTGCCCAAGCTCTGGGACAAGGACCGCGACAACGACGCCGACTTCAACGAGGTGGACACCGCCTCGGTGAAGGAGGCGTTCGCCACCTGGCAGGAGGAGATCGAGCACGCCCGCGCCATCTCGGCCGCCAAATCGCTCGACGCCGTCGGCGACCGCAAGGGGCGCGACTGCACGCACCGCTACATCCTGGTGCACATGATCGAGGAGTACGCCCGCCACAACGGCCACGCCGACCTGCTGCGCGAGCGCATCGACGGAGTGATAGGCGACTAGCGGAGAGAGCGGCGGCTCAGGCGTCGGCGCGGAACAGCGCCCAGACGGCCTTGCCGCCGCGCGCCAGCGGGTCCCAGCCCCAGCACTGGCTGTAGGTCTCGACGATGTAGAGCCCGCGCCCGTTCTCGGAGATGAAGTCGGGCTCCTTGGGCGTCGGCACCTCGTCGCTCGGGTCGGCCACGGCCAGCAGCACGTGCGGCGTCACCCGCATCAGCAAGAGCTCGATCTCGCGCCGCCCGGCCGCGTACATCGCGTACCTGACGGCGTTCGTGACCAGCTCGGAGACCACCAGGGCGGCGTCGTCGCTCAGCTCGTGCAGGCCCCAGCCGCGCAAGGTCGAGCGGGTCACGTCCCGTGCGGTCTTGACCGAGTCGGCCTGGAAGGGGAGCGGGCAGGCGGTGGTGTACGGCTTGCCGCCCATGAGCAGGTGGTCGAAGCCCACCTCACGGGTGATCTGCAGGCAGTCGGCAGTGGCCAGAGGGTCCTCCACCATGCTGCCGATACCTCCCCGTTAAGCCTTGGTTAGTGCATGTATGGCCCAATATGCACTAAGCCATCATGGGTCACGAACGCGGCAGCTGCAAGACCCAAATGCACGTGCAGGTGCAATGTGCAGGCGCAAGCGGCGTTTTCTGGTCAAAAGTCATGTAATCGGACACCCGGTTGAGACCTTGTCATACGCGGCAGTGTGGTGTCACTGTGTGTGCGGACCTTGATAGGAGGCAAAGTGACGCAGAACCAGCCGGGTTCCGGACCGACGGCGCTGCGCATCCTCCTGGGCTCCCAGCTGCGCAAGCTCAGGGAAGCGAAGAACGTCACTCGCGAGGAGGCCGGCCACATCATCCGCGGGTCGGAATCCAAGATCAGCCGGATGGAACTCGGCCGAGTGGGGTTCAAAGAACGCGACGTGGCGGACCTGCTGACCTTGTACGGGGTCGTGGATCAGCAGGCCCGTGCCGCCGTACTCGACCTGGTCTCCACCGCCAACGAGCCGGGCTGGTGGCACCGGTTCAACGACGTCCTGCCCACATGGTTCCAGGCGTACGTCGGCCTCGAGGAGGCCGCCGCCAGGATCAGGACCTACGAGGTCCAGTTCGTGCCGGGACTGTTGCAGACCAAGGAGTACGCGAGGGCTGTGGTGACCGCCGGGGCGGCGGGCATCGGGGCGGAGGAGATCGCCAGGAGGGTGGACCTGCGTCTGGAGCGCCAGCGCATGCTCGACAGGCCCGACGGGCCCGTCTTCTGGGCGGTGATCGACGAGGCCGCGCTCAGGCGGCCCATCGGCGGGATCGAGGTGATGAAGGCGCAGATCGAGCACCTCATCGACCTCATGCGCCAGCCGAACATCACCATCCAGATCATGCCGTTCAGCTTCGGCGGGCACAGCGCGGAAGGAGGCGCGTTCAGCATCCTGCGCTTCCCCGACACCGACCTGCCCGACGTCGTGTACGTGGAGCAGCTGGCCAGCGCGCTCTACCTGGACAAACGTGAGGATGTGGACCGATACACCGAGGTGATGGAGCGGTTGTGCGCCGTGAGCACCACCCCGGATGAGACGATCGAGCTGTTGAGGACGATCGCGGACGAGTTCTGACCCGCGTTTCTCACAGCGGTGGCGTCGTGGTTGGGTGTGCATCTGCCCTAGACTGGCCATCGGCGTTGGATGCCGCCGTGGCGGAGCATGCCCAACACCGCTCATGTGGGCGCGGCGCGTGAGCCGTACCGAATGGACGCGCCCGCGATCACTCGTAGCTTGATCAAGGAGACCATTCCGTGAAGACCGCTGTCGAGGAGCTCAGCCCGACCCGGGTCAAGCTCACTGTCGAGGTGCCGTTCGACGAGCTGCGCCCGAGCATGGATGCGGCGTACAAGAAGGTCGCGCAGCAGGTGCGCGTCCCCGGGTTCCGGCCTGGCAAGGTTCCGGCCCGCATCATCGAGCAGCGCTTCGGCCGGGCGGTAGTGCTGGAGGAGACCCTCAACGACGCGGTGCCCAAGCTGTACGGCCAGGCCGTCGACGAGGTCGACGTGTTCCCGGTCAGCCAGCCGGACATCGAAGTGACGAAGATCGACGACGGTGAGCAGATCGAGTTCACCGCAGAGGTCGACATCCGGCCCAACTTCGACGTCCCCGACTACCAGGGCATCGAGGTCACGGTCGACTCCGCCGAGGTCTCCGACGAAGACGTCGACACCCAGCTCGACGCGCTGCGCCAGCGGTTCGCCACGCTCACCGGCGTCGAGCGGGCCGCCGCCACCGGCGACTTCGTCGTGATGGACCTGCGCGCCGAGATCGACGGCCAGAACATCGAGGAGCAGCAGGCCAACGAGGTCTCCTACGAGGTCGGCGCCGGCTCCGTGCTGCAGGGCCTCGACACCGCGCTCGAGGGCATGTCCGCGGGCGAGGAGAAGAGCTTCAAGACCGAGCTGGTCGGCGGCGAGAACGCCGGCGAGGAAGCCGACGTGATCATCAACGTCAAGTCGGTCAAGGAGAAGGTGCTGCCCGAGCTCGACGACGAGTTCGCCCAGCTCGCCAGCGAGTTCGACACGCTCGACGAGCTCAAGGCCAGCATCCGTGAGCAGGCCCGCCGCAACAAGCTGATCGACCAGGTCGTCCAGGCTCGCGAGAAGTCCCTCGACGCGCTGCTCGAGAAGATCGACATCCCGCTGCCCGACAGCGCGCTCAAGGCCGAGGTCGACGCCCGCAAGCACAACCTCGACCACCAGATCGCCGAGAGCGGCCTCAGCCGCGACGCCTTCTTCCGCCTCTACCAGACGACGGAGGAGGAGCGCTTCGAGGAGTTCGAGAAGAACTCCGCGCGCGCCATCAAGGTCGGCTTCGTGCTCGACAAGATCGTCAAGGCCGAGGAGCTGGGCGTCTCCGAGCAGGAGCTGACCAACTTCGTCGTGCGCCGCGCCATGGAGATGGGCGTGCAGCCCAACGAGCTGGCCCAGCACCTCGCCGACAACGACCAGCTGACGCTGGCCATGGTCGAGATCGTGCGCGACAAGGCCAAGTCGGTCCTGGGCGACGCCGCCAAGGTCGTCGACACCGACGGCAACGAGGTCGACCTCAAGGCGATCTACACCGAGATCAACGGTGAGCAGGTCGTCGAGGAGGGCGAGGATGAGCCCGCCGAGGACGCCAAGCCCGAGGCCTGACGCCTCACCCGCTTCACGCGAAAGCCCCCGGGATCTCCCGGGGGCTTTCGCGTGCCGCCCCTCCACCGGCGCTGAGGCAGCCCAGCACGCGCCGCGGGCGCGAACGACGTACGAGGGCCGACTCGGGTGTGCGACCGCCTCAGGGCCGTCTCAGGGGCCGTCTCAGCGCTCCCGCGGAACCGCGCGTAAGGACACGAAAGCCGCCGGGAACAACGGCAAACGCGACGCCCGAACATGCGCCGTCAGCGAACAGCACCAGGGACCGGGCATGAGCTGTAGGCAGCGCGCGTTAAGGTCACAAGCAAAGCCAATCGATTACGACGCATCGGAAGGTGACGCTGTGACCAGCCCGCCGACCTTCTATCAGCCTGAGTCTCGAGGCCGTGAGAACGGCTCCGCCTTCCGGCTTGAGGACCAGCTCTACCAGCGCCTGCTCCGCGAGCGCATCATCGTGCTCGGGCAGGAGGTCAACGACGAGATCGCCAACCGCATCTGCGCGGAGCTGCTGCTGCTCGCGGCCGACGACCCCGAGCGCGACATCACGCTCTACATCAACTCGCCGGGTGGCTCGGTGAGTGCCGGCATGGCCATTTACGACATGATGGAATACGTGCCCAATGACGTTTCCACTGTGGTGATGGGCATGGCGGCATCGATGGGGCAGTTCCTGCTCACGGCCGGGGCACGGGGCAAGCGCTACGCCCTGCCGCACGCCCGGGTGATGATGCACCAGCCGTCCGGCGGCATCGGTGGCACCGCCGCCGACATCGCCATCCAGGCCGAGCAGATGCTCTATGTGAAGAAGACGCTGGCCGAGCGCATCGCGTTCCACACCGGGCAGCCGCTGGAGCAGATCGAGTCCGACTCCGACCGTGACCGCTGGTTCACGGCCGAGGAGGCCAAGGACTACGGCTTCATCGACCACGTGGTGCGCAGCGCGCGTCAGGTGCCCTCCGCGGGCCCGGTCTCCTAGGGGGAGCTGACATGAACATCCAGAGCCGTTACGTTCTCCCCTCCTTCGTCGAGCGCACGTCATACGGCGTGAAGGAGATGAACCCGTACAACAAGCTCTTCGAGGACCGCATCATCTTCCTCGGAGTGCAGATCGACGACGCGTCGGCCAACGACGTGATGGCCCAGCTGCTGACGCTGGAGTCGCTCGACCCCGACCGTGACATCAGCATCTACATCAACTCGCCCGGCGGCTCCTTCACCGCCATGACGGCGATCTACGACACGATGCAGTTCGTCCGGCCGGAGATCCAGACCGTCTGCCTCGGCCAGGCCGCGTCCGCCGCGGCCGTGCTGCTGGCCGGCGGCACCCCGGGCAAGCGGTTCGCGCTGCCCAACGCCCGGGTGCTGATCCACCAGCCGTCCACCGAGGGCGGCGGCCAGGGAAGCGACATCGAGATCCAGGCCCGCGAGATCCTCCGCATGCGCACGCTGCTGGAGGACATCGTGGCCCGCCACACGGGCAAGCCTTCCGCCGACGTCCGCAAGGACATCGAACGCGACAAAATTCTCAACGCGGACGAGGCAAAGGCGTATGGTCTGATCGACGACATCATCCCGTCCAGGAAGAAGCGAGCTCAGGCCGTGGCTTCCTAGACGAGACGTGACGCACCGGGGCGCTGCCCAATAGGGCACGTTCCGGTGCGACTCGCCGCTAGGGGGCTCACTGAGGGCCCAGAAGACGGTAACGTCGAAACCTGAGCGGTTCGGCCTAGTCCGGAGAATGTCCGGAGACACTGCTCTCGTGAGCAGGGCGGTCCCACGCAAAGGAGTATCTGGGGTGGCACGCATCGGCGACGGGGGAGACCTGCTGAAGTGCTCTTTCTGCGGAAAGAGTCAGAAGCAAGTCAAGAAGCTCATTGCCGGTCCAGGCGTCTACATCTGCGATGAGTGCATCGATCTCTGCAACGAGATCATCGAGGAGGAGCTGTCCGAGTCCTCCGAGCTCAAGTGGGACAACCTGCCCAAGCCGAGGGAGATCTACGAGTTCCTCGACGCCTACGTCATCGGTCAGGACAAGGCGAAGAAGGCTCTCTCGGTGGCGGTGTACAACCACTACAAGCGGGTGCAGTCGGGCGACCGGGGCAGAGACGACGGTCTCGAGCTGGCCAAGAGCAACATCCTGCTGCTCGGGCCCACGGGTTCGGGCAAGACGCTGCTGGCGCAGACCCTGGCGAAGATGCTCAACGTGCCCTTCGCCATCGCCGACGCCACCGCGCTCACGGAGGCCGGCTACGTCGGCGAGGATGTCGAGAACATCCTGCTCAAGCTCATCCAGGCCGCCGACTACGACGTCAAGAAGGCCGAGACCGGCATCATCTACATCGACGAGGTCGACAAGATCGCCCGTAAGAGCGAAAACCCGTCGATCACGCGCGACGTGTCCGGTGAGGGCGTGCAGCAGGCGCTGCTGAAGATACTGGAGGGCACCACCGCCTCGGTGCCTCCGCAGGGCGGCCGCAAGCACCCGCACCAGGAGTTCATCCAGATCGACACCACCAACGTGCTGTTCATCTGCGGTGGGGCGTTCGCCGGTCTGGAAAAGATCATCGAGTCGCGCATCGGCAAGAAGGGCATCGGCTTCAACGCCATCATCCGCTCGAAGGAAGAGGTCGACACGGCCGACATCTTCGGCGACGTGATGCCGGAAGACCTGCTCAAGTTCGGCATGATCCCCGAGTTCGTCGGCCGGCTCCCGGTCATCACCTCGGTGCACAACCTCGACCGTGAGGCGCTCATCCAGATCCTCACCGAGCCCCGCAACGCGCTCGTCAAGCAATACCGCAAGCTTCTCGAGCTCGACGGCGTCGAGCTCGAGTTCACCGACGGCGCCCTCGAGGCGATCGCCGACCAGGCGATCCTGCGCGGCACCGGCGCCCGCGGCCTGCGCGCCATCCTGGAGGAGGTGCTCCAGTCCGTCATGTACGAGGTGCCCTCCAGGCAGGACGTCGCCCGCGTGGTCATCACCCGCGAGTCGGTGATCGAGCACGCGATCCCGACGCTCGTCCCGCGCGACCAGCTCGCCGCCAAGCAGCAGCGCACACCACGCGAGAAGTCGGCCTGAGCGCCACCAGTCAGATCGGCAACGCCCCGTGGTCACCGGCCATGGGGCGTTCCGCTTTCCCGTCTCCCTAGAATTGGTCACTGTGACAACGCCAGAGCTGCCTACTCAATACACACCGGCCGACGTCGAGACCCGCAGCTACGAGCGCTGGGTATCCGAAGGCTACTTCCGCGCCGACCCGGGCAGCTCGCGCGAGCCGTACAGCATCGTCCTCCCGCCGCCCAACGTGACGGGCGTGCTGCACATCGGGCACGCCCTCGACCACTCCATCCAGGACGCGCTGACGCGCCGCGCCCGCATGCAGGGGCGCGAGACGCTCTGGCTGCCCGGCATGGACCACGCCGGCATCGCCACCCAGAACGTCGTCGAACGCGAGCTGGCCAAAGAGGGCAAGTCGCGGCACGACCTCGGGCGCGAGGCGTTCGTCGAGCGCGTCTGGGAGTGGAAGGAGGAGTCCGGCGGCCGGATCCTCGGCCAGATGCGCAAGCTCGGCGACGGCGTCGACTGGTCGCGCGAGCGGTTCACGATGGACACGGGGCTGTCGCGGGCCGTGCAGACGATCTTCAAGAAGCTCTTCGACGAGGGGCTCATCTACCGCGCAGAGCGCATCATCAACTGGTGCCCGCGCTGCCTGACCGCGCTGTCCGACATCGAGGTCGAGCACAGCGAGGACGAAGGCGAGCTCGTCTCCATCCGCTACTCCGACGAGATCGTGGTGGCCACCACCCGCGCCGAGACCATGCTCGGCGACACCGCCGTGGCCGTTCATCCGTCCGACGAGCGTTACGCCCACCTGGTCGGCACCATGGTCGAGGTGCCGCTGACCGGGCGCATGATCCCGGTGGTCGCCGACGAGCACGTCGATCCCTCGTTCGGCACCGGCGCCGTCAAGGTGACCCCCGCCCACGATCCCAACGACTTCGAGATCGGCCGCCGGCACGACCTGCCGTCGATCACCGTCATGGACGAGCGCGGCGTGATCACGGCGCACGGGCCCTTCCAGGGGCTCGACCGCTTCGAGGCGCGTCCGGCCGTGGTGGCCGCGCTGCGCGCCGAGGGCCGCGTCGTCACAGAGAAGCGCCCCTACCTCCACTCCGTCGGCCACTGCTCGCGCTGCAAGACGGTGGTCGAGCCGAGGCTGTCGCTGCAGTGGTTCGTCAACGTCGCGCCGCTGGCCAAGGCCGCGGGCGACGCCGTGCGTGACGGGCGCACCCGCATCCACCCGCCGGAGATGGCCAAGCGCTACTTCGACTGGGTCGACGACATGCACGACTGGTGCATCTCCCGCCAGCTGTGGTGGGGCCACCGCATCCCGGTCTGGTACGGCCCCGGCGGCGAGGTCGTCTGCGTCGGCCCCGACGAGGAGCCGCCCGCCGGTTACGTCCAGGACTCCGACGTCCTCGACACCTGGTTCTCCTCCGGCCTGTGGCCGTTCTCCACGATGGGCTGGCCCGACCACACGCCCGAGCTCGAGCGCTTCTACCCGACCTCGGTGCTGGTGACGGGCTACGACATCCTGTTCTTCTGGGTCGCCAGGATGATGATGTTCGGCCTGTACGCCATGGACGGCGAGCCGCCGTTCCGTGTCGTCGCGCTGCACGGCATGGTCCGCGACCAATACGGCAAGAAGATGTCGAAGTCGTTCGGCAACGTGGTGGACCCGCTCGACTGGGTCGATCGCTTCGGCGCCGACGCCACTCGCTTCACACTGCTGCGCGGCGCCAACCCCGGCGCCGACGTCGCGGTGAGTGAGGAGTGGGCGGCCGGCTCGCGCAACTTCTGCAACAAGATCTGGAACGCCACCCGCTTCGCCCTGATGAACGGCGCGGCCGTGGGGTCGCTGGAGGGCGCCGAGCTGACGGCGGCCGACCGGTGGATCCTGTCGCGGCTGCAGACGGTGATCACGCAGGCCGACGCGGCGTTCGAGGAGTTCGAGTTCGCCAAGGCGTCCGACCTGCTCTATCACTTCGCCTGGGACGAGGTGTGCGACTGGTACCTCGAGCTGGCCAAGATCCAGCTCGGCGAGGGCCTGGAGCACACCCGGCTGGTGCTCGGCCACGTGCTCGACGCGCTGCTGCGGTTGCTGCATCCGCTGGTGCCGTTCGTGACCGAGGAGTTGTGGCGGGCCGTCACCGGTGGCGAGTCGATCGTGGTGGCCCCGTGGCCCACGGCCGACCCGCGCTTCACCGACCCCGACGCCGAGGCCGAGATCGAGGCGCTGCAGGAGCTGGTGACGGAGGTCCGCCGGTTCCGCTCCGATCAGGGGCTCAAGCCGGGTCAGAAGGTGGCCGCGCGGCTGGGGCTGGCCGGCACGTCTCTGGCGGGCCAGGAGAGCGCCGTACGCTCGCTGCTGCGCCTCACCGAGCCCGGCGAGTCGTTCAGCACCACCGCGCGCCTGACGGTGAGCGGCGTGAGCGTTGAGCTCGACACCGCCGGCGCCATCGACGTCGCGGCCGAGCGCAAGCGGCTGGAGAAGGACCTCGCGGCCGCCCGCAAGGAGGCCGCTCAGGTGGCGGCAAAGCTGGGCAACGAGCAGTTCATGGCCAAGGCGCCCGAAAACGTGGTGGCCAAGGTCAGGAGCCGTGCCGAGCAGGCGTCCGCGGACATCGACCGCCTCGAGGCGCAGCTCGCCGCCCTAGGTGTTTAGACGGTACGCACGCAGGGAAGGTCCATTCGTTACCGGAGAGTGGACCTTCCACGCCTCAGAGGCTGCTAGAGTTTTCAACCGCAGGGCCGATCGGTCCTGACATCCCAGTGAACGAACCTCGACCTTCGGGTTGCGTCCGCCACGCGGTTGGACAAGAGCCCAAAGTTGGAGTAAGTTAGCAGGGTTGCCTCGAGAGGGGCGAAGTCCGGAAGATCCCGGATCGGGCGGTTTGACAAGGTTCGTCCAGATCTGGTAATCTAAAGGAAACGAAATGTGCGCCTCGCGCACCGGGGTCTCCCAAGGATTCTGGTGCGGATGTACGCGTCCGTTTCTTGAGAACTCAACAGTGTGTTAAAAGCCAGTGCATGATGCACAACCCCGTCATTTTTGACGGATTCCTTTGGTTGACATCCATCGGTTGGTGGGTGTTGGCCAGGACTTCTTTTCAAGCATTGTTTGGAGAGTTTGATCCTGGCTCA